>JBLNCC010000102.1:0-47335 GCA_050260395.1 Betaproteobacteria bacterium
CCCCCCCCCCCCCCCCCCGCCCCCCGCGCCCCGCGCGGGGCGCCCGGGCGGCCCGGGCCCCGCGCCCCGGGCGACCCCCGGCGCCGAGGAGGCTGTTTGGTTGCCCTTTCCGTCATCATGCTCTTTCGACGCGCGACGGGGGCTTCCTCCTTCTCGGAAGCGGGCTTTGTATTCGTCCAGGACCACAGGTATTGTTCCCCGGAGCTCCCCGGAGACGGCGCGGTTGCGGCACGGCTTCACACGAACCTCGTCGAGCTGCCCGGCGGGCCGCCCGCCCGACTGGCCTGCGGCCCGCTTCGCGCTTGTGTTAAGGGAGCGCTAGGAAGGTTAGACTATGGGAGACGGACCAAAGGTCGAAGGGGAAGACGATTGACCGGATAGGAGGTGTTGTTCGATGCCGGATGAGATGCATCGCCCGATGATGGGACGCCGGATGCACCACTTCGGCCCCGCGATGATGGGAATGGGCGGACCGTGCCCCATGTGCGGCGGCACAGGCGTGGCTCATCGCCGTTACCCGAGCGAGCAGGAGGAAAGGGAGTTCCTGCGGGAATACCTCAGCGACCTTCAGGCTGAGGTCGAGGGCGTGAAGCGCCGCATCGCGGAGCTGGGAGGCGCGGCGACCACGTAGCCGCGGACGGTATGGCCAGCAAGCGCGTTTCCACGTTCGGGGTGGCGGCCACCTACATCGGCACGGTGGTGGGCGCGGGCTTCGCCTCGGGACAGGAAGTGCTTCAGTTCTTCGGGCACTTCGGCCTGAAGGGCGTCCCGGCCATAGGCGTGGCCGTCGCCCTGTTCTCGCTCTACGGATACCTCATCCTGGAACTTGGAAGGAAGCTCGGTGCCAAGTCGCACCTGCCCGTGGTCCGGGCGGCAGGCGGGCGCATAGTCGGGACGGCGGTCGACGCCGTGATCACGTTCTTCCTTTTCGGCGCGCTCGTGGCCATGACCGCCGGCGCCGGGGCCGTTCTCGACGAGCAATTCGGCCTGCCATCCTCCGTCGGAAACGTGCTCCTGGTGGTGGCCACGCTCCTCACGGTGCTCGCCGGGATCCACGGGGTTGTCACCGCCATAAGTCTGATCGTTCCGGCTCTCCTCGTCGCGGTCGTGGGGATAAGCGCAGCCACTCTCCTACACGCGCCGCTCAACCCCTCCACCATCGGGGCCCTCGATAGGGCGCGGGCTCCAGTGCCCTCGTGGCCGCTCTCCGCGGTAGTGTACGTGTCCTATAACATCGTCCTCGCGGTGGGCGTGCTCGCCCCACTTGGAGCCATAGCCGCAAGCCCGCGCGCTCTCAAGCTCGGGGCGGTCCTCGGAGGTCTCGGCCTGGGCACGGGGGCGCTGGCGATCCAGCTCGCGCTGCTTGCCACGCTCCCGCAGTCCGCGAGGCTCGAGGTGCCCATGATATACATCGCAGGGCGCTTCCCCGCGCTCGTGCAGGTGGGTTACAGCGTGGTCCTGCTTCTCGAGATTTACACCACGGCCGTGGGCAACCTTTACGGATTCGTCGCCCGCATCGCAAAGCCGCGCAGCCCAGCCTTCCGCTGGCTCGTCATCGCCACCAGCGCGGCCGCGCTGCTTGCGGGCCGGCTCGGTTTCAGCAGCATCGTGAGGACGCTTTACCCAGCGGTAGGGTACGCCGGCCTCCTGCTCTTGCTCGCCCTCACATACACGCTCGTGCACGGCCTCCCCAAAGACAGCCGGTCGGAAGGCAGCGGAGCCGCATGAACAGGCGCACGACGTGGAGACCGCTCTGGAACCTCCGTAGGGCGCGGCCTGTCCTCTACGTGTGGCGCCACAACTTAGCTCCATCTTTCCGGACCGTGTTGAGGTTGCCGGTGCTTGCACGACGGGGCGTCGAGAATTCGGCTAGCCCGCGCGCCAAATTCGAACGAGGCGCGCCGTAAGCACGCCGTCCCGGGAGGGCAACCCCGGCAACCCTGGACAGGACTCACCCGCTGAAAAGTAGCGCGAACTTCTGATGATCTACTTGGTCCCCTAAGCCGCGTTCGAGATCAAACGGTTCAGCTCCTGCACGAGCGGCTTGACCCTGCGATCCACGGCCTTCCGCGCAAGTATCGAGTCTGCCGCCACCTTCGCACCCCAGTAGAGCTCGTTCGCCGACTCGTCCGCGGCGATGCGCGCGCCCTCCAGCGACGCCCCGGCGAACACGCCTTTGCTCATGGAATAACTGTATATGGCCGCCTTCAACTCAACGTCGGTGCCCGCCTCAGCATGGCGGCCCACCGGGCCCGCCGCTACTGACAGCTCACCCCCAAGGGTGATCTTGCCTTCCTGGAAGCCTTTGAGGCCGCGCTCGTTCGTGATGACGAGGACCAGCGAGGTGGACTGAACACCTATCTGCGGCCCCCAAGAAAGGCCCGTGATCGTGATGAAGCTCGGGCCGTACCACGTCCCCGTGCGCGGGTCGCGACGAAGGACGAGGCCCTCCCCATGCCTCGCGCCGATCATGAGACCGGCCTTGAACACCGAGGGAAAGATGGCGACGCCATGCGCTTTCTTGAGGATGTAAGCCATTGCCTCGTAGTCTTCCTGCGCGGACATCTCCCTCAGGACCTGCACAGCGTCGTCGATCCTTTCGGTAGGAGAGCTCGCGAGCGCCGTCTCGGCGCGGCCCATCGCTGCCAGCGCCACGACGCAGAGGATCGCCACGAGGCTTCTCGCAAAACGCCGCGTGCGTCGCTCCATCACAGTTCGCTCCCTTCTAAAGTGGAGTCGCCTCGAAGCGGCCCCGGTCTGGAGAAGCTTCAGGCTCGAAACGCCTTCCCACCCGATTGTATCAAATCGAAGGTCTCGTGGGAACCAGCGCACGCCCGCCACGGACGTACCGCGGTCTTTCTCGGCGGGTTGGGGGCAGGAACACATCTCCGAAATCGCGAGAGGTGGCCAAGGTGGCCAACGTGCTCGCCGGCCGCTTCGAGGACCCACGGCCGCGAAACGACGCAAGTCCTCCTCGAGACGCTCGAGGAGGACTTGCAGCACCGGTCACTAGGCTGTCTGTCCGGCATGGCGAGGTCCACGTCGTCGTGGACCTCTAGGTCAAGAACGTGCGCCCCGTTGCCTCCAGGACACGGCGGCAAACCCCCGGCGAAAACGCCGGGCTAGAAAGCCAGCTTTATCCCGAGGCTCGCCGAGCGGGCATCGCTGAAGCTCCCGAACTCGCTGTCCGCGGCGCCGCCAGGCACCGCGAGACCTACCCACACGCTAGTGGATTCGTCCACCTGGTATGTGTATCGCGGCATGACCACGTAGCTCCGGTCGTTCACGCAGTAAATGCCGGACAGCTCAAACTGGTGGTCCTGTCCGGGCTGCCACCGCGCCGTGCCGGCCAGGTACTGCTTTGCTCCCGCTCCGCCCGGCACGAACTGGTAAGGCACGAGGATGGACCCGCTCGAATTGTAGATGTACTCCGCCATCACGTATACATCGTTCGAGTCCCCGAACGACCTATCCGCCCCAACGACGGCCTGCCAGTGCGGGTCGTTGGACGAGAAGGCCGTGTTGGCCGGATCGTCGAGCTCGGCCACCTTGTCAGGCCACGCATAGCTGCCCTCGCCCCAGAGCGTGTACGGGCCCCAGGTGCAGCTCGCGGCGAGGCCAGCCTTTGTCTCTTTCCTGTAGGCCGCATTGGGGTCCACACGCACGATGGGGTATTCAGTGGTAGGGTCGGAGCCTGATATTTGGTGACTCACCCAAAGCACCGGGTAGTCATCCCATCCCCTGAACCCGCTCAGGTAAAGGTCCCAGTTGCCCACCCTCGCTCCCACGCGCGCCGCGTACTCCAGCCGCTCAGAGAGCGACTCGGGCGACTCAACGGAGAAGCGCTGGGACGACAGCCTCACCTGGGTGCTCGGGTAGGATTGGCTGACTCCATAGGCGATCTCTTGCAAGATCGCGGCCTGCGTGTCCTCGGGAACCGGCACCCCCTGCAGCCTGGGGTTCACCACGGCCACGACCCCCACCTCTCCCCAGGACGGGTACACCGTCGTGCTCACCGCGGGCACGGCGAGCCCCGCAAGCTCGAGGCCCCCGCTTCTTATGATCCCCGCTATGCTCGTCCCGCCCGCCATCGACGCGGGGTTCGGCACCGGGTTCACATAGCTCGTTGGGTTGAGCCCGTAAGCCGTGCCCCAGCTCACAACCTGCTGACCGAGGCGCAGGTCAGCGCCGGTGAGGTAGACGTCGACGTACGCCTCGTCGAGGTCCGCGAGCTTGCCTGATTCCCTCTGGAGGTCGTACTCGCCCTTCAGAGATATGTACACGCTCCCGGGAGGAAGCCACCCCGTCCCGCCGAGCCCGCTTGATAGCGAGAGATGGTAACCCGCCGTGTTCGCGGTGACGCCGTCACCGCGCGATGAAACCGCGAGACCGTACTCAACATCCCCGGACACCTTGATCCCGAGCCCGGGCTCCTCCCCCAGCGCAGTCCCAGTCCACGCGCCGCAGAGCGCGAGCACCGCGGCGAGCATCAAGCCGCCGATACCCGCCCACTTGGCCCATCCAGGATTCCTACGTCGCCTCATGACATTTCAACCTCCTTGACACCGGCAACGCCCCCACCCGGGGACGCGCCGCCAGCTTGCCTTTGGCGAAACGCGCACAGCCTGAAGCGCTCTCCGCGCACAACGACAAACCCTCCGCGGAAACCGCGAAGCACCTCGCCCCACGTAGCTCCCGGTTACCGCCTCCTCAAGTAGCGGACGGTGAAGTAATCATCGGGCACAGGCTCTCCCGAGATCTCGAGGATCTTGATTATCGTCTTCGTCCCCGCCGCAACATCTCTCATCTCGATCGTGGAAGGCTCCCACTTGCCCTTGCTGTTCTTCTTGAGGTCTATGTTCGAAAGGACCTTGCGCACCTTGCCGTCCTTGTTATAGAACTCGATCTTGAGCGGGATGAACTCGTCCCGCCAGACCCACATCTTGACGAAAGCGTAATCGCTTTCCTTGGACGGCGTGAGACGCAGCACGTAGCAGCCTCGCCCGTCCAGGTCCTCGTCCTTGAGCTTCTCGGCCCTATAGTCGTCCTTGTACGTCGAGCCGCCGGATATCTCCTCGTACGTGAAGTCCGTTCCCATGAACTTGGAACGCGTCTCGGTGCCCGCGATCCTTCGTTCCCTGCCCAGGGCGGGCATGAAGAGCCAGATCTGGCTTTCCTGGCCGCCCCCGGTTATGCTGAGGAGCTTGGTCCCCGCAACGTCCGCGGGCGACAGGTACTCGAGGAGCTGCTTTTCCGTGCCGTCGGCGGCCTTGGCCCGGTAGACTTTGAGCTTGTTGCTTCTCTGCTGGCCGCGCTTGTTCTCGGTGATGAGCTCGATCGTGGCCGACCCGTTCCCCGTGAGCATCGTCGTGCCCTCGATCTTATCCAAGATCTGCTGGGCGGTCAGGTCCGCCGCCCCTACCCGCCCCGAGGCCGCAGGCACGCACGCCACCGCCAACAACCCGGTCAGCAAGGCGCAAGCCGCAACCCGCGTTAACGCCGCCTTGGCCGATCCCTTTTGCCGTCGCATCTCATACCGCACCGTGGATCACCACCATCATCAGATGTCACCTTCCCCTGACGCGCCCTATGTGAGGTGCATCAGTGATTGCCGCATTTCCAGCAGCTGCCCGGTTGTCAGTGTTGCACTCGAGGACAGCGCCCCAAGCGGGGCGCCTTGACGAAACCCGGCCCGCGGGGCCAGTGGCCGGATTTTGACACCCCTCGTGCAACCACCGGCAACATCTCCGAAAAGTCGGGAGCGTTTTCGCGCCCCCACTTAGTGCGCCGCGCGTCCCGCCGCACCGGGCAACGCGCGCCCTCGCCTTCCACCGAACCCCGCGTCGCGCACGCGCTCGGCCGCCACGAGCCTCAGCACCGCCGGCAGCACGAGCAGGGCCCCGAGCGCGCTCGTGAACATGGTAGCCGCCACCAAAAGACCGAATATGGAGATCGCCTTGAAGCTCGAGAAAACGAGGAGCCCGAACCCGAGAACCAACGTCGCGGCGTTGAAGAACACGCCCCGCCCCGTGGACCCCACGACTCGCGCGAGCGCCGCCTCCTTCTGCATTCCGCCCTGCAGCTCCAGACGGTACCGGCTCAGGACGTGGATCGAATAGTCGACCCCTATACCGATGGCCACGCCCGAGATCATTATCGTCACCACGTCGAGAGGTATGTTGATGAACGACATAAACCCGAAGTTCACGATCACCGTGATGAAGAGAGCCACGAGACACAGGAGGCCGAGCCACGCGGAGCCCGTGATGAGGGCGACGACGGCCCACACACCCACCATGGACACGACAAGGCTCTTGATCTGGCTGTCCATGAACCTGTCCATGAGTCGCAGCATCACTTTGGGCAGACCCACCACGGTCGTCTTGACGCTGGTGCCGCCGAACACCTCGCCCGCAACATCCTCGACCGCCCGAATCACGCGATGAAGCTCGGAAGTCGGAAGATTGACGACTCTCATGCTCGCGAGCGCCTTCTGAAAGTCATAGCTTACCATCGTGTCGAGGCCCGAGCCCCCCTGCATCGTGAAGAGCAGGAGCTCCTGCGCCACAGCCTCCCGGCTGTCCGGGATCTTGTAGTACGCTGGATCGTTGCCGTTCAGGGCCTGGTTCACATCGCAAATGAGCCCTGCCACCGACGTCGGATCGCTCACCTCGCGCAGCCCTTTGAGCTTATCCTCCAGCTCGACCATGCGGTTCAGGACCGCCGGGTCCTTGATGCCGTCCGGCTCACCCGTGTCTACCAGCACGGATAGGCCGAGCGTCCCGCCGAAATAGTCTTCCACAGCCTTGGTGCCCTGGACCACAGGGCTATCCTGCCTGAAATACTGGAGGAAGTTCGTTTCCACCACGAGTCCGGGGATCCCCGCGGCGAAGACCGCGGTCACCACGACCGCACCCACTATGATCGCCCACGGATGGGTCACGACAAGCCTCCCGGTGGCGTCAAGCAGTCTTTGGAGCGGGGAGCGCCTGCCGTCCGCCTGGCTGCCCCCGCGCGGCCCGCGGGCGCCATGCCCGCCCGGCGCACCCTCGTCGCGCAGCGCACTCCCATCGCCCGGCCCACAGTTGTTGCCCCGCCGCGCACTGTCGTTGCCCGGCGCGCCGCACCCGGCCGGAGGGTCCGCCGCGGCCCCCGCCGCCACGCCCCCCGCAGCGTGCGCGTGGCGGGCGGCGGCACGGTGGTCAGATTGCCGGTAAGGCTGCCCCTCCGGCGCAAGAGCCGGCCTGCGCCTCGCGCGTATCGCTAAGACCGACGGTATCCAGGTGAGCGAGATCAACATGTTAAAGATGATGCCGACAGCGCCGAGGCCGCCGAACTCCCTCACAGGAGGCACGAAGGATGTGATGAAGGACGCAAAGCCCGCGGCGGTCGTGAGGGTCGTCATGGATATCGGGCTCGTGAGCTGGGTCACTATCTTCACGATCGAGTCCTCGACGCAGGCCCCCGACCTCGTCTCCTCGTGGAAGCGGTTAAGGATGTGGATCCCTGCGGCGCTGCCCATGGACACGAGGATAGTCGGCAACATCATCGACACGATAGTGATGTCGTAGCCCAAGGCCGCCATGAGGCCCACGGTCCATATGACGCTCATCACGATGCTCCCGAGCAGCGCGCCGACTTCGGACAAGCTTCCGAAGCTCACGTAGAGCGAGCCCACCACGACGGCGATGGCGAGCGGGAACAGGAACCTGAGATCGCGACGCATGTTCCGGGAGGCCCAGTAGCCCATGTAAGCTTCGCCAACTATGTAGATCTTCTGCCCCGGGCTCTCCTCCGACCGCACGAGGGCTTCTATCTCCCCAGCAAGGTCCTGCGCCCTCGTGGAAGCCATCACGTCCGGCTCCAGGGTCACGAAGATGGCCATGGCTTTGTCGTTCGAGGCTACCATCTGAGAGCCTTGGCGGCTGGATTTGAGGGCTTCCCGGAAGGCCTCCACTTCCTCGGGCGTTTCGGGCACGTGGTCAGCGACAGGAGCAATCTGAAGGCCGAATTCGTCCCCGCGGACGAGATCCACGTCAAGCGGGGTCATCACCCGGTCCACCCCGTCCAGGCCGGAAATGCCGTCGGCCAGGCGCCGCACCTTGGCGAGGGTCTCCGTTGTGAAGACGTCCCCTTCCAGGACGACCATGATGATGTCTTGCGACCCGAAGTCCTCGATGGTCTCCGTGAGCTCTTTGATCACGGGGTCGTCATGAGGAGCGAGCGAAGCCGTATCTGTCTTGAGCTCGACACGCGGCAGGAACCATGCGAAAACCAGCGTCAACACGCAGAGCGCGATCACAACCCTTTCCGGGTATCTCACAATGGCCCGCGCAAGTCTTTCCACAGCTATGTACCCCCTGAACCCCGCTTCCCCAACCCTGATTCACTAACCCTGCTTCGTTAACCCAACTTCACTACGCGCGGATGCGTTAGTCCTCGCCCTATTCCCATGAGTCGCCGGGTTGCCGGTGTTGCACTCGGGGACGGCGCCGCAAGCGGGGCGTCTTGACAGAATCTGGCCCGTTAGGCCAGTGGCCGTATTCTGACACCCCTCGTGCAATCACCGGCAACCCCTCCCAAAAGTCGGGAGCATTTCTGCACCCCCACTTAGCACGGTCTGCGCGCCACCGCACCCGCGCCCGCATGCCGGCCCGGCCGCCCGCCCGCGTCGGGCGCGCCGCGGCCGCGGGCCACGACCAGCCGCCACGCCGTCCGACGCACCATTCACCTTTCGCAGGCGTCTCACGCGCGCGCATCGTTCTGCTGGAGGACGATGCCGTTGAGGCAGAGGTCCACCACTTGCGAGACGTGCTCGTCAGATATCTGCGCGCCTTCTCCTATGGTCAAGCCCACAGCGCCGTGTATGATCATCCCTTCTACGGCATATGAGGCCAAGCGGGGGTCTATGTCCCGGAACTCACCCTTACGCGTTCCCTCGCTGATGATCGTCTCCATCACCGCGACGAACGCGCGCCGCGCCTCTCTGGTGCGCCTATCCAGTTCCTGCCCGAGCTCGCCGATGTCGCCCGACATCACGGTGAGGAAGTCCTGCGATTTCCGGAGGACTTCCATCTGGAACGAGATCGCCTGGCGGAGCTTCTCGGTGCAGGTCCGGAGGCCGGCCGCGACGGCTTCCACGCGTTCCTTGAGCTCTCCAGTGAGCTCCCTGAGCCGCTCCTCGATCAGGGCGACGAGGACCTCTTTCTTGCTGGGGAAATAGAGATAGACCGTGCCCTTCCCCACGCCCGCCACGTCCGCTATTTCCTCGACGGTAGCTTGGTGAAAGCCCTTTTTCGAGAAAACCTGCTGGGCCGCGTCCAGGATGAGGTCGCGCTTTCGCGCTTCCTTGGCTTCGCAGCCAGCTCGGCCTTCCTCCACGTCCATACCCATCTACACGGCACTCCCTCTCCGCGCCGCTCGCGCGGCTTTCTTCACGTCGCGAGGCGCACCACACTACAGGGATCACGGGCCGACGCCTCAAAGTGACATAACGGCGTGATGCCGGGCGGCCACCGAAAGATCACCTGCCCCATCTCGCGACCGCCGACTGACCGGTCAGTCATATCCCGTACTTGGTAAGTTACCATGCACCTGGCGCGATGTCAAGACAGAGGCAAGGGAGGCACCCGCTGCGTCTCGGGAACGGCCCGCAGCTTGCGGAAAGCAGAGGACGGAGACGGACCGGAGCGGCATGAGGCGGAGATAGGCGGGCGGGAGCCATGAAGGCCGGAGAGACACGACGCAACAGAGGAGCACGAGACTCGGGCCGGCGCTGGATGGGGACGGCGCGGCCGGAGGAAGGCGCGCGCCCCTCCGGCGCGGGCGAGGGGCCAAAGGGCCCAAAGGGCTAGTAATATTCCACGAATACCTTCTTCCCCATCCCCTTCAGGACCTGCGCGAGCTCGTCGACGATCTTCTGCTTGAGCGCGAGAGTGACCGGCACGTCGGGGCTCTGGTGCGCGGGGTTGATGGCCCGCCCCACGATGATGCGGACGCTGTCCGCCTCGAGGAGCGCGGCCGCGAGGCGGCTCGCGCCGTCCCTTTTCCACGCCACGTCGCGCAGCCTCGCACCGGCTTTGAGTTTTTCCAGCGTGTACGACAGCGTGAGCATGCCCTCGGTAACGAGGTCTATCCCCTCAATCTCGGCGGTGGGGGGCACGCGCCTATCCTGGGACCTGAGGTCCACCGCGATGGGTTTCCCGAGAACGCGCGCGACCATGTTGCCGGTGGTCCCGCCGCAGACGATCTTCTTTCCGGGCTCCTCCATGAGCTTCTCCACGACCGCGGGATCGTCTCCGCGGTCAACGGGAGGGCCCACCAGCATGGTCAGGCTGCGCGCGCGCCTTACACGAACCGCGACGACCGTGGCGTCGTCACCGGGCTTGTGGCCGTACAGCTTGCCGGTGACCCTGGCTATCTCCTCGGCGAATTCCTGTGCGGTCTCGGCCCAGCCCGCCACCGACCTGACGTATTCCGCCACTCTGTCCCAGCCCCAGCCGGTGTTCCACACGCCGCCGATGCCGGCGTGCAGCACCCCGTCGCTCACCATGACGATCCAGTCTCCATCTTCGACGGAGAAGAAGGCCTCCTTCACCACGCGCCCGCCCACGACGCACTCCGACCTCGACACGAGCCGCAGCTCCCGGCCCCGTCCCATGAACGCCGGCGGGCTGTCGTACTCGGCGATGTGGGCGGACCCGTCGTGGAATACCTGGAGGACGCTGAACGTCGAGTACGCGAGATGCCGCTTCTCGCACACGGGAAGAGTGCGGGCGAGGGCGTCGATGACGTCCTCGAGCGCGAGCCCGCCCTTCAGCATGGTGGCGATCATTCTGACGGTAAGCGAGGACAGGATGTTCGCCTTGACCCCGCTCCCGAGCCCGTCAGAGAGGACTACGATCGTGGAGCCGGGCCCCTCGCCGACCTCGACGCTGTCGCCGCACAGCTCCTCGCCGTCCTTGTTCAGCTGGGTTTTCCCGACCTCAACGCGGAGGCGTGTGCTGAGGTCCACCATTCTTCGTGCCATCCTCCCGGAACACGTTCATGAGCCGCGTCAAGAGGACCTTGGTCTCAGCGGTGGTCTCGCCGAGAAGGCCAGCGATCTTCTGCGCGACCTCCATCTGCTTGTCTATCACACCCTGCGCCTTCTCAAGGGTCTCCGCGCGGAGTTTCTGCAGGTGGGCCGCATGCGACTTCTCTTCCGTGATGTCAGCTATTACCGCCATCGCGAGCCTCTCGTCAGGCTCGTAGAATATGGTCTGCCTGGTCACGAGGCCGAGCTCGGGATAGGCCACCTCGACCTGGAGCGACGTCTTCGCGGCGAGGACCTCCCGGAAGCTCGACGGGTCCATGAACGCGGCGAGCTTTCCGCCGACCACCTCGTGCCTGGACCGCCCGAACATCCGCTCCGCCGCTGCGTTCAGATCGCGGATGACCTCGTCCTCGTCCACGACGATGATCCCGTAAGGCGCGGAAGCCACGAAGACGTTCGCCATGGACTCGGCCCGCTCGCGCATGTATGGGATGCACATTTCAGGGTCGGCCATCCCCTGAAGGACCGCGATGGCCTTGTCGCGGCAGGAATCGTAGCCGCACGCGCCGCAGTTGAGCTCGTCCTCGGGCGTGAACTTCCCGGTCTTGGCGAGGACCGCCTCGATGGCGTCTTCGTCCGGAACGAACGCCTCGGGGCGAAGGTCCCGGTACGACCTCTGGAGGAGGTGTCTGGGTAACTCGATCGCCGGCTCTGTGAGAGCCCGCACGTGAGACCCCGCCCGCTGCTCGTCGTCGCGGCCGAAATCGCCGGACGCGCGAGACTCGCTCGACCGCGAGCCGGACCGCGACTCAGACCGCAACCTCACGTACTCGAGCACCCTCGCCCTGCGCGCGTAGATGTCCTCCCGCGCCGGGTTCATGGGCCCGTTGATGCACCCGCCTTCGCAAGCGAGCATCTCCACCAAGCGCGGCAGCTCTGAGCGCGATTGCCAGGTCGTGCTGCGGACCGCATCGTCACCCCCGCCGCGCAGGGTTTCGACGAACCAGCGCAGCACCTCCCGGCAGTTGTTCACGCCCGACACTGACAGCACCCCGCAGTCGAGCATATCCGTGCTGAGGAGTGAGGCCTTCAGTAGGCCTCCGCCCACGGGGAACAGGCGCGCAAGGTCGGGCTGTGGCCCGTCGAAATCCCCCGGCGGGATTCGTGTGAGGTCTATTCCCTCCTGCTTGAAAAGCCCCGCAAGCTCGTCGAAAGTGAGCACGAAATCCACGGCATCGTCGAGCCCCGGCACCGTGCGCTCTTGGTGCTTGGCGATACACGGGCCGATGAAGGCCACCTTCACGCCCGGCACGAGCCGTTTGAGAAAGCGGCCGTGGGCGGTCATGGGAGACACGACGGGCGCAAGGTATGTAATGGCCTCGGGATAATGACGTTCGATGAGGTTCACCACCGCCGGGCAGGAGCTTGAGATGAGGGGGCCGCCGGTCTCGCGGAAAAGCCGTGCGTGCTCGGCGCTCACGAGTTCGGCGCCCACGGCGGTCTCCTGCACGATGTGGAAACCCAGGTGGCGAAGGGCCGCCGGGATGGCCAGCAGGTTTACGTCGGGGAAGGCGGACGCAAACGAAGGCGCGAGGCTTGCGGCGACTTTCACCCCGCTTGCGATGAGCGATCGCACCTTGTCGAGGTCGCTCGCGACCCTTTTGGCCTTCTGCGGGCAGACGAGGACGCACGTGCCATCAAAAATGCACCTCTCCTCGGCCACCCTGGCGTGGAGCTCGTGGGGCGCGCTTCCCCGCTCCATCCTGATGGCCTTCACCGGGCACGATCTGAGACACTTATAGCAGTCCTTGCATTTCGCCTCTATGGTCTCGATCACGCTCACTCTATCACTCTCCCAGCCCCGCCCCGATCCCCGGCTGCCGGCTCCCGGCCGCCCGCCCCAAGCTGCCGGTTCCCAGGTGCAGGCCCCCAGTTCATGGCTCGCGGCCTTCACATCCCGGTTCGGATGACGTGCATCACGAGTCCCCCAGCGAACCGCCACAGCTCCTTCCGCAACCGCCTTCGATCAGGGGCACGACCTCCTCCTCGAACAGCCTCGGCACATCATCGGGCTTCACGGCGGTGAAAACCTTGCTCTCGATCCTCACCGTGACCCCCATGGTGCAGAGGTCCTGGCAGAACGTGCCCTTGAGCTCAACCTGGCGCGGCGCCCTCCGCTCGATCTCCTCCTCAAACGCTTTGATCACGTCGGGGGCGCCTCGCAGGAAGCACGAGCTACCAACACAGACCCAGATCGTTACCACAGAGACGGCACCTCGCATTCCTTCGTCGCCGCGCGCCCGCCCGCCGGGCCCGACGGCCCTCGTCAACGGCGCGCGGCCAACGATACGCAGCCAACGACGCGCGCACGGCCCACGGCATCACGCTCGACATGCCCGGCATGTCTCGCCCGGCAGCCGCGGCGCGACCTGCTCCATGAAGACACGCTCCGCGTTTTCCGGAGTGACCCCGGTGATGATCTCGTCGCCAACTTTGATTGAGACCCCGCGGTCACAGTGCTCCAGGCAGAACGTGGCCCTCAGGTTGACGCGCCCCGCGAACTCGTCGCTCTCAGCAAGTCTCGTGAACGTGTCGATCACGTCGTACGACCCCCGCAGGTAGCACCCGGTGCCAACACACACGGAAACGTCGGGGGCTCCCGGCACCGCGCCATTCAGCCTCATGTCGCCGGATATCCGCCTGCGCGGACCGTACGTCGTGTGGAGCGCCTTGTGGGCGGCCTCGCTCCCAGGCTCGCCCAGGTATCTCTCGTAGAGCCTCGCAACCGCCAGGTTCTCGCTGGGGCTGCGGAGCTGCATGGTCCTATCCGCCCGGTAGAGGCCTTTCCCTCTTGCCTTTCGGGCCGCGACGTCGTTCGGGTACGGCTGCCCGCCGCCTCCGACGCACCCGCCGGGGCAAGCCATGACCTCAACCAGATTGTAACATACTTCTTTCCTCCGCACCGCCTCGACCAGCCTCCGGGCGTTCGCGAGGCCGTGGACCACGGCCACACGTATCTCGACGTCTCCCAGGCGCACCGTCGCCTCGCGCGTGCCCTCGAACCCGCGCACCTCCTGGAAGTCTACCCTGCCCGGCTCGACCCCGAGGCAAGCGGCTGCCGTCCGCAGGACCGCCTCGGCCACGCCGCCGGTCACGCCGAATATGACCCCGCCGCCGGTCGTAAGGCCGAAGGGCTGGTCGAAGCCTTCCTCCTCCAGCTCGTCGAAGACTATGCCGGCCTGCTTCAAGAGCATGCCAAGCTCGTTCGTGGACAAAACCGCGTCCACGTCGCGAACGCCGCCGTCCGACGCGAACTCGGGCCTCGTGGCCTCAAACTTCTTCGCCGTGCACGGCATGATTGAGACCACGAAGACGTCCTCCGGCCGCACGCCGAGCTCCTTCGAGTAGAAACGCTTTATGACCGAACCGAACATCTGCTGCGGCGACCTGCACGTGGACAGGTTCGGCAGCATGTCAGGGTAGTACTGTTCCATGAACTTGACCCATCCCGGGCAGCATGACGTGAACTGTGGGAGGTCCTGCCCCTTCTCGAGCCGGCCCAGGAACTCGTGGCACTCCTCCACAGCCGTGAGGTCGGCCCCGAACACGGTGTCAAACACCTTCGCGAAGCCCAGCCTCCGCAGGGCAGCCACCACCTTGCCCGTCCCGATCTCGCCGGGCTTGCCGCCGAAGACCTCGCCCAGCGCGACGCGCACCGCCGGCGCCACCTGTGCCACCACGGTCTTCGACGGGTCGTGAAGCGCCGACCACACAGCCTCAGCCTCCGGTTTGCCGGTGAGCGCTCCCGTGGGGCATACAGCTACGCACTGACCGCAGTACACGCACTCGACCTCGGAGAGCTTGCGCCCGAACGCCGGGCTCACGCACGTGCGGGACCCACGCCCCGCGAAGTCCAGGACGCCTATGCCCTGGATCTCGGAGCACACTCTCACGCAGTCCCCGCAGAGGATGCACTTGTTCGGGTCCCGGACGACCGAGGGGTTCGCGTCGTCTATGGGAAGCATCTCCTCCCGCTCCCCGAACCTGACCTTCCTCACGCCCAGCCGGTACGCGAGGTTCTGCAGCTTGCACATGCCGTTCTTCTCGCAAGTGGTGCAATCCCTATGGTGATTGGCCAGGAGGAGCTCGATCACCATGCGGCGCAGCCTCAGCGTCCTTTCGGTGTTCGTGTGAATCACCATGCCGTCCGCCGGCGGCGTGGAGCACGCCGCGACGAGCCCCATGCCGTCCACCTCCACGGCGCACATCCGGCACGCCCCATACACGGAAAGCTCCGAGTGGTAACAGAAGGTCGGAAGCTCGATTCCCGCCTTGCGCACCACTTCGAGGATGTTCTTCTCGCCGTTTATCTCAACCCTTTGGCCATCAACCGTCACATGCGGCATAGCCTGGTTCCCTCCTTCAGTCCGTATTGGCAGCCACGTGTCGCGGATGGCGAGCCTCATGTGGTTAGCCTCACGCGGCTAGCCTCCCGGGGCTAACCTTCCTCGGCTAACCATCCGGGGCTAGCCGTCCGGAGCTAAGTATGGCGCCATAGGTTTTCGTCTCCTTTCTTGACAGCTCTTGACGGCGCTAGGGTTGCCGGTGCTTGCACGACGGGGCGTGGAGAATTTGGCTATCTCGTGCGCCAAATTCGAACGAGGCGCGCCGCAAGCGCGCCGTCCCCGGAGGGCAACACCGGCAACCTTGGCCAGGACCCCCCGCGCCCAAAACCAAAAGTAGCGCGGACTTCTGGCGATACACTCAGCCGTCCGGGGCTAGGCGCGTATGGCGCCGAACCTGCATTTCTCAGCACACGCCCCGCACTTGATACACTTCTCAGGATCAATCGCGTGGGGCTTGCCCCGCTCACCCGAAATGGCCCCCACGGGGCAGACCTTCGCGCACAAGGTGCATCCACGGCACTTCGAGGCGTCAATGGAATACGCGCGCAGAGCTTGGCACGCCCCGGCCGGGCAGCGCTTTTGGATGACGTGGGCATCATACTCCTTCCGGAAGTACCTGAGCGTTGTCAGCACAGGGTTCGGAGCAGTCTTGCCTAGCCCGCACAGCGAGCCGTCCTTCACTGCAAGCGCCAGTTCCCGGAGGAGCCCCACATCCTCAGGGGTCCCCTCGCCTCTGGTGATCTTGGTGAGGAGCGCGAGCATCTGTCTCGTGCCCTCGCGACACGGGACACACTTCCCGCATGACTCGCTCTGAGTGAACTTCATGAAGAACCGGGCGACCTCCACCATGCACGCGGTATCGTCCATGACCACCATGCCGCCCGAACCGACCATGGCGCCCACCTTCGCCAGCGACTCATAGTCAAGGCCCACGTCAAGGTGCTCCTCGCCGAGACAACCGCCCGAAGGCCCGCCTATCTGGACGGCCTTGAACTTCCTGCCGCCCCTTATGCCGCCCCCGATGTCGAAGATGAGGTCCCGCAAGGGAAGCCCCATGGGGATCTCGACGAGGCCGGTGTTGGCCACCTGTCCCGCGAGGGCGAAGGTCTTCGTGCCCGGGCTTGTCGGGGTGCCGTACGACCTGAACCACTCCGGGCCTTTCGTAATGATAGCTGGCAGGTTAGCCAACGTCTCCACGTTGTTGATGACGGTCGGCTTCCCGAAGAGGCCGCTCGTCGCGGGATACGGAGGCCTTGGGCTCGGCATTCCGCGCCTGCCCTCGATCGACGAGATGAGCGCGGTCTCCTCGCCGCACACGAACGCCCCTGCGCCCTCCTTGATCGTTATGTCGAACGAGAAGCTGCTCCCGAGGATGTTCCGCCCGAGCAGGCCGTGCTCTCGCGCCTGCGCGACCGCCTTCTTGAGGCGGCTCACGGCGACGGGGTATTCCGCCCTCACGTATATGAATCCCTCGTCGGCGCCGATGGCGTACGCCGCTATCATCAGGCCCTCTATGACCTTGTGTGGGTCGCCCTCCATGACGCTGCGATCCATGAACGCGCCAGGATCGCCCTCGTCACCGTTGCAGATCACGTACTTCTTGTCGGAGACCGCCGCGTGCGCGAAAGTCCACTTGCGCCCGGTTGGGAACCCGGCTCCGCCGCGTCCTCGAAGGCCCGACGCGCTCACCGTGTCGATCACCTGCTCCGGCGTCATCTCCCTGAGGATACGCGCAATGGCCTGGTACCCGCCGTGGGCGATGGCCTCCCGGATGTCCTCCGGGTTCATGCGCCCGCAGTTCGCCAGGACCACCCGCACCTGCCTACGGTAGAACGGGATCGAGTCCTCCGTGCGGGCGGGCTCGCCGGTGCTCGGGTCGTGGTACAGGAGCCGTTCGACTATCTCGCCTCGGACGAGGGTCTTCTCGATGATCTCGTCCACGTCCTCGGGCTTTACTTTCACGTAAAGGATGCCTTGGGGCTCTATCCGCACAAGCGGGCCCATCTGGCAGAACCCGTGGCAGCCGCTGATGGACACGCCCACCCCGGCTGTGGCCTCGGACGCGGCTCCGGCCGCGCCACCGCATGCGTCGGGCACCATGTCGAGCTCCACCAGCAGGCCTTTGGTCTTCACCGCGTCCCTTAGCTTTTCGTAAACCCTGAGCGAGCCGTTGGCCAAGCAGCCCGTCCCGGCACACACGAGGGCGCGCACCTTCTGGCGGCCAAGTGCTTTCCTCATCTCATCCGCAAACGACTCGACGTCCTGTGGCGTGTTGAGCCGCACCGTCATCTCCGACCCCCCTCTTCTCTGCCGTCCCGGGCTGCGCTGTCCCGGGTCGCATCGTCCCGGGTCAGGTCGCCCCCCGCCGCGTTACTCGCGGGCGGCTTGTTATCTGACGTACCGTGCCCAGCTGGACCATCCCCACCTGCGTCGCTCGTTTTCTCCTTCGCTATTAGCTGGTCAAGGACTATCGAAAGCGCCTCCGGAGTAAGCTGACCGTATACGTCGCGATCGTTCACCATCACAACCGGCGCCAGCCCGCAAGCTCCGATGCACGACACCGTTTCCACGGTGAACTTGAGATCGTCTGTAGTGTCCTTGGACTCGTCGAGGCCCAGTTTCTCGCGGATCACGTAGCGCAGCTTCTCGGAGCCCCGCACGTGACACGCGGTCCCGTCGCACACCTTGATGACGTATTTGCCTTTGGGCTTCAGAGAAAACTGCGCATAAAACGTGGCGACCCCGTACACGGTCGCGGGGGGGATCCCCAGCGCCGTCGCGACGTACGTCAGCACTTCCTCGGGAAGATACCGGTACTCCGACTGGATCTCCTGGAGGATGGCTATCAGGTTGGATACCTTGCCGCCGTGCCTTTCGATGATGCTGTTGACCTTGTCAAACTTGCGCTGAAACGCCTCTTTTTGCGCTGCTGGCATAAGCGCCACCTCCGGACCATTCACGTTCTTTCCAAACCCCACCCGAGATCCGAACCATTACCTGAAACCCTGAACCTCTGCACCCGCATCTTCAGCCTGGGCTCTTCAAGAACCCGGACACCGGGTCACATCCCAAGCTGCGACCCCGTATTTGTGAAACCGCGCACAAAGTTCGGCATGAGCACGCGTCCGCCAGGCCGAATCACCCATCTCCCGGCGCTCGAGCCAGCCCACAGGCTGAGTGAACCCGCGACGCAGCATCAACTGTCGAAGCCCGCCTCGCAGTCTCCTAGCCGTGCCGATGGCCCGGTCTGCCGGGCCTCGCGACGCGCACCGCTGCTCGCTACCGGCATACCGCAGGCCGCAGGCCCGCCACGGCCTCGACGTCGTGACCCGCAGCCGCGCTGTTTCTCTCTGTGCCCTCATACTCCTGAGGGTGAGACCACCCACAGAGCCGCGGCGGGCACGTTGTCTGTATTGCGGAGGCCGTCCAGACTATGGATGGAGAAGTGCGCGGCGTCGCCAGGTCCCAGCTGGTACCATTTCCCTCCGCTCGACACCTCGATAGCGCCTTCGAGCACGTACAAGAAATCGTCCCTCTCATGGGTGTAAACGAAGTTCTCCGTAGAATAGCTGGCCCGAGGCTCGAGACAGACGACACACGCCTGCATCCGCTTGCTGCGCGAGCCAAGGAACGCAAAGAGCTCGATTTTCACACCTTCGCATTCCGTGACGAGATTCCGCCGCCCGTTCTTGCGCACCACCACCCATTCCTCCGGAAACTCGTCGTCCGTGAGCATCGACACGCCGGTTCCGAGAACGGCAGCGATGCGCTTCAGCGTAGAAAAGGACGGGGTGGCCTCATTTCGCTCGAGCTGGTAAATGAAGCTTGGCGACACTCCTACCTTTTCCGCGAGGGCTTTCGCGCTGATGCCGGCGTTCGTCCGCATCCTCCTCAGTCGCTCTCCGAAGTCCATAGGATCACCCTCCCATCAATGCCGCACGTGTGGCTTGGCTCCGATGTCCGGCAGGCCTATCCGTGCCTATCCGCGGGCTGGTCGCCGCGCCCTTCCGGACCGTGCGGCGTCGCCGTCGGGCACCCGCTCCCGCGAATCGCTCGCACGAACGGCTCGCACGAATCGCCCGGCTGGGGCAAACACAGGGTCCCGTCACAGGGCGCTGCACCGCTGAGGAGACCGATGGTTCAAGCATCGTTTCTCAAAGTGCGTACCAGGATAGGTCTGCTACCCTATGTAGAACCCTCCACTACGACTATAGAGCGCTACTTCACAAATGTCAAGTAGTGGTTTCGGAATTTACACGATGGCGCCCGCAGCACGGCACGCTCGGGCCCGATCCAGCGTGGTCGAAATGCGAGGATGCCCGGAGGATACCTCATCCTCGTGGTCCGCCGGGAGGGTTCCGCAGACGGGCGTTGAATGTGTCCTTCGCGCGGACTTGTCTCCCCCGACTGGTCTGGGTTCTCGAGAGCCCGCGTCGTTCATATCGTTATATCCAATCCCGGAGAGGTTGCCGTGGGAGGTTTCTATGGAGGCTACCCGATACAAGCACAACCCCATCATCCGTCCCGACGATGTCGCGCCAAGTTCCGAAGCGCTGAAAGTCGTGGGGGTCTTCAACCCGGCAGTGGCGCAGGTAGGAGAAGAGACGATTCTCCTGATGCGGGTCGCAGAGGCGGCCCGGGAAACCGACCCCCGCTACGTGAGCGTCCCCGTCGTCGACCCGGCTTCCCGCGAGGTGCGCGTCGTGAGCTTGCCCCGAAGCTCGCCGGATGTAGACGCGTCGGACCCGAGGCTGGTGGTGCACAGGGGGCGGGTGTACCTGACATCGGTGTCGCACCTACGCATCGCGAGAAGCCGGGACGGGTGTCGTTTTCAGGTAGACAGGCGTCCCGCGCTCGCCCCAGCCACGCCGTATGAAACGTACGGCGTCGAGGACCCACGAATCACCCGAATCCCCGACGGCCGCTTCATCGTGAGCTTCTCGGCGGTCTCCGAACACGGGGTGTGCGTAGAGCTCGCTGAGACCCGTGACTTCGCCGAATTCAGGCGCCTCGGGATCGTCCTTCCCCCCGAGAACAGGAACGTTGCTCTGTTTCCCGAAAAGATAGGCGGACGCTATGTGATGATGCACCGGCCGAACTCGGAACCGTTCGGATCATCCGGGATATGGCTAGCCTTCTCGGATGATCTGATGCACTGGGGCGACCATCGGTTCCTCGCAGGCACGCGTCGCGGCGCCTGGGACGGTGCGCGCATTGGGGCGGGCGCGCCTCCGCTCAAGACGCCCCACGGTTGGCTCGCCATATACCACGGCGCGGCCCCCGGGACCAACGCGTACTCCCTCGGAGCCTTGCTCCTGGACCTCGACGATCCCACCAGGATCATCGCCCGATCGCACGAGCCCTTCCTATCCCCCAAAGCCCCTTACGAAACACACGGTTTCTATCCCAACGTCGTATTCGCTTGCGGGGCCACCTGCCGTGCAGACGGCCGGGCACTCGTTTATTACGGGGCCGCGGACCATGTGGTTGCACTGGCTGAGATCGGGCTGGACGAACTAGTGGATTCCCTCCGGTAATCCGCAAGAAAAGAAGGATTTTCCGCGAGTGTTGCGAATTCTTAGCAGCGGGACGTGCAACCGATTGCGCAACAGCGGCGACAGCTGCCGCGCAATGAAGCGCCCTCGCTAGAGGCAGTTCCCTGCGGGTGCGTTCAACCGGTTGCACATGTCGGTGCTGAACGTAGGGTGAGCGTCCGGGGCCGCGGACGACAACCAGGTCGTTTGGATACGTCGTGCGGATGACAAGACGAATGGGGCCAGGGGGTGGTGTCGCGATAGGGCTGAAACGTTGGCGGTTGCACACGGACTAGGCATGCAGTGACGCGCGATTTCGAAGAGGTTATCGAAATCCACGGTGGGAGGAGGCCTATGACGAATGTTCAGGAAGGTCGCGTTTGGCGTACTGATGGTGCTGCTTTTGGGGACCTTAACCGTCTCTGCCGCGGCCAGCAAGACGCTGACATGCATATCTGGCTGGTCCGGTCCTGAGATGGAAGCATTCCTCCCGGTCTTGCAGGCATTCGAGAAAGAGACTGGCATCAAGGTCGACTACCGTATCTACAGGGCTGAGGACCTCGCAGCCCAGTTGCCAGCGCAGTTTGCCGCCAAGACGGCGCCGGGCGATGTCATCTTCATGTGGGCATGGTTCATCACGAAACAGGGTGAAGAAGGGCACGTGCTCGACGTCACCGGACTTCTGCGCGACGAGGACTTCCTGCCTGGCGCCCTAGACCCCGTGAAATCCGGCGGGAAGCTCTACGGTGGTGTGTATACCGGCAAGGTCAAGCCAGGATTCTGGTACCGCAAGTCGTTCTTCAGGAAGCATGGGCTTACGGTCCCCACCACGTGGGAGGAGTTCAACAAGCTGCTTGACAAGATCTCGCAGATCCCCGGCATCAAGGCACCGATAGCGAGCGGGGATGGCGTCGGCTGGCCGTTGTCAGATGTCACCGAGCATTTCATCGCTACCTTCGGCGGCCCGCAGCTTCACAAAGAGCTCACTGCCGGCACGATAGCGTGGACTGACCCCGTGGTCAA
Organism: Betaproteobacteria bacterium; assembly: GCA_050260395.1. GTDB lineage: Bacteria > Bacillota > SHA-98 > UBA4971 > UBA4971 > UBA6256. The sequence goes on from JBLNCC010000102.1 coordinate 21,999, forward strand.
GGGCATCTTCGAGGGAAGGCTCGTCCCGCTCCTCCAGGCCAAACGGTTCAGCGAGCCCATCGAATGGACGCAGGCCCTCGAGCTCTGGTGGCAAGGCAACTACGGCCTCTACTTCATGGGAAGCTGGATAACCGGTATGGTAGAGGACCCGAGCGACCTCGGTGTGTTCTCGCTCCCAGGCGCGAGGGGAATCGTGTTCGCACCTGATTTCGCGTTCGTGCCTGCATATACCAAGTATCCGGAAGAGGCGAAGGCACTCCTCAAATTCCTCGCCACCAAGGGACAGGAAATCCAGGTCTCGAAGGGCGGGCACATCGCCACCTACGCCCGCGTGGACCTCGACTCATACCCGCCCGTGGACAAGGAAGTGGCCCAGCTCCTCCAAGGTCGAGTGGCCCTCGCAGACCTCGATGACACCGTGGGCGGCGAGTTCCAGGCCACATTCTGGGATCAGCTGAAGCTGCTTTGGGTAAGACCAGACCGCGCCGCGGAGGTCCTCGAAACCCTGCAGCGGAAGGCACCAAAGAACAAGTGAGGCACCGGTTCTAGCTAGCTTCGGGCGACCACCTCGACACCTCAGGGGCATGGGCATGGGCGCGGCCGACGGCACGCGGCGCAAGCTGCATGGTGGTCCGCGCCCGTGCCATGCGGTGCGGTGAGCCGAGGCGGCGAGGCAAGACGATACGAGGCGACGTGAGGTTCTCATGTGTAAGCGCGTAACTGCAAGGTCGATCAAAGGGACACACCCCGGGCGGTGGCGGTGCAAGATTCTTGTACATGAGCGCGTGGCCAACAAAGAAAAGAGCCGAAAGGCGCCTCCAGGCGTTGACGCAAAGTTGTTGCAGGTGAGTATGGGGTCAACAGAGAAGGTCGGACCACACAGAGGCTCGCGCGCCTTGGCCCTTTGGCCTTGACATGCGGCCTATGCTCTGCTATCATCAGGGTGCGTGGTCGAGACAACTGAGGTTTGTGTTCGTGCCACGGAGTCCCGAGAAGCGAATACGGGAGCCCGACGCGGGGCGCGGCTTTGGGCCTGTTGGGTCGGTGGCGCACACGGCCGCGGTCAGAATCGGGGTCCCAGCAGAACGAGTGCCGAAGTGGCGGAAATGGCAGACGCGCTAGATTCAGGGTCTAGTGGCCATTACGGCCGTCCGGGTTCAAATCCCGGCTTCGGCACCAATCATTTCTATGGGCTGCACTTTTACGAGCCGATGGCCTTCTCCGGACCGAACACCAGGCCCGCTCTTGAAAACGAAGGCTTCGGCAAGCCCTTCACTTGACTGCCTGTGTCAGCGCCTTCGTCTCGTTCTATCGCAAGAGCCAAGTCAAGCCCGCAGGAGTCTATGCAGGGTTCGTCTTTTTTTCTCATCACGCTCGGAATGTTTCTCGAGTGGGCGACACTGCCGCTGTCGATCATGTGGCCAACCTTGGAAGTGGTGTAATCGCCTCGCGCGAAAAGAGGAGCAAGATATGAAGAAGGAATTCGGCCAGCGATACGTCGATTACAAACGACGCACGTCGATGTTCGTGCCTTCGCTATCTCGCATATCCGCCTTACTGCTTTCCCGGTGAGGTGGCCGGAGCGCGAAGTTGGTGGCGGAGCTACGCCTGAATCGTGGGACTGCGCTCAAGCCCCCAGGGCAATGGCCCAATCGTGCGCCTGCGCTCGGTCTTGCCGTCATTTCTCGTGCTTCAACCACTCCTTGGGGACGTGAATACACGCGTCCCGGCGCACGGACTTGCCGTATGCCGCCAAGGTGTTGCAGAGGTTGCTCATGAGCTGCTTGCCGATGCCAGACTCCCTAGGCAACTTCAGGAACCATCTCGGGAGCACTTTTTCTGTATCCCTTCCGTCCTTGCTATGCCCGTGGTTGTAACGGGTTGCGCGCATGTTCTTGTACCCGATGAACTTGCGAGGTCCGAAGGCGTCTAGTTCAGGGATGTAATACCTGTGGCGGAATAGGGACAAGGAGGTGATCCCGGGCTCTCCTCTCGACAAGTCAGCGTTGAATTGCCGGACATTCTCAACGATCTCATCGTATGAATTGACGAGCTCGAAGTATGACACCAAGCGTCCCCCCCTTCTCCTGTCATGTCCTGTCATGGGTCGCCCGTCTCACAGCTGCATGGCCGAACCCTCGAAGTCCATGCAGCGGCGCCCGCTGCCAACGAGCCTCGCTCTCCCGCGGTAGGCCACCTACCCTCGTACTAAGATCCTCGGACCATCCCCAGCCGCCAAGCCCGCGTACGGCAGCACGCGCTGTTCAACGACGAGGGACTTCCCCTGCCTTCAGCTGTTCCAAATCGTAGAACTTCGCGGGCAGCGCGTCGAACTTGTCTGCATGCGACGTCAGGATGACTATCTGGAGCCTCTTGGACGCGTTCTGGATCAGGTCGAGCATTCGATCGTGCCTGTAGCGATCGGTGAATACCAGTGCGTCGTCAAGAACGACCAGGTACCTGTTGTCTTGGGCGAGAATCTCGCCGACTGCCAGACGCGCCGCCACGTATAGCTGTTCTCGAGCCCCGGCCGAGAACAGATCCGCGGACACCACGAGGTTACCGTCCACTTCGATGTCGTCCAGGGTCAGGTCCTTGGAGAACCGGACTCTGGCACCGCCCTTGCCGCGAACGCTTGCGAAGTAGGCGGTGATCTTGTCCTCGACCGGCTTTACAAGAGCCTCGCTGCTCCTGGCCTGTCTCAGTTCGAAGAGGCTGCACAGGAGACTCAGGGCCTTTGCCCTCGTCTTCTCACGCTGCAAGCGCTGCTTCTTCACGGCCAGCCTCTCCTCGAGGCGGGCTTTCTGCGAGTACAGCCCCTGCACGCCGGCGGACTTCAATCTCTCATCGACTCTGGCCATTTCCATGCTGGCGGACTTGTGTTCCTCGCTGACCTTCTCGAGTGCCCGCTGCAGGCGCTGCTGCTTCTTCTCGGGGTCGTCCATCTCATCTGGGAGCTTGGCCTTTATCCCGTTGACCTTTTGTCTCTGGATATCGATGTCGCGGCCGACAGCCTCATAGATCTCCTCGAGCTCGTTCTCCCCGCCTTTGTACTTCAAGAGCAGCCTCTCCAGATTGAGTCTGGCACTGCTCAGCTTCTGCTCCGCACCTGCCCTCTTAACTTCGATATCGGCCTTCTTCTTGTTCGCAACGATTAACGATTCGTTGCATCGCTTCAACTCCGTCTCGAGGTTGTTCACGGCCTTTTCAAGCCGAGCCACTTCGTTCTTAAGCGTCGCGTCTTCCTGCACTTGTATGCCGGACAGTTGATCCTTCCCGATTTCAAGTTCCTCGAGCAAGTGATCGAGAGCGGTCTCCATCGTCGCGATGGCTTTCTCTAGCCCGCTCTTGTCCTCTTTGTCACCGGCAAGGGCCTTTATCGCCTCTTGCAGATGCAAGATGCGGTCGTCCGCTGCCTGCGCCCGGACCCTCGTTTGTTCGAGGGCCGCCACATCCCGGACGCCGTACCTGCCCAGCAGCTCTCGGAATTCTCTCTTGGCGGCTTCAAGAGCGGTTTGGGTGTTCACAACCTCCGAGGCACCCGTGGTTGCCCTGATGGAAACCACTCCAGGTATCAGCAGCGTCGCCTCGGTCGCGCCGGCGAACACCGCCTTCTCGCCCTTGTGAACGCGTGCGCTCTGCTTCTCCGTCTTCCCCGTTCCCACAAAGCAGCAGACGTCTACTTCCTGCTCTGCCTCCACAGACAACGTGAGCCCCGTGGCGCGCAGCTTGGCCTCGAGGTCACGTATGCTCTCGTTGAGTTTGTGCGCTCTCTCCAAGTCACCCTTGTTGACAACCAGCATCGACCGGCGTCGCTCTCGTTCCTCGTCAAGCTGCCGGGTCAAGTCCGCTACTTTGTCCAGCTTCTGCTTGATGGAGCTAAGTTCGGCCGCCATCGCCACAGCCTTGGACAATTGCTGGTTTTGTTCTCGCTTGTTGCGTGCCGCCGCAAGACGATCCTTCGCGGCACCGAGTTCTTCGCGCAATTCAACTTCGCGCTGTCCCAGGCTCGCCACCAGATCATCGACGCTCTTGAGCTCGCTCACAAAGTGGGCTATGTCCTGCTCGCTGAGGCCGATCTCCTTCTTGAGGTCCCTGACGGCCTGCCTATCGTTGTACAGAGCTGCGTGCCTCTCGTTGAGCCGCCCCAACTCCGTCTCAGCAACCTTGAGTTCCGCACGTAACCGCTTGACTTCCTCTACACTCGCGCTGATATCTTCAAGCTCTTTCTCAATGTCCCGCTTACGCTCCTCCAGATCCCGAATATCAGTCGCCAACCGCTCCAGACGCGCCACATCTTCTTCGATGTCCTGCAACTTATGCTCGGTATCACGGATCTCCTTCTCAGTCTCATCGATCTCGTCCATGAGGACCTTGATGTCTGAGCCCGCCCTGTAGCTGCGGCGTTTCTCGGTGAATATGTCGCCATACCTACGCCCTATGGTTTCTATGAGTTTCGCCTCCGTCTCGTCGATTCCGGTTACCCCAAGAATGCTGCTCAGCCGATCTTGCAAGCTCCCTTCCAGCGTCGGCTTGCTGAACCGCTGCTGGTCCTGGGGAAACCACAGGAGTCGAGCGATCCCCCAGTGCTCGAGCTTGGTCGGTCCTCTTCCAGGCAGAGTGCTGCCGAGCATTTCTCTTATCGCCGCTTCGGCGCGATCGCCGTCGGCAAACAGCTGATAGCCGTTGTCCGTCATCTCGTATAGTCTGGCATACGGGTTATCGAGAAAGCCCTTCTCTAGCTTGTACTGCTTGTCGAGGACGAGTTCCACGGCGATCTCCGGTGCCAGCCGGGTGTTCCATGGGCGCATTTCCTCGATCTCCCGGGCGACGGTGGTGCACTTGTCGAAGAGAGCCCTGGCGAGGGACATTATCAGCGTGCTCTTCCCGCACTCGTTGGGACCATAGATCACGTTGATTCCGGGGTCCATGTCATCGAGTCTGACCCTGTTCCTGAAGCACTTGCACCCCTTTACCTCGATGGACAGCAGTCTCATCTTTCCACCTCCCCGAGCGCTCTCGCCAGCTCAAGCAACGCTGCCGTTATCTCTTCTCTGCCGAGCGTGCGTTCTTCGTCGTTCGGCGGAATCGATTCCTCCGCAATCCTGCGGAGTTCAGGAAGGCTCGTGGCAGTCATCTGCGCGTCGGCGTCAAGGCTCCTGCCCTCCGCGTCTGCGAGAAGAGCTCTGAGGTCAGCGAACACTCCGCCCGTGACTGGGTGACTTCGCGCGAACTCCTCCAGCCTTCCCGTCAACACCTCAGGTGACAGCCTCTCTTCTCTCAACTCGAAGTACAGGAAACGCCCGCTCAACGCATCGGCGACCCTGTGCAACTCCTCATATCCCGTTGCCGAGAGAGAGCCCGCCACGTGCACGCGCAGAAGCGTCCGCTCCGGGTTCGCGATGCTTTCCAGGTCGTGGCGCAAGGAAGCAACGGCGACATCGTATGGTTCATGGACTTCAGTGGAACGTTCGAGCCACGTGAGATGCCTCGTCGGTTTCGAGCGGACTCTCGGCAGCGCACCCGGGCCATCTATCTCGACGAGGAGCACATTGCCGCTATCTCTTTCGTTGAAGGCTGTGGGTTCAGGGGTGCCGCTGTAGAACACTCTCTCTGAACACTGACGCACGCTGTGCCAATGGCCTAAAGCTAGGTAGTCCAGCCTCTTCTTCTGCTGAGTGCCTAAGGCGATGGGGTTGTCACCCTGCGAACCTGTCTGCGAACCGACGCCTTCGAGTGAGCCGTGCGCAATACCTATGCGTATCCTGCCCTCATACCCTTCCTCCGGAATCCACTCCGTAGGGTCGATCATGGTGAACTTCTGGGTCACCGGGCACGGAAACAGGACGCAGTTGAGGGGCGGAAGCTCCACGGGCTTTCGCTCAGTCAGCACGTGTACGTGCTCGGGGAGATTGGCGAAGAGCCTCGACTGGTAGATGGAGTCGGCCCCGAAGTGGTCGTGGTTTCCGGGGATTATGTACACATCCGTCGGCGAGGCTGACAGACACCGGACGACCGCTTCCACGAGGTCTCTATGCACGTGATTGTCCTCAAAGAGATCGCCCGCAACGATGATCAAGTCCGCGTCTTCCTCGCGGGCGAGCTCCATGATCCGCTCAACCGTGGTCAACCTGGCCTTCCTGACCTGATCCGCCGCCTCCGCCACATGGACTGCCTTCATCCCCAACTGCCAATCGGCAGTGTGCAAGAACTTCATTTGGGCTCCCCCCGCGTCAACCGCATACACTCGTCTTCTTGGTGGACTCGCTCACTTGCGCTCCTCCAAGAGAGACACCAGGCTATAGACGCATCTTCATGAAATCGGACATAGGCTTTCTCCAGCGATGTGTCGAAATCCTTCCAGTAGTTCCATATTCTTCGCCTATTTGGAAGGGCATCCGCAAGCGCTCAGGGGACCGCTGTTAGTCCACGGCTGGCCCCACGACATGACCGACGCGATGTGCTCCTGCCTGGACGTGAAGACCTCTTCACTAGAGCGCGGGGTGGGCTTGATCTGGTCTTGTGGGCACATTCCACAGACGAAACCACCATGTCTGCCACAGTTCAGGGCAGAGGCAGTCTGCCTGATACGCGAGAGCGGGAAGCATATGGCTTAGATTGCGAGAGACATCGGGTATCAAGGGAGTCACTGCGTAACTGGACCAGGCACGCTGAGATCGATGCCGGGGAGCGTGAAGGGATATAGACCGCCGAGCGTTCGGAAATACGGAACCACAGACTCGATAACCTTGACCACGTTACCAGAAAGGGCAAGGGCTGCAGGCCCTTGCCCTTCTGCGCTCATCCGCGAACCCCAACCGTAGGCCCGGGGGCTCTCAAGCGATCTGTGTGTCCCTACCGCGTCGAGGTGCCTTCTACTCTTCTGCCTGTTGCTCGGCCCCGAGACGCCGTACCATGCGTCTGAGAGCGCTGTGAAGTCGGGCACATCGTTCGGCGTGCTAAAGATGGGGTGCGCCGCCACCCATCTGTAGATCGGATATACGTCACCGTCTGGCGCTGCACCTGACGTTGACCCGAGCGTTCCCCACAGGGTATGAGCCGGGGACGAATCAGATTGCCATGTGGATATGGCAAGATGTCCTCCTGCCTTGACGAAATTCTCGATATTGGTCAAGAAGTCCGTGTCGGAGTCCGAGGGGTTATCCACTACTATGAGCTGCCACCCTTGAGCGGCCATCGCATCGTTGAAAGCCGTGAAGTCATTGGTTTCCGTGAACGGATATCCGAGGTTCGTCAGCGCTTCCGTCGCGAAATGGTGCTCGCCATCATCGTAGACCAGTATCTTCGCCTTTCTCAGGCTGAAGTCCACCTGAGTAGTCTTGCCGGACGTCACAACCACACTAGCTTTCACCTGCGGAACGTAGCCCTCCTTCTGAACACCCACGCTATACGTCCCTGGGGCGACGCTCACCGTTTGGTGTCCGGTTGGGCGACGCGTCCTGGAGTCCATACAGCATACAGCAGGGGCGGTTGGGCAACCGCCTTGGCTCGCCGTGCTTGCTGCGTCGGATATCTTAGTCCTGCGGGCTGCGAAAGGAGATGGGCTATCACAGAGAGAAATCAGAACGAGACCAAACAGTCCGTCGCGTAGCCCTGACGTGTCCACGACACCGTCTGGGTATTTCCGGGTCGTTGAGGACTGTCTTAGAGCATTGCCTGACGCGATCTCTCACTGGCGCCTGCAACACATAGAGGTCCCGCCTTGCATCCCTTGCAGAGATGAACTGCCCAATGTCTGCATGCGATTTGGGCGTTGGGACGATGCCATCCGTGTCGTACACTCCGTTCTTGAGGCCGGTGCAATGGACCCTGAGCAGTATGATGAGACAAGTGCGTGGATAATGAAGTGCAAGGAGGCTGCAGAGGGGGCCCTTCAATGCATCAAGGAGCACCCTGGCATTAGCTCAAAACGGTTGTACTCCTTGCTACCCCATGTCGATCGAGAGGCCCTCAAATGGTTCACGAGGTACTCATGGCAGATTGAAAAAGTCAAGGACGGTAGCATGACTGCGCTCTACGCCATGGGGGAAGCCCCTGGACAGCCCCCAGATCGTCCCCTGGCAGCCGTACCTCCTTGACGTGAAGGTTACGATCCACCACATGATAACGGCCAGTTCGTGTAAAGGGCCCGACTCAGCTCCATGGGCGTGACGGGGTCCTTGGCACCGCGACGACCGCGTCGTCCCACCCCCCTGACGTCCTAGCCTCCTGACAAGGGTGGAAAGACGTCGACCTCCATCCCGTCACACAACACGCAATCATGATCGACCAGCCGGCCCCGAATGACAACCATGCCCGCGTCGTCTTCACGTAGGCCGACCGCATGAATGAGATCAGACACTCTGCTCCCCCGCTTGAGCACGACCGGGAACCTATCGTGTCTGCCCGTGATGTCTCGCAGCACGGCATGTAAGGTCAGGCTCACCGTGATGGTCTCGCTCATACGAGGTTTGCCCCCTCAAAGGGCGCCCCGCTTGGGGCGCCGTCCCCTGGCGCAACACCGGCAACCCCGCACCCACCGGCAGTGGAAGAGGAGGGAAACCTAGTGTCACCCTCACCTAGACGTCGAGCACGCTGTCAAGGTCTGCGCAACTAACGTCAAACACCGTCCCATGCGGAGGCAGAGGCTCCTCCTCAAACCACTCGGGCAGCCTGTCGTGCGCTTCGGTGAAACCTGCCCGCCGGTTGAACTCCCTCTCGACCCTCAAGACTTCTCTCGACATTTCCTCGACGTCCTGAGCTGTAAGCCTCCAGCCGTACCTCGCGTTCAGCATCGCCGGCACCGTCTCCCGATTGGAAAGGAGTGGCGGCCTCGCGAAAATGCACATGCCTATCGTATCAAGCATCGCCGCATCTATTTGAAGCCGTCTGGACAGCTCCTTCTGGCCGTCGGGACGGAGCTGGTTGACCTTGTCTCTTGAGCCGAACGCGTTGCCGGCCGTGTGGTCGGCGCCCATCGGAGATGTCGCGTAGAGCACACCATTACCTTTCAAAGACCTCGGGTCATACCCTGGCATGGCCTGCCCCTTGGCGTGGGGCACCCTGCGGACACCTAGCACGCGCCCTGTCAGGAGCGCTCCTTGACCCAGAACCCTGCCTAGGACCGTTCCCTCACCAACCTCGCGCAGCAACCTCGCAGCGCCTTCGGAATCGCCAAAAGGCACGATGCCCGCCTCCATGGCCACCGCAAGGGTCGCACCCATCTCTATGGCGTCGAGCCCGTAGTCGTTGCACAGGCCGTTCAAGGTGGCCACGTCATCTAAGTTGCCGATGCAGCAATTGGACCCGAGAAGTGCGATATTCTCATATTGGAGAGTGGAGACCAACTCATTGCCGGACGCATCTACGTACACGTTGGAGCACATGATCAGGCATCCAGGCATGCACCCTATCCCGGTTTGGCCTCCTCTCGCCGCAGTAGTGTCATGCAACGTCTCGCCGCTCAGCTTCGACGCGTGCTCAAATTGCCCACAGCTGAAGTTGCGCGTTGGAAGCGCACCGATGGCGTTCACAGCGTTGACGATTCCAGCTGTCCCGTACAGCTTGTAGTTCTTGCCAAGTTTCGGATTGTCCATCAACTGTTTCGCGAAGTCCCTGGACAGGGCGAGGAACGCATCCCGGTCTGCATACCTGACTGCCTCTGTGCCACGGTCATCCACCACGATGGCCTTCAGCCCTTTGGACCCCATGACAGCGCCAAGACCACCCCGCGCCGCAAACTTGCGCCTGCCGTCGGGGTCGGAGACCGCAACGCAGGCCGCCGCCATGCACATCTCGCCCGCCTGGCCTATTGCCATGACACCCACGTCTCTGCCGTATTCCTCGAGGAGGCGCTTCACCGTGTCGAAAGTGCCCAGCCCTTTGAGGTCGCTCGCATCGGTGAGCTCGCACGTATCCTTGGCAACCCTGAGGACATACAGTCTCCCGTCGCCAGGCCGTCCCTCGACCACGATCGCCTTTATGCCCAATCGCGCAAGCTTCTGGCCGGCGGTTCCACCCGCGTTCGCCTCCTTAATCCCTCCTGTTAGCGGGCTCTTGGCACCAACGGAGATCCTCCCCGAGCTCGAGGCTGTGGTCCCAGCCAGAAGGCCAGGGGCGATGACCAGCTTGTTGTGGGGCCCCAGAGGGTCCGCGGTCGGCCTGACTTCGTCCAGGATGATCCTTGACGTCAGCCCCCTGCCTCCAAGCTTTTCATAGCCTGAGATAGCTCTCTCCCTAGCCACTGTACCGGCTGACATGTCGACCCGAACCACAATGTTCAAACCCAACACCTCCGTGGTGACTTCCGGCTCTTGAACCAACACGGCCCTCTGTTCCCGAGACCGGAGGCCGGGCTTCATATGCTAGCCAGTGAACGGCATCGCTCCGCAACACTCTCAGGGTTCATTTCGACGCGGGCAACGCCGCTTTCCATCGCGGCCCGGGCCACGGCGGCAGCAACAGCCGGAGCCACTCTTGGGTCGAGCGGCGCAGGAATGACGTAATCGGCACGTAGGTCCTGACGTTCGATAAGCCCTGCGATAGCTTCGGCCGCGGCTATTTTCATGGCCTCGTTGATGTCGGTGGCCCGCATGTCCAGAGCGCCCCTGAAAATCCCAGGGAAGCCCAGGACATTGTTGATCTGGTTCGGGTAGTCAGACCTGCCCGTGGCCACCACTGCCGCCCCGGCGGCTTTCGCGTCATCCGGTAGAATCTCAGGGTCTGGGTTGGCAAGCGCGAAGATGATTGCGCGATCATTCATGCTCCTGACCATCTCCGAGTTCAGTACGCTCGCGGATGACACGCCGATGAACACGTCGGCTCCTGCTATAGCGTCGGTCAGCGAGCCTTTGATCCCCCTCGGGTTAGTCACCGCCGCTATCTCTTCCTTTGCGGCATTCATCCCATGCGGCCGCCCGGCATAGATCACCCCTTTGCGGTCGCATAGCGTCACTTCGCCCGCGCCCGCCGCAAGCAGCAACTTGCATACCGCGATTCCTGCCGCTCCCGCGCCGTTCATGACGATCCTGACGTCTTGGAGCCTCTTGCCCACGACCTTAAGAGCGTTTGTCAGGCCTGCGAACACGACAACCGCGGTGCCGTGCTGGTCGTCATGGAACACGGGGATGTCCAGCCTCTCCTTGAGGCGACGCTCGATGTAGAAACAGTTGGGCGCTGCAATGTCTTCAAGGTTGATGCCCCCGAAGGTAGGGGAAAGGTTGCTGACGACTTCCACTATCACGTCAGGATCCTGCGAATCGATGCAAATTGGGAACGCGTCCACTCCGGCGAAAGCTTTGAATAGAACCGCCTTGCCTTCCATCACTGGGAGCGCAGCCTTCGCACCGATGTTTCCCAGGCCAAGCACAGCCGTACCGTCGGAGACGACTGCTACTAGATTCCCTTTCGCGGTGTACTCATAAACGGCATCCGGGTTTCGCGCGATCACGCGGCACGGCTCCGCCACGCCGGGAGTGTAAGCGAGGCTAAGATCCTGCCTGTTCTTCAACGGTACTTTGCTGGTTACCTCGACCTTTCCCCTGTACGTCGAATGCAGCTCCAGTGCCTGCTCTTTAAGGTCCATATTCCCACCCTCCAGGTTGGGTCATATCACCCCTGTATCAACTGCCGCTCATTGGTGGGCCTTCTAGGGATAATCAGTGCGCTACGCAAACGTCTGTGAGTTGCACCCGCTTCGCCCGCATCCTATACCGGCACCGCCATGTCTGGAGTGCCCCTCTCGGACTGGACAGCCTCCGGATAGTACTTGTTCACAGTCTCGACCACGATGACGGCCTGGTGGGCCATCCGGCGCCCGTCTTCCGCGCTGGTCAGCTGACCGTGACCGGCCACCACCGAGTTCCCACACTTGAGGTGGATGGGCGCGGCGATCCTCACCATCTCGGGCGCTTCATACGTTCTGATGAAACCACCCGAGCCTGGTGGATTGTCCGTGTGGCAATCGATGGGGAGCTTTGTCGCCTGCCTGAGTGCCGCGATCATCGGCAACTGAAGGTCGCGGACCGGGTTTATCGAGTCAGCGCCGAGCATTTCGAGAACCTTGAACGACGCGGGATTGCAGTGCCCGCAGTGCGCTGACACTTTCAGATGGAGATCGGCCGGCAATTCTCCGTCCTTCTTCATCTGGGCCAGCACCCACAGAAGGCCTTCATCATAAACGAGGATCCCTCTGCAGCCCAGGTCAACAACTCTCTTCACATCCTCCACCGCTCTTACTACCTGTTCCATGCCCCGTAGCCTGTAGCTAATACGGACGCCCTGTGGCGAAAGCACAGTAGCCCCTGTGTCATACGTTGCACGTGGGCCGACAGAGAGGTTGAGTTCTACACCCCAGTCCTTGGCTATTGCTATGTATTCTTTGAGTTCCTGTGTGGTGTGCCTGAATATGCCGTATGTCTCGTCCACTCGGTTGATCACGACGCCGTACTTGTCTGCTTCCTCGAGCAAAGCCTTCATGGCATCAGCCGTGTTGACGGTCGGAACCTCTATTCTGAAGCTGGCCCCGTCTGGAAAGCGCATGGCAGATGTAGGAAGATCCCACGCGTCTTGAGTAGGCAACCCGAGTTTCTTCATGTAGTTCCTGGTACGGTCGAACATCGCTCCATCCTCCTTCGCTCTTTCCCCCACCCGTTCACGTCGAACCTCGCGCGGCGGGCTTGAGTGCCTCCCGCAGACCATACGGCGCCATATGGTTACTGGAGGGACGCTCCCCTTCGCAGGGGCCACGCCGGGGATTGCTTATCACCCGCTCAGTCTGCATCTCTAGCTAGCAACACGCGTGCCAGCTTTGTCGCTCGTGGTCGAAGCGTTCTAGGCTACATCGCAAGAGTTCGCATTATCAGCTTAGCGCCACACCGTTGCGTCCTTGAGCACTCAAAGCAGCATCCAATCCCATCCATCAGTATGTCAGTATGAGTGCAGGAGAGGATAGAACCCCAGCGCGTACCATTTCCATAATGAAACTCCGGCGACGTCTGAGTTTCATCCTGAACCCCTCACGAGATCTCGGTTCGATCGACGGCCGACGAGTCTCACTGCTCCGTTAGGTCCCTCTTCAGGCCCATCGGAGATTGCCGGTACAAGCGCCTGTCCATGGTCTTGACGTCAGCCGCGATGATAGGTCGAAACTCCATTTGCTCTAGGATATCCCGCTCTATGTCGATACCCGGGGCGACCTCGACAAGCGTCAGCCCCTCAGGCCGAAGCTGGAAGACGGCCCGCTCGGTCACGTAGAGCACGCGCTGCCCGCGTTCTCGCGCGTATTCCCCGCTAAACGTGATCTGGTCCACAGCCTCAACGAACTTCCTGATCCGTCCTTCCTGGATTATTTTGGGTCCTGTATCCGACACGTTCACCTCGATGCCGCCCGCGGTGAAGGTTCCACAGAACACAACCTTCCTCGAACTCTGGGAGATGTCGACGAAGCCTCCGGACCCGATGATCCGACCCCCAAGCTTGCTCACGTTCACGTTTCCCGTCCGATCCACTTCGCCGAACCCAAGGAACGCGATGTCCAGCCCCCCGCCGTGGTAGAAGTCGAACATGCTTGGCTGGTCTATTATGGCAAGGGGGTTTCGCGCTACGCCGAAGTCCCTCCCCAGTAGAGGGATTCCCCCGATAGGCCCGAGCTCGATGGTGAGGTTGATCAGGTCTGCGATTCCTTCTTCCACACTCACCAGCCCAACCCCGTCCGGCATGCCGAACCCTAGGTTTATGACTGCGCCTGGTCGGAGCTCCATGGCGGCCCGGCGCGCTATCACTTTGCGCTCGCTCATTTTCATCGGAGGAGTGGTCCCCATTGGCCGACGGGTTTCACCGCACAAGCTCGGGTCGAAATGAATGCCGTTCGTCTGGCACTGGTTTTCATCCACTACAACCGCATCTACCAGGATTCCCGGGACCTTCACCATCATGGGGTGCATCAGCGTTCCTGTCTGCGTAACCCGCTTGACTTGAGCCAGCACCTTGCCGCCGCAGTTCTTTGCCGCCTGAGCTGCCGCCAGCGCGTCCAGGCACACGCCTTCGTGCTCGAACGTGATATTCCCTTGTTCATCAGCGGTAGTTCCACGAATGAGCGCCACGGTAACTGGAAACGCCTTGTATAGAAGATACTCCTCGCCTTCGATCGTGATGACCCTTACAAGGTCCTCCTTCGCCGCTTTGTTGAGCTTTCCACCCTCGACCCTTGGGTCCGCGAAGGTCCTCATCCCGACCTTGGTAACGACCCCAGGGCCTCCAGCCGCGATCTGTCTCATCAGATGAGACATTACCCCCTGAGGCAGATTGTACGCTTCGATCTCGTCCGCACAGGCCATCTTCCAAAGGCTCTCGCTCCAATACCAGTGCCCTCCAATGACCCGACGGACGAAGCCTGGAATGGCAAATCGGTCTGCGCCGCCGCCTTGTCTGTTTCCCAGGCCTACGATATGAACCAGTGTGAGATCTCGCGGGTGTCCTGTCTGAGCATATCCGTCCTGAAGAGCCTGCAGGAGCAACGACGGTTCCATGACGCCCCAACCAGAGCCAACCACCACGACGGTGTCTCGGTCTTGCACGAGCTTGACAGCCTCGCTGGCTGCCAGGACCTTGTCTGGCATGGCATTCCGTCCCCTTCCTCGGTCGCCGGGCGTTCACCGGCAGGCCACTGGTCAAGCCGCAAAGACACCCGACAACCGCGCAGACGCGCGGGTATGCTGAGGTATCGCTATTTGCCCTTCCGGTTCAGGAAAGCTCTTGTCGCCTTCACGAACTCCTCAGTAGTTCCACAGAATGCGTTGGTGAGGGAGTCGAGCAGTGCTCCGGTCTCCCAATCCACGTCGAAGCTTTTGTTGACACACGCCTTCGTTAGCTGGACTGAGACAGGGCTTTTCTTCAGGAACTCGGTCGCCGTTTCCATGGCCACCTTGAGGCTCTCTCCCTGAGGAACGAGACGGTTCACGAGATTCAGCCTGTACGCCTCCTCCGCGTCTATGATGTTCCCAAACAAGAGCAGTTCTTTTGCGATACCTACCCCCACGATGCGCGCAAGCCTGTAGATCCCTCCAGCTCCTGCCACAGACCCCACGTTGACCTCGGGGAATCCGAACTTCGCACTTCTAGAGGCGATCCTGATATCACATGCCAACGCCAGCTCACATCCGCCACCCACCGCATAACCGTTTACGGCAGCTATCACCGGCTTCGGCATGGACTCGATGATGCGGTTTATGCCCTGCCCAAGGAGCGAATGATATCTCATCCTCTCCGCATCCATCGTCGAAAGCTCCTTGATATCCGATCCAGCGCAGAATGCCCGGTCTCCCGCCCCAGTAATGATCAGAACGCGCACCGACGCGTCGTCTGCGAGGTCTTCCAGAGTGTCTTTGAGCAACCTCATCGTGGCATCGTCCATGGCGTTGAGGACTTCAGGCCGATTGAGCGTTACTACTGCAGTGCCGTTTTCCTTCCTGAGGAGGACCGTCGTCTCGTCAAATCGCATGGCATTCCCCTCTTTCTCACCATCGTTCGTGGCCTGACTACTAGATCCTAAGCGGTGTGCCAGCTGCGCCACCTTCGACTTGGTCTAGGAGTTCACATCTCTATGAGAACCTTGCACCCCTCGCCCCGCTCGAGTATGGAAAACGCTTCCGCCAACCGGTCGAAGGGCAATCGATGGGAAACGATGGCATCCACGTTCACGATCCTGCGTTCCGCGAGCCTCAAAGCCGCGCCGAATTCATCATGGGTGTATATGTACGAACCCAGCACTTCCACTTCGTTCGACACGAGTTGGGCTGGGATAACTTGCGCGGTTGTCTGGGCAAGGCCGACGAGAATCACCCTGCCCCCTGGAGAAACGAGCCGAAGCGCCAATTCAACGGTCGAAGGCACGCCAGCGGTCTCGATTACCACCCTGGCGCCCTTCTCCCCAGTAGCCTCCTCAAGAGCGGTCAGAATGTCATCTCCGTTTCCGCTGATCGAGGCGTCGGCGCCGAGATTCCTTGCCAGCTCGAGTTTCCAGGCGATGACATCGACTGCCACCACAGACGCCCCAGAGGCCTTGGCGACCTGGAGGGCTAGCAGGCCGACAGGGCCAGCCCCGAGGATCACGACCGTATCTCCTGCGGCCACCCGCGCCCTTTTGACAGCTCTCACCGCTACGGCAAGGGGCTCCGCAATCGCGGCTTGCTCGTAGGAGAGCCCTTGCGGGACGTGCCAGGCATAGCCCTCGGGAACGGCGACATAGTCCGCAAAACACCCGTCTATGTTGACAGAAAGCCCGAGACGTTCCTTACAGAGGTTCTCCCTTCCGGATCTGCACATGCTGCATTCGCCGCACCCGAAATTGGGTTGGACGGTTGCTCTATCTCCGGGTTTGAACCGTGTGACGGACTTCCCCACGCCGGACACATCACCGGAGAACTCGTGCCCAAGCACGAGTGGACCGGGAATCTGCCTGTGCCCCATGTAACGATGGAAGTCCGAGCCACATAACCCCGCCGTGCGAACCTTTATCAGCACGTCTCTGTCACCAAGCGTCGGTTCGGGCCTATTCTCGAGCCTCAGATCTCGCGGTCCGTACAGCACCTGACACCTCACTGCCACAACACCTCCACAGTCTCAGAAACATGCCAGTTCCGCCTAGCCACCCATTCTCCGTCCGCGATCACGTTGAGGTCAGGCTGTTCAGAAGGTACCGTATCTCGCTCACGTCGATCTGGCCCGGAGCAGATGCTCGGCCTAGGGACGCAAAAGTCAAGTCACACCCGTACAGGGGTCCAATCACCCGGGAGAACTTGCCAATCGGGCCCATACTCATGGATATCACGGGTAGCCCGGTCATCTGTTTGGCCTCCCAAGTAGCGTCCAAAGCCGTCAAAACGTGTCGAGGATCCCTGGGGGTCACCGCAAACTTGACTATGCTGCACCCAGCCTTCGCTTCCTCCTGGACGATCCCCAAGATCTCCCGTTTCGGGGGAGTGGCTGTGAAGTTGTGGTACGAGACGATCACAGCTACACCACGTGCTGCTGCAACCTCCACGACTCGGCTCCTCAGACGGGGCTCAGTGGCAAGTTCTATGTCCACGACCGCGACCCCGCCGCACTCCACTGCAGCTAACAGGCTGTCGACCCGCTCGACTTCAGGGACCTGTCGGGCTCCACCTTCAGCCCAGAGCCGGTTCGTAAAGATCATCGGCAGCGACACAGACCCGGCGACCGCAGCCAGCAACTCGCCTACGTTCCCGGGGCTGAGGCCGTCGATGTAGTCTGCCCTCATCTCAATCATGTCGGCGCCCGACGATGCGGCCTCTCTCGCGATCTTCACGGCCTCGTCCGTGGTTCTCGCAACCACGGGTACGCACACTACTGGGGCAGGCCCCCCGATCACCACATCGCCCACCTTCACGGGAAGCCGCGCGAGAGGACGGTCATACGCCTTCATCCGGTACCTCACCTCCCGTCATTCGGAGCGGCCACGTCGCCTCCGCGTCAAACCGCGACCGGCCTGCCGGTCTTCGCGCTTTCTTTGACAGCCAAGATGATCTCAAGCGTTCTACGCCCGTCCTGACCAGGGGTTACTATCTCGGTGTCCTCCCCCGTTATTAGCCTGCAGAAGTGGGCGAGCTCCTCTGTCATTGGGTCGGCGTAGGGAACCTCTATGCGTTCGACACGAGGGGCAGTCATCCAGTGGCCTTCTCCAGGGCCTGGGTAGTATACTCGCAGCATTCTCGGGAACGCTATTGCGGCCTTCGTTCCGAAGAATAGATAGCAGCTCTCGTTGCTGGGCCAGAAGGCTGGATTCTCCTGAGCGGTGCATTCATAAGCCCACAGCGAAGGCGCCGTGTCGGTTGCGAATATGGTGGCTAGTGCTCCACTCGCAAGGGTGAGAGAGATGGCGACGGTATCCTCTGCAGTAAACTCAGGGTCCACGCCGCGGATCTTGTTCGCGACGTACGCGAACACGCTCGAGATCTCCCCGCATGTGAACCTCAAGTCATCGACGTCGTGCACCACGTTGATGAGAAGGGGCCCGCCGCCTTGCTCTGCCTTGGCATGCCACCGTTTCTTTCCTGTGTAATAGTCGTCAGGTTTCCTCATTGCCCAAGTGACGCTTACGCCAACGAGTTCACCGATCTCTCCCCTGGCGATGACTTCGCGCACCGCTCGTAGTTTCGATGAGAACCTTCTGTGGTGTCCAACCAGCATCTTCACCCCGGAGCGGTTCACGGCCTCGATCAGCTCGTCCGCTTCCTCCAGCGTCGGCGCGATGGGTTTCTCCATCAAGATGTGGAGCCCACGGCGGGCGCATTCCAGTCCGGCGTCAAGATGAACGTCGTTGGGGAGAGCGACGATGACACCATCGAGCTTTTCATTGTCGAGCAAGGTTCGGTAGTTCGTGTAGAACCTTGCACCAAGCCTCTTCGCCGCCTGTTCCTTCTCGGGATTTCGATCGCAGATCGCGACCAACTCACCATAAGGCGTCTGGGTCAAGTCCGTCGCGTGTTTCATGCCGTGACCCAAGCCGAATACTGCTATACGTGGTCTCATCAAGTGCAAGCCTCCTTGTCTGCCTCCTGCCCGTGCACACCTGCCAGCCTCCTGTCTTGAACTAACACGCCGTCTCGCGGCTACCGGGCAGACGCTATGGCATACCACTAAAGAATCAGGACTGGTTTCACCGCCGTCTTCTTCTCGATGTTTTCAAACGCTAGGTGAACGTCGTCAAAGCGATACCGCTCCGCCTCGAAGGGTGATACATCCACCTTCCGTCGGTTCAATAGGTCTACAGCGGTGGGGAAGTCAAATACGCACGTGACGCAGCCTACTACGGTCACCTCATTCCGGGCGAGAGCCATGACGTTGACGCTGGCGGGCTCGCTGGGGAGCCCCACGATGGCGATTCTGCCTCCAGGTGCCACAGAGTCTAGCGCTGCCTGAAAACCGTGCGGAGAGCCCGTGGCGTCGATCACGATGTCGGCCCCCGTGCCATCCGTGAGCGCTTTCGTGGCATCCGGGGTCGGCGTGCGCGCGAAGTCAATCACATGGTCTGCCCCGAATCTGCTGGCAAGATCCAACCTGTTCTTGAACTGGTCTGCAACAATGACCTTGGCCCCCTGCAGTTTCGCAAGCTGAAGCACCAGGAGCCCTATTGGCCCCGCCCCCAGCACGAGCACGACGTCTCCCACTCGGGGCTGTGCGCGTTGAACGGCATGGTAAGCTATGGTTGTAGGCTCAACGAGAGCACCTCGCTCGTAGGGCATGTCTTCGGGAAGGGGCCACACATATTCCGCGGGAGCTACCACGTATTCCGAAAAGCACCCATCGATGTTCAAACTCATGGTTCTCTTCGCGCGGCATATGTTGTATTTCCCCGTTCTGCAAAGTCTGCACTTTCCACAGCTGTAGTTGGGCTCCACCGTCACCTTCTCTCCGACCTTGCGGGCGGTCACCGACTCGCCGACCTCAACGATGTCCCCCGCCATCTCATGGCCCAGAATCTTCGGGAGCGGAACCACCCTGTGTCCTTTCAGGATATGAAAGTCTGTGCCGCAAACCGCGACGGCGCGCACACGAATGAGTACATCATCTGCTGATACCGTAGGTTTGGGAACTTCGTCTATGCGCAGGTCACCGGGCTTATGAACCACAATAGCTCTCACAAGACACACCTCCACCTGTCTGCGTTACGCGTCCCGTGCAGCAGGTCTTCCTACGGCAGCACCAACCTGAAGAAAGTCGTGAAGGCGTACTGCACAATGAAAGCCGAAAGGACCGAGATCACTGCGAGAGTGAGCGGCTTGCCCGCTTTCAAGAAAAGCATGAGGGCGAACAGGAACGCCGCGCTGGCCCAAAAGAAATGGATGTACGGCAGTAGCAGAACATACGCAGCGAAGATGCCACCGATCCCAAGGAAGCGGTACGCCACTTCCCGCTTGATGACCAGCCCCGGCCGCTGTTCCTTAGCCCTGAAGCTTTGAGCTATCAGCATTGTGCTGAAAAGGGCAAGACACGTTCCGACGAAAGTCGGGAATAGTCCGGGGCTGGTTTGCCACGCTCCCATGAGAGGCAGCTTCCGAGCCTCTACGATAATGAACGCGCTGAATAACAGCAACACGACCCCGCTGACGAAATCCCTTTTGTCTGCTTTCACAAGCCCAACCTCCTCCGAACCCGGCCCATTGCTTGGACGACTTCAGCGGGACAAGTAGGACGAATGCGAGAGACTCCTCGTCTCCCACGCTGACTGACCAAAGAGGTGTGGGCGGGGCGGGCAGCAGGGTCCGGCGCCCCATCCCCGCCCGTCGAGTGTTACTACACCTCTATTCCGAGCATGAACTACGGCTTCGGGATACCGAACTTCTCAGGCGAAGCCGTGGCCGCTCCAGCCTCGTACAACAACCAGCTTGTCACCGATGCCCACTCATCGATGAATTTGGTGGCAGCCTCTCCCTCGAGGTTCAGCGGAACCGAGTACGTCTGCGCGACAAACTGCTTCCACTTGGGATCGTTCACGGCCTGCCTTACTGCATCACGGAGCTTGTTGACAATCTCGGGTGGCGTGCCTTTCTTCACCACGATCGCATAGAAGGTGCCCCAGGGCAGGACCTGGCGAAGCTCAGGCACCTCTTCTCCAAGGGCGGGCACGTCCGGTGTGAACGAAGTCCGTTCATTCGTGAACGTCGCAAGGATCCTCAAGTTGCCCGCGCGAACATGGTCTATTACCTCCGGTAGGCTCTGGAACGTGACGCTCACGTGTCTGCCGAGCGCCGCAGTCACGGCGGGACCGCCACCCGCGAACGGCACCATCGTCAGCTGTATACCTGCGTACTTCTGCAGCATCAAGGACGCTATGTGCGCACTTGCCCCAGGGCCGGAAGACGCACCGGTGATCACCCCTGGGTGCGCTTTGGCGTCTTCCAGCAGCTCCTTGACGGTTTTCCACGGGGCGTCCCTGTGGACCGTTATTGTCGGCACGCCTTGTGTGAGGATCATTATCGGCTCAAACTGCGCGAAGCTGAGATCGGCAAGCCCCATGACCTGCATGACGCCTGCCGGCGTCTCAGCAGAGAAGAGAATCGTATAACCGTCGGCCTTCTTCTTGTACACGTAGTCGGTGCCGATGGCACCTGAAGCCCCTGGCATGTTCGTCATGACGAGAGGCTGTCCAAGACTCCTCTCGAGCAAAGGTTGGATTGCCCGGGCTGTGGTGTCCGTCATTCCACCAGGCGACCATGGGATGATAACCTCGATGGGCTTCTCGGGATAAGTCCCAGCAGCGTGCGCACCGCCAACCAGGCCCAGCCCCGCAAGACAAACCATGGACAACACCAATACCAGGTACTTCTTTCCTTTCCCGATTCTCATTTGTGAGGCCTCCTTTGCGAGCGTTTTCTTCAGGCTTCGTAGCTCCTGAGTCTTCTCACGTCCTCGCTGATTGGGCCATCGACAGCGATGTTTTCAGTGCTAGACTCCATCCCCCCTTTCCAGGGCTCCACGCGCAGTCCCGACTTTCACATCGCCCCCGTCCAGCCCCGGATGGCTGAACAGAATCACTCTGGCTGTACGCTCGTCGCCTCGGACTTCAATGCAAGCTTGCTCGGCAACCATGCCGAGGGTCTCCTCGGCGAGGGCCATTACCGGGTCCGCACACGGGCAGAAGAAAGGAGATCCCCAAGGCCATCAATCTCTGCTCAACCGGGCGATGTGTGCACCCTCCCACCTTGACTGCAAGGACCTTGTTCTCCTCCCGCTCGACCGAGAGCTCCTCCGCGATCCCTCCCGACTTCAACCCTCCAAAGAGCAATCCTTGCCCACGCAGTACAACCGGAATCTGGCGCCAAGCCCGCGTTCATCCCAGAACGCCTTTACCATGTCGAAGATCACCTGGTTCGCATACTGCTTCAGCTCTGCAATGGAACGGGTCTCTGACGCCATGGTCTATTCCTCCCCCTCTATCTTCACTTCAGGCGGTTCCACGAAGTAAGGCTCGCCGAACGTTTCCTTGAACACGAGGTCTGTCAACGGAAGCCTTGGCCTTGGCTTCGGGTGCTGAGGTGAATACCCGAGAGATATCGCGCTGATGACCTTGTAGTCCGCGGGAATGTTGAGCACTTCCCGGACTCTCTCCTCGTCGCGTACGTCGATGCACAGCGCTATGACCCAGCATGCCCCGAGGCCCAAGGCGGGGGCCATTAGCAACATGTTCTCGATAGCTGCCGAGCAATCGAAGGGGAGGTCCCAGACGTCTTTCTTCCCCACCACCACGATTACGACCGGGGCCGTGCTGAGAAACGAAGACACGTTTCCGCTTGTAAGCTTCTCAAAAGCCCGTCGGCGCTTTTCCTCATCCTCGAGAGACTCGAATCGCTTGTGCATCCTCTTGGTCAGGAATTCCGCCGTAAACCTGCGACCGCTGCCCCGCGCGGCTATATCTCCGAGGATCTTGCGCCGTGCTTCGTCCTTCACAACGATGAAACGCCAGGGTTGGGCGTTTTCCCCGGACGGAGCCTGGCGCCCTGCCTCAAGCACGAGCGCGAGAAGCTCGTCAGGAACGTCGTCCGGATAGTATGTTCTGATACTGCGCCTCATCGAAATCAGATCGAGTGCAGTCTTTCGCATGTCGCAACTCACAAACGTCCCCCGCTTCAGAGCTCGAGAATGGTCAGATCAGTTTCAGGGCGGCGTTGCCCTCCAATACTCTCTCACCCTTCTGGTTCGTCACCACGGTACTCAGCAGGACGATCTCTTTCTCGGGAATGACCTCGGATACTTCAACTGTCGCGGTGATCGTGTCCCCTATCCGGACAGGCGCGATGAACCTCGATTCCTGTGAGAGATAAACCGATTCGGTCACATCCACGTGCGGCGAGCCCTGCAGCATACTCAACGCGGTCGATACATACGCTGCAGTGAGAGCGCCGTGAACCAGCCGACTCCCGAACCTCGTTCTCCTCGCAAATTCCGTGTTGATGTGCAACGGGTACATGTCCCCCGTAATGCCGGCGAACAAGACCACGTCCGTCTCGGTGATCGTCCTCGTGAACGACGCCTTCTCGCCTATTTTATAGTCTCTCACACTCTTGCGAGCCACAGGCACTCCTTCCTTCTCGTCCCACCCACTTCGGAGCCGCCTCTCCAATGGGACTTCTGCCTCGCGCGGAACGATGCCCTTGCTCGTCCGCGATAACCTTGACCGCGTGCTCAACCTTGGCAGCCCTTGCCACCACTTATGTTCACCTGAACGCGCCTCATGCACCGGCCGAGAAGAGACCTCACCGTGCTGCTCTGCGCCGCAACCTGCGCTACGAGCACAATGAAGAGGACGACGGCAATCGGTCGGGTGAGAAACATGCCGAGGACGTCGCCCCGGCTCATTATGATGCTGCGTCTGAGCTCGCTGTCCGCCATGCCACCTAACACAATCCCTATGACGACGGGACCGACTGGGAACTCAAGACTGCGTAGAACGTAGCCAAGCACCCCGCAAGCCACCATTATTACGATGTCAAACATCGAGTTCTGCAAGGCGAACGAACCGACCACGCACAACATCATGACGATGGGCATGAGTATCTCTTTCCGGATGGAGAGGATCCGCGGCGCATACTTGGTTATGATCAAGCCGATTATCAGGAAGGCGACGTTCGCAACCAAGGAGAGCGCCACGATCAACCAGAACATGTCCGCGCTGTACTGCATGAGCAGCGGCCCGGGCCTCATTCCATGGATCATGAACGCGCCGATCATGACCGCCGTGACCGCGTCCCCGGGGATGCCTAGCGTGAGCATGGGAATCAGAGCGCCGCCTATGCAAGCGTTGTTGGCAACTTCGGGAGCGACGACACCTTCGACTGCGCCTTCACCGAACGGACGTGAGGGCTTTCTGACAGTGCGCTTCGCGGAGTCATACGCCATGAGCGCGGCTATTTCCCCGCCGATGCCCGGAAGCGCCCCGACCCACGTCCCGATCATGGCGGATCGGATGCATAATCCCCACATCTTGAGAACATCTCGGAGCCTAGGAGAGACCCGACCGAACTCGGTGATAGGTTTCACCCCGGCGCTGCTCGTGCGAAGCTGCGCAAGCACTTCGGAGATCCCGAACAGGCCGATGAGAGCGGGGATGAAGTTTATGCCGCCCATGAGCTGCACGCTCCCAAATGTGAACCGGCCTATACCGTAGACGGGATCCATCCCTATGCTCGAGATGAAAAGGCCGATGAACCCTGCTATCATCCCCTTGAGGAAAGACCCCTGGGAGACGCTCCCTATGATCGTGAGCCCAAGCAAGATGAGCATGAGGTACTCAAAGGGCCCGAATCCCAATGCAAATCGCGCGAGCGCCGGCGCGCACGTTGCCAATGCGAGAGTCCCCAGCAGCCCGCCCACGAAGGAGGCGAGCCGCGCAAGGCCTAGCGCGTATCCAGCCTCACCTCGTTTCGCGATGGGGTAACCGTCAAAGCCCGTAGCAACGGCCGCTGGAGCTCCGGGTATGTTCAAGAGAACAGCCGAAATCGATCCTCCGCAGACTCCTCCGCAAAACACGCCCATGATCATTGCCAAGGCATCAGTAACGTTCCAGCCGAACGTGATCGATACCAGCAAAGCTGTTGCCATTGTCACCGTGAGGCCAGGCAAAGCTCCTATGATTATCCCGCTTGTCGCGCCGGCCGCTACGAGGAATAGGACCTTCGGTGTAAGGATTGTCTGCAGGGCTTGCAAGAACATCATACGCTGACCCCCCCTCCCCAAGCTCCGTGTCTGCCTGCGCAGTCGCACCGTACAGCTGCTGCCGCGAGAATCTCCAGAATGTCCGAGCATCACCCGAGCGTGTCCACCCCGGTCCTCTCGCCCTCTTTGCCCTGCACGACAGGCATCACATGCTTGTCTTCTGACCCATCTCACCTTCCTTGCACAGGGCTTTCCTCAGCCGCGCCGTAAGCCTAGGCACAACCTGAAAAAGGTCTCCGACTATGCCGTATGTCGCCACCTGGAATATGGGAGCCTCCGGATCTTTGTTGATCGCTACTATGATCTCCGAGCCAGACATCCCTGCCAGGTGCTGAATAGCGCCGGAGATGCCGCACGCAATATAGAGCTTCGGCGCCACGGTCTTGCCAGTTTGCCCCACTTGGTGGCTCGGGTGGATCCACCCGGCGTCCACAGCCGCCCTGGAAGCGCCTACGCACCCTCCCAAGACATCGGCGAGCTCGCGGATGATCGAGAAGTTCTCGGGCTTACCCAGGCCCCGGCCGCCCGATACTATGATGTTGGCTTCCTCCAAGTTTACAGCTTGAGCGGCCTCCACCAGCACGTCGAGGACCTGCTTGCTGATG
>JBLNCC010000103.1:0-12398 GCA_050260395.1 Betaproteobacteria bacterium
ACGGGGGAGGTCATGTGGAGCAGGCCGACGCCCTCGGCCCCGATGAGCCGGGCGAGGGGTATGGTGAAAAGGGCCCCGAATGCCTTCGTGACCACGGCGGCAGCTACGAGGATAGCGGTGCCTTTCAGAAACGACTCGGACTTCATGGTGGTACCGTACTATGATGCGGGGACCGCGGTCATGCCTCAAGTTCGCCGCTTCGTCCTTCGCCGCATGCGCTTCAATCGGAGGGCGCGGGAACGCCCGGCAACCCGTCGCGCCGCGCCCATGTTTCTACGGACTTCGCGGCTTTACGACGACTATCGGTGTCTGCTGGTCGTCGTTGCCGAACGGATTGTGCGCCAAAGCCCGCATCAGCCAATCGGACTCGCCCGGGAGGGTCGAGCCCAACACGTCGACGCATCCGATGTCGTTCACATCCACTATCGCCGCGTCAACCCCGGTGCTGGCGCGGATTTCCCGCGCAACCTCGTCGGGATGCGCCGGCCCAAGGATCACGTGCTTGTCGTAAGGTGGCATCGTTCCGGCGATGTCGTCGATTTGAGCGAGTGAACGTCCCGCTACCCTGAAAAAGTCTCCTCTTCTTCCGAGGAGCCGTCCGACGCCTGCCGCGGCTGTGCCCAAGAGCACTCTTCCGACCCCAGCTTCGCGTATGGCAAGCTCCATCGCGGGTGGCGTGGCCAAGCTTCCGTCCTTGCCAGGCAGCTTGCAGAGGACTCGCGCAAGGGCCCCAGGGCGCACTGCGCCGGGGAGCACCGCCCTTCCCTGCGTGATGGCCACGACGCTCTCCGCCACAGCGATGACGTCTCCTGGGCGGGCGATTCCCCGGACGTAGCGGCACACCACGTCAGCGATTCTCTCGTGCTCGCCCACGATGTGGGTGCGGATGGGAATCACATGCGCCGTCACCGGGATCTCGGTGAGCTCATCCTTCTGCCCACCCGTCACCCCTTTCCCGTTCACAGAGGCCCCATTCGTTTCGCTCTCGACGCCTTTGGCCTTGCCCGGACGCCTGGAAGCGGGGTGGCTCTCTCGCGGCTGCTCCGCAAAGTATCGCTTCAAACCGGTCATGATGGCCGATGCGGCCCTTTCCTTGAAAGTGGCGCTACGGAACCATCCCTCTTCCACCCAGTTCGTGATTGTGGCCACCTCCACGAACACGCACGCCATGCCGAGGTCGGCCGGGAGCCTTCCGGGGTACCGCGCCACCCCTCTCGATACGACAGGCAGCTTTGCCGAAAGAGACGACTCGATATGCTTGGCGAGCCGCTCGCTGCGGCTGTCCGGAACATAGAGAGCGCGCGATCCCGCCACCGAGCGGTCACGGGACCCGAATGTGTGAACGCTCACGAAGACATCGGCCCGTGCCTCCCTTGCCTGGCTGAGTCGTTTCGCCATCGGCACCTCCTCATCCGAGGTCCGAGTCATCACAACCGCCGCTCCGGCAAGGGTGAGACGTGTGGCAAGCAGGCGCGCGATGTCGAGGGCGATGTTCTTCTCGAGGAGGTTCACGGGGCCGCGCTCTCCAGTGTCGCTCCCGCCGTGTCCTGGATCCACCCCGACGACCCTTCCCTCGAAGATGGCCCGTATGGCGCTCCGGTCGAAGTCGATGACAAGGCGCGCCGGCACACCCGCGGACTCAGTCGCGCTCCACGAACACGCGTGCTCGAGCCTGGCGATGACCGAGGGGTGAGGGCGGTCTTCGGCCACCGTAACCTCAACGAGGAGACCGTCGTTCACCCCCAGGGTGTCAGGGGCCATGGCGAGGTCGCAACCTAGGAGGTCTACCCGCACCTGGCCTGGGGACGGGGCGCGAACGCGATGGGGGACAGGAAGTGTCGCCTCGATGACCAGGCGTGAGGTCATCCGGCGGCATATCGGGTCAGCGTGCTCCGTGGCCCATACATTCGTGATCCTGGGCTTCTCCAAACGCACCAACCCCGCCCGGCGCAAATGTGGTGTGCCCTGAAAAGGGCGACACATTACATGCTATGCGCGGGCGGGGTTAGTCGACACGTCGAAGCTAAGAAACTCATCCCCCGGAAACCGGCGGAAACACGGTGACCTTGTCGCCAGGAGACAACTTGGTCGAGGCGGTGCCCACCCTGCTGCCGATCACGACGATTCCCCATAAGCCTTGCGGGAGGCCCGCCGCAGCCAGAGCATCGCCCACGCTGGCTCCTTCAGGAAGCTCGATCTCGGTCGTCTCTGCCAGCCCAGGCCGTATGGCCACCAAGACCTTGGATATCTCAACAGTCACTTTCATGAGATTCGCCCCATCGCCAAGAGTTCTGCCGCAACGTCGCCAAGGCCCAGCCTTTCGAGGGTCTTCGCGGTAGGCCGGCCGTTAGGGTCCCAACCCCGCAAATCGTAGTATTCATCGAGGAGCCGATCAATGTCCTCACGCGTGATGTGCGAGCCTGCGAGCGGTCCGTCCGGAACGGGTTCGGTGTAGAACCTCCTCGGCGGCTGGTCGTCCGCCCTGCCGAAATCAGCCCTTTCACGCACACCGAAGGCGCGCACGAGGTTCCAGATGCGCTCGGATTTGAAGAGTAAATCCTCCCAGGTATCCTCGCGCCCCGTTACCGCCGGGTATAGCCTGGCGTAGTATTCCAGCGGCAGGCCGAGCTCGACCCACTGCAGCCGGCACACGCCCAAACAATCGAAAAGCGGCCTCACGTGCTGCAGCTCGACGACCTTCGCAGCCTTTCCTTCGATGACGTTCCGCCCCATCGCGATGTCGTGGGTGACGGACCATGCCCGGTTGTGGTGGGCTCCGATGTCGCACGTCATGTAAGCAAGCATCATGGACGGCGCGCCGCGCGACTCGTATCCGCTCCACTCGAGGCCCTTGACCTGGATGGCGAAGTCCTCACTGCCGCCACCCCAGGCCGCGGCCGCGGCCCTCACGCCCCTTGAAAGGGGCTCGCCGATGCCTTGGCGCGCCGCTATGAGCTTTGCGATCTCGACGAACGCGTCAAGGCTCCCGAAGCGGGCTTCGATCCCCCCGGTATGCTCCTTCGTGATTATCCCACGCTCGAAACATTCCATCGTGAAGGCCACGGCGTTGCCGCCCGAAATGGTGTCCAGGCCGAGCTCGTCGCATATGTAGTTGGCGTAGGCGACTTCCTCGATGGAACCGAGTGCGCAGTTGCTGCCGATGAGGGCCGTGGTCTCGTACTCGGGACCCTCGAGGAACACCGTCTCGCCTCTGTGGCTCGCCCTGCAATACTTGCCGGTGGCCATAGGACACGCGAAACACGCCTTGTCCCTCACGTGGATGTCGCTTCGCATGCGCTCCCCGCTCAGGGCCTCGGCGTTTTCGTAGAAGTTCTGTCGGAAATTGCGCGTGGGCAGCGCGCCGATGGAATTGGACCACGTCGTCACCTGGGCCAGCCCCTGATCCTGCCACACTTTGAGCGCGGGGTTCGCCGCGAGGGCGGAGAACATCTCGCCTGCCACCTTGCGCAGGGTGGACATGTCCGCCACGGGAATGCCCTTCGTGCCCCGCACCGCAATGGCCTTGAGGTTCTTCGACCCCATGACCGCGCCCATGCCGCACCGCCCGGCCTGGCGGCCGATGTCGTGATTCACGCAAGCGAAAACCACCATGTTCTCGCCTGCGGGGCCGATGGTGGCTATCTGAAACTCGTCCCCGAGTTCGTCCTTGAGGGCCTTCTCCGCCTTGATCGCGCCCATTCCCCACAGCTTCTCGCACGGGCGCACCTCGACCTTGTCGTCCTCGATGAAGAGGTATGACGGCACCGGGGCCCTGCCTTCCAGCACGACCGCGTCGTACCCGGCGTACTTGAGCTCGCCCGCAAGATGTCCCCCGATGTTGCTGTCGCCGTAGAGACCCGTCGCCGGGCTCTTGGCCGAGAGGCTCGTTTTTGCGCCGCTGGGCAGGAAGAGGCCGGAGAACGGCCCCGTGGCCACCACGAGCTTGTTGCCGGGGCCAAGCGGGTCAGTGCCAGGCGCGACTTCTCTGTAGACGAAGTACGCGCCGAACCCCCGGCCGCCTATGTAGCCGCTCACGAGGTCCTCAGTAAGCGGCTGCGCGGAGGCGGCGCCCGTGGACAAGTCAACTCTCAGGATGCTTCCGGCGTATCCGTGCATCGTCCGCATCTAGCTCGCCACCTTTCCCACGCCGGCGAGCGCGTCAAGGACGCTCCTCGGGCAGTACTTCGCGCACTCCGCGCACGCGATACACTTGATGGGGTGAGCCACCTCAGGGTGCGAAAACAGTGCGCCCTTCGGGCACGCCTCCATGCAAACGCCGCAGTTCGTGCATGAGTCCGGGTCTATCCTCACAACACCGTCCTCCATGTTGATGGCGCCAACTGGGCAGACGTCGACGCATGCGCCGCACTGGTCGCACACGATCACGTCGTACCTGCCATCGGTGAAGAGCTTAGAGACCACCCGGATCCCGGCCTTTTTGGGGTTGTTCTCACCGAAATTCACCACCGAGCACACAAGCTGGCAGAGCCTGCAACCAGTGCATCGATCGAGATCCAGTTCCACCCTCTCTCCCCTCCCAAGCCTTCGTGAGTAAGACGCGAGTCAAACGAGCCCAACCCGTCCTTCGGCACGGGCAGAAGCTATACGACCGAGGGCTCGATCACGAGCTCCCCCCGCTCGAACCGGCCGAGGTCCAGCCCGGTTATGTCTATAGAGGGCTTCCCGTCGCAGATTATCTCGGCGAGAAGCTTGCCGGTGACAGGGGCCAGCATGAAGCCGTGTCCCGAGAACCCGCACGCCAGGTAAAGACCATCCACCGGCGTCGCACCGAGTATCGGGTGGGCGTCGGGCGTCATGTCATACAAGCCCGCCCACTGCCTCACGATCCTGAGGTTCCCCACAGGAGGCAGGACCCTCGTTATCTCGTGCGCCATTTCAACGAGGAACTTCCAGCTGCTCTCCGTGCTGAAACCGCGTGGTTCAGACGGATCTCCCATGCCCATCACGAAGCTCCCGTGCGGGGTCTGCTGACAATAGAACCGTCTCGAGAACGACATCACCATCGGCCGGAGCACGGGCTCTACCGGCTCCGTCACAAGGATCTGATGACGCTCGGCCCAGAACGGGATCTCGAGACCCGCCATCCGTGCGACGAGCCCCGAATAGGGTCCGGCAGCGTTCACGGCCACCCTCGTGTCGATGGTCCCTTTGTCGCAGACGACCCGGGCCACTCTGCCGCCTTCGACCACGATGGCCTTGACCTCTGTGAAAGTCATGACCTCCGCGCCAAGCCGCCGCGCCGCGCCAGCGTATGCGTAGGTGACGTGAAACGGGTTGGCGTGACCGTCGGTGGGACAGTATGTGGCGCAAAGGACATCGCTTGTGTTGAGCATAGGAACGATGGCCTTCGCTTCCGCGGGCGTAAGGAAGCTTGCTGGGATCCCCAGCCCCTGCTCGAGCTGGACGTTCTTCGCGAACTGATCCATCTCGCGACCGGTGTAGGCGAGAAGAAGATAGCCACCTTGTTTGAACTCGACGCTGCGGTCGTACCCAAGCTCGTCGTCCATCCGTTCGAACATCCGGACGCTTTCACGGGCCAAGAGGCAGTTCAGCTTCGTGCCCCACTGCTGCCTCACCCCTGCGCCACAGCGTCCCGTGGAGCCGCTCGCGAGGTACGAGCGCTCCACGAGCACCACGCGGCCGAACCCGCGTCTCGCGAGATGATACGCGATGGACGCGCCCACGACGCCACCACCGATGATAACAGCATCAGCGGACCTAGTCATCGCCATCCCCTTCGATCTCGCGCTCGCGCGCTTGGCCTTCGGACGTGCCGCCCGCCGCCACCGCGCCCCCGAGGCGCACAGGCTTAGTGGGCGGCCTGAATTTCCCCGCAGCCAGGTCTGCGATGTTAGTGGCCGTGGCTTTGGCTATTTCCGCCAACACGAGTTGCCGGCACGTCCTGCCTTGGCAGGGGCCCATGCCGCACCTGGTGATCCGCTTGATCTCCTCGACCGTCGTGTAACCCTTCGCTATGAGATCGCGGATCTCATCGAGCGTGACGTCCTCGCACCGGCAGATCACGACAACGCCGGGACTGGACGCCTTGCCCCCTTCGCCGCCACTCTCGTCTCCCGTGCTTTGCTGCGCCGCTTCAGCCTGAGGTTTCGGGCACGCCATACGCGCTCCCTCCCACCCGGATGTGCCTTATCTCCATCGAGAGAGCATTAGGCACCTCTATCCACACGACCGCTGTCCTGTCTTGCTTCTTTGACGTTTGGACCCTGACCACTCTCGCGGCGCAGCGCTCCCTGCCCGCCCTATCTAGCCCCGCCACGTGTTGCCCGGGTTTGGGCAGCGGCACGAACTCGTAAGGCAGTTTCACGAGCGCCCGGCCATCCCTCCATGTCTCATCAACTACGAATATGGCAAGCCCGGGGCAAGCGGATATACAGGCGCCGCACCCGTTGCACTTGTCGAAGTCCACCTCGGGGAGGTGGTTGATGTCGTCAAAGGGCCGAATGGCGCCTCGGGGACACGCGTCGTGGCAGGGATCGCATGGTATCTCCTCGGGACATTCAACGACCACGCACGGGCCTCGTGCGAGCCTCTCGGCATCGGGCACATCCCTCGGAACGCTCGGGCCGGCACCCAGTTCGTCACGCAACCACGCCGACCTCCTTTCCGAGTCCGAGGCGCATGAGACGGCCCAGCCCCCGACGTACCTTCTCACCTTTCGGACCCGCGCGGAGCGCAGCGAGCTCGGCCCTGGCCGCCGCGAGCCTTTCATCCAGATCAGGTCCGGTGTACCCGAGCGAGCGCGCTGTGGCGAGCCCGGCGATGGTGCCTTCTATCATGGCGGACGAGGCTTCCTCTATGCCTGCGAGGTCCCCAGCCACGTACACACCCGGACGCGAGGTTTCGTAGTTCTCATCCCGCAAAGCGACGTGGCCGCCGAGCTCGGGGATGTATGCCATCTTGCACCCTGCCTGCCAGAGGAGGTCTGCCAGCGGGGTGAGCCCGACCGCAAGGCACACGGTATCCACCTGGAAATGCCGCTCTGTCCCAGGAACCGGCTCAAAGTCGCTCCCGAGAGCGCATACCGTAGCCCCCTCAACCACCCTGGTGCCATGCACGGCCTTGACCGTGTGCGATGTGAGGACCGGCACGCCAGCCCTTTGGATCTTCCGCGCGTGGACCTCGTACCCGCCGATGCTGGGCATCGCCTCGACCACTGCGACCACCTCAACGCCCGCCTGCAAGAGCTGATAGCTGACGATGAGGCCGATGTTGCCGGCTCCGACCATGAGCACGGCGTTCCCTGGTTTCACCCCGTGCACGTTCATGAGGGTCTGGACCGCGCCGGCGCCGTATACGCCCGGCAGATCGTTACCGGGGAAAGCAAGCATCTTCTCGGAGGCTCCCGTCGCGCATATGACGCGCTCTGGCTTGAGGAACGTGAGACGGTCCTCGCGCTCGATGCCGATGGCCCCGTCATCGTAGAAACCGATGACAGTGCTCTCCAGCATGAGGTCCACCATCGGGTCACCCTCGACCTGCGCGGCAAGCATGCGAGCGATGTCTATCCCGCGTTTCCCGGCAAACTGCCCCCTTGACCCAAAAAACTTATGGGTCTGCTTGACGAGTTGCCCTCCTGGCCTCGTGCCCGAATCCACGCAGGTCACTCCGGCGCCCATCTGGCGGGCGGCGATAGCAGCGCACAAGCCCGCCGGCCCCGCCCCGATCACGCAGATCTCAGTCGTTCGCAAGGAGCACACCCTTTCCCCGTTGTGTTTCCACGCGCATGCCTTCGCGCAGCTTCTCCACGCAGACCCTCACGTTCGGACGCCCATCCACGGTCATGAGGCACGACGAGCAGTTACCTATCGCACAGAAAAAGCCCCTTGGCCTCTTCAGCTTGGGGCTCTCTCTGAGCACGCGCACGCCCGCGGCGTGTAGCGCAGCCGCAATGGGCTCCCCCTCGTACCCTTCCATTTCCCGCCCGTCGAACGTGAACTTGACCTTCCTGCCCCTCTTGAACTCGAGTATCGGATGAGCGGTGATCCTCATAGCGTCATCGGTCATCGATCGTTCAGCCGTCCTCTCCATGATGAGCGGGTCGTCAGCGGGTCGTCGCAGGCGCGCCGGGGTGCGTCGCGGTTGGCGGCGCCCGCAGCGCGCCGGCGCACCGAACGCCGAGTGCGCCCGCGCATCCCGGAAACGTACCATAATGTCTATTCGCGCCGGCCCGGGGTTTTTCCTCTTCAAGAAGGTTCAAATGCTCTCAGATGACCCTTGCCGAGGCCTTGACCGCCCGCCGTTCGTGGGAATGTTCACAGACCGAGGTTGACCAAGCTGAGGTTAACCGAGGCTGACGCGCGAGGCCGCCTGGAGCATCTCTCTCGCGTGCTCGAACGTGGTGCGCGTGAGTCCTGCGCCCCCGAGCATCCTCGCGATCTCCGCTATGCGCGCTTCTCCGTCGAGTCTCTCTACGATGGTTTTCGTGCGCCCGCCCTCCTCGACCTTGTTGATGGCGTAATGTGCATCGGCCATGCTCGCGATTTGGGCGAGGTGGGTCACGCAGATCACCTGGCGCATGCGGCTCGTCGCCACGAGCTTCTCGGCGACCGCAGTTGCGGTGCGACCGCCGATGCCGGCGTCGATCTCGTCGAATATGAGCGTATCCACCTCGTCCACCGCGGCGAGGCACGACTTCAAGGCCAGCATCACTCTGGAGATCTCCCCGCCGCTCGCTATGCGCGCGAGAGGCTTCGCCGGCTCGCCCGGGTTCGCCGAGAGGAGGAATTCCACAGCGTCGACGCCGTTCGCCCCGCAGGCAAGGAGCTTGCCCTCCACGGGCACGCCCTGCGCGTCTTCCTTTGCGGAGAAGCTCACGCGGAACTCGGACGAGCCCATGTTCAACTCGGCAAGCTCCGCCTCCACCCGTTTCTCGAGGACGCGCGCGGCGCGCGCCCGCAGCTCATGGAGGGACCCCGCGAGAGCGCCGAGAGACTCTTTGGTTTTCGCTAGCTCCCTTTCGATCGCCTCTATCTCCTCCTCGGAGGACGCGGCCTTCTCTATCTCACTGCCGATCGCGCGGCGGAACTCGAGGATCTCGTCCACGGTGTCACCGTACTTCCTCTTCAAACGCTGGAGAACGGAGAGGCGCTCCTCGACCTGCGCGAGCCGCGCTGGGTCGACCTCAATGCCATCCCTGTAGACCCGGAGCATCCTCGCCGCTTCCTCGCACGCAGCGGACGCACTCTGCAGGAGCTCCGCTGCGCCCTTCACAGAGTCGTCCACCTTCATGATGGCTTCAATCTCTGAAATGGCCGCGGCTATGGCGTCAGTCGCGCCTGCTGACCCCCCGTCGGTTCCCCGCAGCGCAGCGTATGCCGCCCCCGCGTGGGCGTACAGCTGGTCCGCCGCAGCGAGAACCGCCCGGTCGCGCGCAAGTTGCACGTCCTCTCCCGGGGAAAGCCCCGCGGCATCGATCTCCCGGGCTTGGAATTCGAGAAGGTCCAAGCGCTGCGCGCGCTCCCTCTCTCCTGTGCGAAGCGCCGCGAGCCTCTCCTCGAGCTCGACGAGGCGTGCATGATGGGACCGGACTTCGTCGCGAAGCGCAAGCGTCTCCGGGCCCGCGAATCTGTCGAGGAACTCTATGTGCTTCCCCACTCGGAGCAGCGACTGGTGCTCGTTTTGCCCATGGATGTCCACCAGGTGCTCACCGATGCTCGCGAGCATTCCTTGCGTGACCGGGCGCCCGTTTACCCTGCATTGGTTCCTCCCGGACCTTGAGATGGTGCGTGAGACGACCACAAGGTCATCATTGCCCACGTCTATGCCAACGTCCTCGACGGCCCGACGCGCGGTCGATCCTTTCGGCACAGAGAACACCCCATGGATGACGGCCTCGTCCGCCCCGGTGCGCACCAGGTCTAGAAATGCACGCCCCCCCAGGAGGAGAGTCACGGCACCGATGATGATGGACTTGCCCGCGCCGGTCTCTCCCGAGAGCACGTTGAACCCTTCCCTGAATTGGAGCTCGACTTCCTCCACGAGAGCGAAGTCTTTGATGTGGAGCTCAAGAAGCACGGCAGCTCACCACCGCTCTGGTCGCGGTTCCTCTGTTCGAGCGAACCTGCACCGGCTATTCCCCCCGCGCCTCCGGGGATGGCCTTCGCAGCCTGTTGAATCTCCCGAGCACTTCGGGGACGGCAGACTTGGGGCGGACCACCGCCAGGATCGTGTCGTCGCCGGCTATGGTTCCCACGATCTCCTTGAAGTCCGCCTCGTCGATAGCTGCGGCCACCGCATGGGCATTGCCGGTCAGGGTCTTGATGACGACCAGGTTCTCGCTGAAATCGACGGCCACGACGGAATCCGCGAAAAGCCTCGCGAGCCGTCGCTGGGCCTCTTCCTGCGACCGCTCGTGCGGCAGACCGTAACGATACCGTCCGTCGCTCGTGGGGAGCTTCGTTATGCGCAGCTCTTTGATGTCCCGGGACACGGTGGCCTGTGTGACTTTGAAGCCTTCCTTGCGCAGCTCGCGGGCGAGATCTTCCTGGGTTTCAACCACCTTGTCCCTGATGATCTTGAGCACCCTCGCGTGGCGCTTGGCCTTCAACGATTTCACCTTCCTACACGTTCCCTTCCGCAAGACGCGTCCTGAGGACCTCGTAGAAGCTGCGGCGCCCGAGCTTCACGAGCCGGGTCTTTGTAGTCGCGGCTTCCACAAGGACCTCGTCGCGGTTTTGCAAGCGAAACCCCACCTGGCCGTCAACGGTCAGCATGACCTCCTCGCTCGGAGCGGACACGACTATCCTCACCGTGTCCTTGCGGGAAGCGACGAAGGATCTCGCCGCCAGAGTGTGGGGGCAAATGAACGTCACTATGAGGGTATCGATGGCCGGATCCACGATAGGCCCTCCCGCAGACAGGGAGTAGCCGGTGGAACCGGTAGGGCTCGCGACTATCGCGCCATCTGCCGGGTAGGTGCCGATGAAGTTCGGGCCGATGTAGGTCTTGAGCCTTATCATCCTTGCGAACGCGCCTTTGGTCACGACCACGTCGTTCAGCCCGACGAACTCCGCCACGGTTCCCTTGGACCCGCGCGTCACCTGCGCGCGGAGCATCATCCTTTCCTCCACGGCGTACCGGCCGCTGAGCACCCTCTCGAGGGCCTCGTACAAGTCAGGAAGCTCTACTTCAGTGAGAAACCCGAGATGGCCGACGTTCACACCGAGGATGGGAACCTCGCTCCCGGCGAGGCGGCGGGCCGCGTTCAGGAGGGCGCCATCTCCCCCGAGCACAACGGCGAGATCGAGCTTCTCACCGATGGAATTCTCGCCGAAGGACAGGTCAGCTAGGCCGAACTCCCGCGCGCTGTCGGGATCGAGCATGACCTGGACCCCTCGCGCGGGAAGGAACCTCAAGAGCTCCTTCGCCGTTTCGACAGCGGCGTGCTTTCCAAGGTGGGTTACAAGGCCTATCCTCATCTCGCATGATCCCCTGCCAATAAGGACGTCGCTTGTCGATCACGTGCCTCCGGGACCCGCCTCAGTCGAGGGCGCGATGGGCCGCGAGCACCACTTCACGCACCGAGGCCGCAGGCGCGTCACTAGCGGCCGTGCCGAGACCGTGACCCTGCTCTCGCCCCTTTACTGCATACACCAAGAACTCGATGTTTCCTGCAGGTCCCTTTATCGGCGAATAGGTGATGCCCCGGATCTCCATGCCACACCCCATCATGAACTCTATCACGCGAAGGAGCGTCTCCGCGTGCACGTCGGGGTCGCGGACCACCCCGCCCTTGCCCACTTTCTCTCTTCCCGCTTCAAACTGCGGCTTCACTAGTGCCACGATGCACGCGCCGGCCGAGAGAAACGTCAACAGGTGTTCGAGGAACTTCGTTATGGATATGAACGACACATCTATGGTGCAGACATCTGCCTGCTCAGGCACGGCCTCGCGCGTGAGATACCTGACGTTGGTGCGCTCGCATACCACCACTCTGGGATCATTTCGAAGCTCCCACGCGAGTTGGCCGTATCCCGCGTCAATGGCATAGACTCGTCTCGCACCGTGACGGAGCAGGCAGTCGGTGAACCCGCCGGTGGATGCGCCGACGTCGATAGCAACCTTTCCGGCCACCTCCACACCGAACTCGCGAAGGGCTTTCTCAAGCTTCTCCCCGCCCCTGCTCACGTAAGGGTCCTTCGTCGGCTTTACCTCGATCGTTGCCGACGGGGGCACCTTCGCGCCCGGCTTGTCCTGCCTCGCGCCATCCACGAAAACCTCTCCAGCCATAATGGCCCGGCGGGCTTTCTCTCTCGTTTCGAACGTTCCCAGGTCTACGAGTAGAACATCCAAGCGCGAGTGCGCCCGCGTCCGCGCCTTCGTATTATCGGAGCCTGCGTCGGCAGGCCGGCCGCTCA
>JBLNCC010000104.1:0-2942 GCA_050260395.1 Betaproteobacteria bacterium
AGGTGTTACACGGCAGGAGTGCGCCTTCCCGCTTGCCGAATTGCTAGGCAGGAGGGATCGCATGTGGGTTCGCGGGTCCTCACATTCAGGCTCGGCGATGAAGACCGGGCGCGGTTGCAGAGCCTGCTCGCGCGCGAGAATACCACCCTGGGCGAGTGGATCAGGCGCCGGATCGCAGAGGCAGGTGCGCCTGCCGGTGCGCCCGCGCACGTGTCCGCCCAGGCCCGCGCAGGGGATGACGAGGCAACAGCCTTACGCGTGGAGACTGCCCGCCTGCGCGAGGAGACGACCCGGGCTGTAACCCTAGCCCCGGAGGCGATGGCCGCCCTCGAACACCTGTTCCGGCAATGCGTGAGACTCTGGCCTGAGTACCAAACCTGTGGCGGACATGGATTTTCACGGTGGTTGAGCGATTCCGCCATCAGCTTTTGGGTGTTGAATGCGCACACCCTCGGGCTGGACCTCGGACGGCACGCCGACGGCGCTTTAAGTGCAACCCCGATGCTGCGGGCGCTGGTGTGCCGGGTAGTCCAGGACCTTGTGCTACCGAAACGGAGGTGCTGAGCCGATGCAGACACGTGACGACCTGCAACAGCGGATTCAAAAGAGGATACAACCGGTTGTCGAGGCGGCGGTTGCCTTCGCTGTGGGGCTGATCCTTGCGGGACTGCTGACATGGCCGCTCATCTGGCTCTCGTGGCGCCTGTCCATACCCCGGTAATGTGGTCCCCGAGCTTCTGCAGCCGGGTACGGCCCGGGCGCGCGAGCACGCCTGTAACGGGTGAGCCGTTGCGCCTGCGCGCGCCACGTTAGCTCCGCGATGCAGTCTCGATACCTGCCCAGTTTGCCAAAGCAACCCGAAAGCACTACCCGATCGACGATCTCGGGGAAGCGCTCTTTCTCTTGCGAAAGCCTTCCACTGCTAAGGCGTGTTTTGCCCGTCTTGGCTAAACCCCGCCTCGACTGCGGCCCGGATATACTTGCGTACAGTCTTCCTGTCCACAGCCAGGCCCTCTGCGATGCAATGAAAGCCCCTTCCGGCTTGACAGTGACGATAGATTTCGATGATGTCGCGCATACCAAGGCTCTTTCTTTCCATTCTAGCACCTCCTGGCACCAGAATGGCAGATCTGGAAACTGCGCGCCACCAAGGTGTGGGAATTCGGTGATTGCCCCCTGGGGGAATTGCGTGATTGCGGGGCGGAGGAATTGCGTGATTGTGCGGTGGGGGATTTACCTGAACGTCAATAGGTGCGGTCACACTGCCCATGCCGCAGATTCCATCTCACCTCACTGGATGTTACGGTACCGTATTGAATGCTCCTTCGACGTGGCTCAGGGACTCATCCTTCTACGAGGAGATTATGCCCGTCACGGAGCTCAAGGACGCGTACGTGGATCGCGTCGCGGCGTTCGGCGGGGCCGACGCAGGCAAACTGTGCCGGCTCGGCGAGGATGAGCTTCGCGCGTACGTGAGGCACGTCCTCGCTCGCTGCGTGCCGCGCCTCTATGCGCTCGTCTCCGAAGACTCCGTGGGCAAACTACGTGCCGACGAGGAACTACCCCATCATGTTGGACGAGGGAGCCCGGTGGTCGCGAGGTCAGGTCGGGGTAAAGGTTTCCGGGCTCCCAGCCGCCTTCCAACATCTGGCGAACTGGTGGCGTTGAGCGGTTGCGCCTTGGGCCTAAACTGCTTGGGTTCCCCTCTCCCTCCGCGGGGATGTGTCGCGGGCCAAATCTTGTTTCGCCGGCTTCCGCACGCACGACCCGGCGCGTGTGCGCTCACACTCTGGGGCACGTTGACGTTCATAAGAAGAAGCAGCCAAACGTGAGCAGGAATCCCAGACTTCCCGTAGTATTGACATCAATGAGTGAGCCGGTGTCAAACTTTGTAGAAACCTCTCCCTAGGGCGCTACCTGGCACTCACTTCAAGCACACTTCCCACATCTTCGTCAGCCGGCGGTCGCCAGTCTCAGGAGTTCCAATCGCCGCTTCTATGGACGGGGCACAAGCACATCGGGGCAAGCCACCAGGCGTCCTAAAGGGGTTGTGGGTCCTCGCAGTGGTCAGTTGGGCGCAAGTCCGCGGGTCGCGTTTAGAGCACTTGCTGTTCAAGGTTATCAGGGCACAAGGCTTCGAGAACTGGACACTAGGACGGTTTCGGCCAAGTGGGGGCATGGCAAGTTGGACCCGAAGGAGCTCACCATCGCTGCGCTACTGCACGACATCGGCAAGGTCATGTACAGGGGACTTGCCGAAGCGCAGAAGCGCAAGGTGTCACATCAGCAGCTTGGGTACATGTGGGCACGGGAGAAGGCCCTTCCGGAGCCAGTCCAGGAGGCCATAAGGCGCCACCACGACGTGCCGCACAGCCACGCTCGCTATGACGAGCTCAGCCCTCACGCCTACGTCGGGCCCATGGAGGTACGGAACCTACTCTACCTCGTGGATGAAGCGGATAACATCGCAGCGGGCATGGAGCGGGACGATTACACGGAAGGAGCCTTCGACCCATCGGTGCCGCTCGCAAACATCTTCTCCGACGTGCAGCTTGAGGGCAGGCCCCAGGCGACGCCCACAAGCTGGCCTTTGTGTTACGGCGAAAACCCGTCCCCCGGCGTGGTGCTCAAAATCGCGGAACGAGAGGCGCTCTGGCGCGCACTGGAGGCAGATCTTTCGAAGGTAACCCCGAACCCACAGCCTTCGACGCTCCTTTACTTCCTCCAAAAGCACCTTTCACAGTTTCCCGAACACTCCTGGGTAGGAGCCGAGCCACCCGCCACCTCTCTCTACAGCCACCTCAAGAGCACGGCCGCTGTGGCTCTTGCAACATACCGCTACCTCGAGGAGTCAGAAGTCGACTGGACATGCGACCAATATGCCCGCATAAGGGAACGCGGCGAAGAGCGCTTCGCTCTTGTCGGAGCTGACCTCTCGGGTA
>JBLNCC010000105.1:0-15513 GCA_050260395.1 Betaproteobacteria bacterium
CCCGCCCAACTCCCACCCACCCCCCCCCCCCCCCCCCCCCCCGTGGAAGATCGGCAGATCTTGCGCCCGTCCTCCTTCTCATAGGTCACCCTATGTTTCCGCTGCGACACGCACCGCTCACAAGAAGCCGCCTATTTGGGCGTCTCTCAGAAGGAGGCACTCGCCGCCCCGGCACCTACAGCACGGGGGCGTTCATCGTCAAACAGCGTCTGGCCCATCACTGTTTTGCTCGAGGGCACGCGCCACGCCCCCCGAAGCCGCGTGCCGTGTCTCGGGCTACAGCGGTCGTCCAAAAGCTTAGATTGAACCCAACCCTTGGGGCCCCATGCCATAGTCGCATCAACTGTTCCTTCACTTCGCCGGCCCGGCCGCTGACGATTCGTCGCCGCGACCGTTATCGCGAAAATGCTCGACAAGGAGTCCCGGGGCCCCTTGCCTTCTCCGCAGCTTTAGCAGGCGACACGTACATATGTGGAGGGCGAGCTAGATGCTGGACCGACTCATCGCTGAACTATCCTCGCACAGGCCGTTGGACGCGTCCCGCCAGAGAGCCCTCCTCCTCGCGGCGGCCGCCCTCGTCGAGATGCGCGACCCAGTCACGGCAGGGCACTCCGCAAGGGTGGGCAACCTCAGCGCCATCATCGCCCGCGAACTCGGGCTGATACCTGATATCCAGAGCGCCCTGCGGCTGGCGGGGCTGGTCCACGATATCGGGAAGATAGGTGTGCCGAAGGCTTATCTCCAGAAGGCTGGCAAGCTCACCGACGCAGAGATGGCCGAGATCCGCAAGCATGCGGGCCTCAGTTACGAAATCGTGTCAGAGGTACCGGGCCTCATCCACATAGCGCAAATCGTGCTCCACCATCACGAACGGCTGGACGGCCAGGGATATCCAGCCGGGCTCGCTGGGGAGGAAGTTCCACTCGGGTCCAGGATCTTGTGCGTCGCAGACAGCTTCGACGCGATGGTCACCGACCGGGCCTACAGGTCGCCGCTCCCGCTGCGCGCCGCCATCGCCGAACTCGAGCGGTGCGCCGGTACGCAGTTCGATCCCGCGGTGGTTGAGGCTCTCAAGGCGTACCTCCTCCGCACCGACCTGCAATTCCCGTAACACGCCAGATGGCCATTATCGAACGACATGTAAGACATGTAACATGCAAGGCGACCGGATGGGCGCAGCAGACGATACGCTCGTCGGCGTAAGTCACGCGCAATAGAAAAGAGAGTTGGTTAGGAGGCATCTGCAGTGAAGTGGTTCCTGAACGTACGCATGAGGTCTAAGATCATCGTCCTGGTAGTGGTTCTTCTCGGAGTCGCCGTCTGGATCGGAACGTTCGCCCTTACAAGGTTGGAGGCAGTCAAAGCCGACGCCACCTCTCTTGCCACCAACTGGCTGCCGAAAACCAAGTACCTCGGGGAGATGAAGGGGCATGCCTCCGACCTAAGGTCAGACGTGCTTCAGTACGCCATGAGCACAACAGAGGCGGAATTGAAGGAATACGAAGAGAAGATACAAAACGACCGTAGCGAGTTCGAGGCCGACTACGGGCGCGTGGGGTCTCTTCTCGTAACCGATGAGGGCAAGCAGATACACGCCGCCGTGGAACAAGACTGGAAAGAATACACGTCCATTGTGGATGAGAGCATGACTCTGTCCAGGCAAATGCAAAGCCAGGAGGCCTTGTCTCTGCTTCGCGGGCGTGGCCGCGAAATCGGGGACCAGCTGGCCGCATCCGTTGATGAGCTCATCGCTCTAATCGACCGCCAAGTAGCGGGGGTCGTATCGGGAGCCGACGCCACCGCGGCAGCCGCGACCCGTGACATCATAACCGTCATAGTCGTCTCCGGCATCCTGAGCCTCCTACTCGGACTGCTGTTGGCCAAGGCGATCACCGATCCGATCCAGAAGCTCGTCAGGGCAACCAACAAGGCGGCCCAGGGCGACCTCTCCGAGGAGCTCCAGGCTCACTCCACGGATGAGATCGGCATGCTGACCAAGGCATTTGCAAGCATGCTCGGAAGTCTGAAGTCGCTGATAGGAGAGGTCACGGCCTCCGCCCAAGCGGTGGCAGCCACCAGCGAGGAGCTGTCAGCCTCAGCGGAAGAGTCGGCCAAGGCGGTACAGCAAATATCCGATACCGTCCAGCAGGTAGCCGCCGGGACGCAAGACCAAAGCTCCAGGACAAGCGATGTGGCAACATCGGTGGGCCAGGTCGACCAGGCGATAATACAAGTAGCCAAGGGCGCGGAGTCGCAGGTGAAGAGCGTCCATGAAGCTTCTACCGTGGTTAGTGATATGAAGAAATCCCTCGGCGAGACGATGCAAGCTCTCGAGACCGTGGGGGAGTCGTCGCAGCGAAGCGCGGAGTCAGCTGCTCGGGGAGGCGAATCGGTCCGGAACGTCATTGCCAGCATGGGGCGCATAGCCGGCACGACGCGCACGGTTGCGGAGCGCATCGCCGAGCTGGACAAGCACTCCCAGGAAATCGGGCGCATACTCGAGGTCATCGACGACATCGCGGAACAGACCAACCTGCTCGCCTTGAACGCAGCCATCGAGGCGGCGCGAGCGGGCGAGCACGGGCGTGGGTTCGCCGTGGTGGCAGATGAGGTACGCAAGCTTGCAGAGCGTTCGTCAAGTGAGACGAAAGCCATCGCGGAGCTGGTCGGCCGGGTAAGGCAGGCAACGGAGAAGGCGGTTAGCGCCATCGATTCAGGTCTCAAAGAGGTCGAGGCCGGGAGCGCCCTCTCAGAAGAGGCCGGAAAGGCGCTCGCGCAGATCTCATCCGACGCCGAAGAGGGCGGATCGCTCATCGCAAGGCTCATCGAGTCGGCGCGTGCCCTTGCCGAGGCGAGCTCCAGAGTGGAAAAGACCATAGACGACATAGTGAGCGTGGCTGAAGAGAATACCGCCGCCACTGAGGAGATGGCTGCGAGCGCCGAGGAGGTCAAGAAGGCGGTGGACGCCATCGCGTCGGTATCCGAGGAGACCGCGGCATCGGTTGAAGAGGTCTCGGCGTCGGCGGAGCAGGTGAGCGCGTCAATCCAGGAAATGGCAGCATCAGCGCAGTCCCTGGCCGATATGGCTCAGAAGCTCCGCGACGCTATCAGCAGGTTCAAGGTGTGACCGTGACCAGGAACCGATAAGCCAAGCGGCGCGGTGCGGTGCGGCGCCGCACACCGCACCGCGTTGCATTGCGTTACGTCGTGTCGCGTCGGGCGGGACAGCGGGAAGCAAGGCACGGTCAGCGTCACAAAGGGGGGCAGCAAATTGCTAGATACAGCCACATCCGGCACGCCGGCAGCGGGCTCGGGACGGACCGGCGAGATCCAGCTGGTCACATTCAAGCTGGGTAATGGGGAGTACGGCATCGATATAATGCAAGTCCAGGAAATAATCAGGTTGCCGGAGATAGTGCGCGTGCCGAAGGCGCCAGAGTTCGTCGAAGGGGTCATCAACCTCCGGGAACAGGTCCTGCCCGTCATAGACCTCGCAAAACGTTTCGGGACGGCCGCGGTGTCCAGGATCGCCGCGCCACACGAAGCCTCTGGAACGTCTGGTGTGTCAGGCACGGATGTAGCGTCCGGGGCACCCGGGTCATCTGGAGCATCCGGGATGCCCGCCACATCTGGCACATCTGCCACGTCCGGCGCGTCCGGCATGTTCGGGGCCGGGGACAATGCCGGAACGGGAGCAGGGACAGGGGCAGCGGCAAGCGCAGGGACAGGAGCCGGCAAGAGGACCGACTCCAGCCGCATCGTAGTTGCCAACATCGAAAACTGCCCGGCGGTGGGCCTCATCGTGGACGCCGTTTGCGAGGTCATCCGCATCCCGACCGATGCGATAGAGCC
This sequence comes from Betaproteobacteria bacterium, assembly GCA_050260395.1. GTDB lineage: Bacteria > Bacillota > SHA-98 > UBA4971 > UBA4971 > UBA6256. Next base: position 3,853 of record JBLNCC010000105.1, read on the forward strand.
GCTGCCGGACATTGTCGCCGATGCAAGGTTCGACTTTCTGCGAGGCATTGGGCGGGTCAACGGTAGGCTCATCATCCTGGTGGACCTCGGCAAAATGCTGTCCGAAGAGGAAACCGCACAGCTCGAAGCCCGGCTGGAAGGGGATTCCGTAGCCTCCTCAGGAGCCGTCGGGTGACTCGCTCGGCCGGCCCAGAGCTTCCTTGACCCCCTGGGCATACCAGTAGTAGACCATGACCTGCAGCGCGACGCCCAGCAGCGTGCGACGGCCACCGCGCTGCAGTCGGTCCAGCAAGCGGGCAGCGCCGGGACGGTCGGGCCAACCGCCGGCCGCAAGAAGCGAGACCAGCCAGAAGAACGGCGGGACGATCATGGTGGTCATGCGCACGCTGAAGGTGGGATGCTTCCTGAGGTACACGACGGCCATGTGGCCGCGTTCGATCTCGCGGCGCCTGATGGCCGGGAGGTCTTCCACGCGAAACTCGTGTTTGAGGTGATAGCCGGTGGGCGCTTCAGACCGCACGACCCGCAGCCCCAGCTTCTTCAACCTCTTGCCGAGTTCCAGGTCCTCCCAGCCGTATTCGGTGAAGTCCTCGTCGAAGAGACCGGCCTCGATAAGCCACCGGCGCGCGATTGAGACGTTGCCGCTGGCGAAAAACGCCATGGAGATGTCCGAGATCTTGCGAGGCTCGGCTGTGGGGTTCTCGAGATCGGTGGTGTAGATGACGCGTCCGTGCACGATGACGCGGCTATCACGAAGCATGCCTGCCACCGCGTCAGCATTGGCTCGGCAAGCGCCCGACCCATGCATAGCTTTCAAGTGTTCTCTTATGTGAGCCTCGATAAAGTCGGGTTTCGTCACGATATCGCTATCTAGGAGGATGATGAGAGCGCCTCGCGCAAGCCTGATACCGGCGTTCCGGGCCGCGGCCGCGCAGGTGTGCTCCCGGTAGCGGTATACTATCGGGCAGACATCCGTGTGGTCACAGGCATCAGCCCGGGTTCTGGCCGTTACCGCGGCTGACGCAGCCTTTGGGCCTGCCCCTGCCCCTACGTCTGCGTCTGCGTTTGCGTCCGTGCCCGTGCCCGCGCATGCGCCAACGCTAGGACCAGGGCCTGCGCACGCGCATGCGCATGTGTTGACGCCAGGCCTTGCCTCGAGCCCCGCGGCCCTCGCCGCGGGCGTACCCGTCCACGCCCTGGCAAGCCGCGCCACCATCTCGCCTGTGCCGTCGGTTGACCCGTCGTCGACGACGATGATCTCGTAGCACCACGCAGGACACGTCTGAGCCAGCAACGCGCGTAGGCACTTTTCCAAGACCCGTTTACGATTGTAGGTGGGTACGATCACGCTTGCGAGGGGCAGCGCCGTTCACACGCTTTCACCTGTGCGAGACCACGGTCTCCTTCCCTGGGTGCGTTTCCGGCCGCCACCGCGTGCGGCCGAGCCGCAGCCGGGTGCCGCAGCCATCAGCCATCCCGTCTGGCGGGTGCTGACACCATGGTTGCGGCCGCGCTCCGCGGCCTCAATTGGTGTTTTCACTAGTGTTCCCCGCCTGCAGCGCGACCTTTCCGTTGTGCGGGATCTTTCCCCCCGCCCGGGCGCGTTCCGCCAGCCATGCAAGCACCGCGTAGGGAATGAAGAAAAGCGGCAGCATGTCTATGGAGTAGATGCTCAGGTCAAACTGCAGGTGCACGACGACAGCGACGAAAGCCGCAAGGGAGGTCGCGGGAACTTCCTCCGCGGTCCCAAGCTCGGTCATTTGCCATTTCCAGGCGTACAGGCCGTTTGCGATCCCGGCCGCGATCACCCACCCGACCAGGACAAGCCCGGGCACACCGGTAGCCGCGCCGAACTCAAGGAAAACGTTGTGCGCGAAGGGCTGTTCCTGGACGGGACTGCGCGCGTGAGGATAGGCCATGTAGGCGTCGCGGAAGTTGTTCACGCCAACCCCGACCAACGGGTGATCCCTGATGATCGCGACGGCAGTGCGCCAGATATCAAGGCGGTCCTGGTTTGCCGCCGGCTTCAGGATCGTTGCGTACCGGGCACGGATCGGCGGGTACACAGCGCTGAACGCCACAAGCAGCAGCGCGAGAGCCGTCAGGATGAGGATCGCGCGGCGGGCCCGCCTCCGCCGGGAAAGAACCAGCGCTCCGGCGAGCACCGCAAGCCCCGCCACGAATGCGACGAGGGCCCCGCGGGACTGGGTCGCCACGAGAGCGGCAAAAGTCAACGCAGCACATGCGGCCAGCGCCAGCCTTTGCATGGTGCGGACGGATCGAGACGCGTACCCGATGGCGATGATGGTCGCCACAGCCATGATGGTCCCGGCCGTATTGCAACCTACAAAGGGAAGCTGCGCCCTAGGTGTACCGGCGTGCTTCAGCACAAACATGCCGAACCGTATAAGCGCGTACGCGGCGCCAGCGCACGCGGACGCGAGAAACACGCGGGTAAGCCGTGCCCCGAACCCGCTCGCCGCCGCCCTCTTCGTGGCCACGAAAACGAGCCAACCGGTCAACATGGCGCCAATGGTGCTGCCGAAGGCGTTGGCAGGTTTCCACGCGAATACCGCTGTGCAGAGCATCCACGCCGCGAGCGCAAGCATGGCCTTGGTCGGCCGCGTCAGACGCGCAGGGCGCGACCCCGGTTCTGTCACAAGGCGGTACATGGCGCAACCTAGCAGAACTAGCTGGGCAACGACTGTGTGGCCGAGCGCAAGGCCGGCCGCTCCGACGTACCAACCAATCACCTCCGCCAGGTACGGTCCGGACGAAGCCGACGATGAACGATGAGTAGGCGCCTCAGGCACTGTACGATCCCCCCTGTGCAGTTGCCATTCGTAATTCTCTCCGGCCTGCCCGGACTCCTCTTCCAGCTCACAGCTTTCTCATCCGCCGGCAATGAAGGCCCGCAAATCGCACGTGGCCCGTTCCGGCAGTCAAGCCATTGCCCGGCAACAACGCCAACGACACGCCGAACCAGGCCCGCGGCTCGCGGCGGCAGCCGACAACTGGTACACCTGGTGACGCCGCGCCGGCAGGAACGGCCGCGCTGTTATTCAGAGACAGCGATTCCCGGTCGCAGGAGCAGAGGGAGTACTGGTAGAATAGCACCATGGGAATGCATTGCCCGGGTGCGCCGCCTCGGAGGCCCGGCGCGGCTACCATCCGTCGTGCGAGCGCTTGCCCGCCGTGGCGTGCACCGGGCGGAAACACAGCGGGAGAGGGCGGAAACATGGTGGAAGCCAGCAGGAATGAGGCGAAGGCCGACAGCCTCACGTTTGTCATCGTCACGTACAACACCCGCGAGCTTTTGCGCAAATGCCTCGCGAGCATACTGGCTGAGGCGTCGTCATCAGAGCTCGCGGAGGTCAGCAGCGTCAGGATCGTCGTGGTCGACAACGCATCTTCCGACGGGACGCAGGACATGTTGCGCGATGAATTCCCGTCCGTGCGCCTCATCGCGAACCCCGACAACCTGGGCCCGGCAAAAGGTTTCAACCTGGGGCTCGCCGAAGCTCTCAATGACGCCGAGTTCGTGGTCGTCATGAACAGCGATATCGTCATCCTCCCAGGCACGGTGCAGCACATGATGGCGTTCCTCAAGGCTAACCCGCACGTTGACGGTGTGTCGGTGCCTCTTTTCTACCCGGACATGTCGCCTCAAAAAACAAGAACCCACATAGCGCGCCTCTTGCCCATCAATAAAAGAAGGCCTTTCCGCGCGGACTTCCCAGGCACCACATTTGCGATGATTCGCGCCCGGGCGTTCCGCAAGGTCGGCGGATATGACGAGAACTACTACTTCTATAACGAGGACCTCGATTGGGCGAGCAGGGCGAAGGCCGCGGGTTGCGTCTTCTACCACCTCCCGGACGCCAGCGCCATCCATGCCCACGGGCAAGGCCGGAAGCAGAACGTATCGCGAATCGTGGCTGAGCTTTATAAGAGCAACATCTATTACTACAAGCGGCACTATCCGCGTCTCGCCTGGCTTGCCCTCGTCATCCTGCGCCTTGAGATCAGCTGGCGGATCCGCGCCCTGCGCCGGGGACTCGAGCGCGTCACAGATCCGCAGGCGCGCAGGAGCATCGAAGAGTCGATGACGGTCTACGCCGAGGCCAGAAGAAGGATGGAGGAGGAGTACCCCAGGAACACGCGTCCCCGGATTCCAATGTTCGCATGATACAAAGCTACCACGTAACCTCGAACAGGCGGCTGCGGCCCATCACCTGATTTGCGGACCAGACTCCGATGGCTGCGCCCACCAGCGTGTCGCTGGGCCAGTGGGCATGCTCGTACACGCGCGAGATGGCGACAAGGGTCGCGCCCGCATAGAAAAACACCCGATACTTCGGATACTGTCTCGCCAGAACCGTGGCAAGCGCGAAGGCGGCGGCGCTATGGCCGGACGGCATCGAATTGTACCCCTCGCGGATACAAGGGCCGCTGAACGCGTACGGTCCCTCCCCCAGCCCGGGGCGGGCGCGGCCGAAAGCCGCTTTCAGCACGGCGCAGCTCAGGCCAGAGTAGATCACGGCGTTAGCCGCAAGATACCCGGTCTCCGGGTCGCTGAGCGCCACGAGGCCCGATATGCCGAGGGTTGCAACACCGGTCCCGAGGTCTGTGACGACGTCTCCCAAGCGGTCCATCGTTGGGTCCCTGGGACCCGAGCTGATCCCCTCGTATAGCTCTTGGTCCACAAGCATGAGGCCGCCGCCCGCAAAGGCCAGAAGGCACGCCTTGCCGGGATCGATCTCCACGCGGCCCGTGTAGATCGCACGGAGGTCCTCGCGAAGCGCGCTACTGAGACTGTTCATGCCGGGTGTGACGGCGGTGGACGGTGAGGCCTCCGAACCGCCAGAGTCCCCCGCATCCCCGCAAGTGGCACACAGGTCGGCCGCGACCGCAACATAGAGGTAGGGCTTCACCGACCCAGGTGCGGACGGGGCCGCCGAAGCCAACGCCGGCGCAGCCTCGAGCGCCAACGTGCCCGCCACAGTCGCAACGGCCACAACGATCATGGCGATTGGGGCGAGTCCTCTTGTGGCGACGGATGGAAGGCGAGATCCGATGCACCTCACCTGGAGAGCGCAGCCCTCGCTTCTCTTGATCATCGTCCCATCACTTCACCCTCGACTTTCATATGCGCCCGAATTCCGAATTTCGCGCAAAACGGCCCGCGGCGTGCCGCGCGGAACCCGCTCACGGGACCTGCATTGCCTGCGACGTGTTGCGTGCGGCCGGCCGCATGGGGCTTGCTGGCTGAGACCTGCCGCGCGCGCTGGCCTCGCCGGCGGGCGCGACTGGACACCTCGCCCGTTCAGCTGGCGTAACCGTGCGGGTGGTGGCGGTGCCACTCCCACGCGGTGGCGATGATGGCCTCCAGGTCGGCGTAGCGTGGCTTCCAGCCGAGCTCGCGCGTTATCCGGTCGGAGCTCGCGACGAGCACGGCAGGATCCCCCGGGCGGCGTGGCGCGTCCACGACCGGGATGTCCCGGCCTGTGACGCGGCACGCTGTCTCGATCACCTGCCGCACCGTGTACCCCCTGCCGTTGCCAAGGTTGTATGCCCGCGACCCGCACCCGGCGACCAGCGCCTCAGCGGCGAGCACGTGCGCGGACGCGAGGTCGCACACGTGGATGTAATCACGCACGCACGTCCCGTCGGAAGTGTCGTAGTCGGTGCCGAACACCTCCAGGCGCGGGCGGAGGCCCAGAGCCGTCATGAGCACGAGAGGGATCAGCTGCGTCTCCGGGTCGTGGTCCTCGCCGATGTCCCCGGCCGGGTCGGCTCCGGCGGCGTTGAAGTACCGGAGCGCGATGTATCTCATGCCGTAGGCCCGATCGTACGCGGCGAGCACGCGCTCGAACATGAGCTTGGTCTCGCCGTACACGTTCGTGGGGCGGCAGTCGGCGTCTTCCTCGATGGGGACGCGGTCCGGATCTCCGTAAACGGCCGCTGAAGACGAAAACACGATCCCCCCCACGCCCGCTTTCCGCATGGCCTCCAGCAGCACGAGGCCTTTAGCCACGTTGTTATGGTAGTATTTCGCCGGGTCTCGCATGGACTCAGCAACCGAGGTGTAAGCAGCGAAATGCATTACCACGTCGAACTTGCTCGAAGAAAGCGCGGCCCCCAGAGCGGCGGCATCGCCCGTATCGCCGACCACGAGCGGGCACCCGCACGCTGCCACGGCTTCGCGGTGGCCTTTCTCCAGGCTGTCGTACACCACCACCCCGTGGCCCGCCCGCAGAAGCTCGCGGACCACATGGCTCCCGATGTATCCAGCGCCTCCCACCACCAGCACGTTCACGGGCAATAGCTCCCTCCCCGCCTACCTTGTAAACCGAATCCCGAGCCCAAACTCCGCCTGCTCCTCATCCCATGTGGCACTGATGTCGTAGCAATGATGATGATTCGTCACTGAAAAGCCGAGGTCTCCCACGGCATTGCCGCTAATGTCATAGGTCGCGCGGGCCCCGAGGCTCCACGACCTGTTGAGCCGGACGGTCACATCCGCTGTCACTTGATTGAGCGGAGAGAGCGCGTCGAAAGCGAACGGGCTTGCGCCCGACACGACCCGGCGGGTGTAGTCGAGCCCGGCAACAACGCGAGGACTCTCGTCTCCAAACGCCTCGAGGCTGCCGAAGCTCCCGTCCAGGCTCGCGGTGGCAGTAAGCGACCCGATGCCGTCGCCGGTCCCATACCACGCACGCCTCGCGGATGCGCTGAGCCCGGCGGTGACGTGGACGCCGCCAGCGGAGGCGAGATTCAAAGGGCTCGAGGACACAGAGACCGCCGCGTACAAACGCGTGGACTCGATCCCGCCTGCGGGTTCCTCGAACCGTCCCGCGCCCCCGCTGAGCGTCACGCGCATGCCGGGGATTCCGAAGGGGCCGAGCGTGGCGTCCACAGCGGGCAAGGCATAAACCGCCCCCGTGCTCGGAAGGTCCTTTCGGGCGACAGCATTAAGCGCAAGCGGCCCTAACTTCGCGACGGCTGTGACCCCGCCCTGGAGCCCGGCGTCGAAGGCCGTGCCGGAACGGTAACTCGCGTCGGCCGCCAGGGAGAGAGTCGACACATCCCCTTGAGCCATCGACCCGGTCAGGTCCAGCGCGCAGCGCGCGGACCCGTATAGCCCTTCCCACGAGCGCAGTCCCGCGATAACGGTCGCGCTCGCGCCCGGCCACGGGCTGGTGTTGGCGCGCGCCTCCAGTTGAAGACCTCCGGGCCGCGTAACGTAAGCCGCGTCGTACCGTATGGTGAGGTCCTCGCGCGACCGGTCCAGGTATGAAACGCCTGCCACAAACCCGTTCTCGGGGTCGTACCCCAACCTCGGGACCGGGTAGCCCTCTCCCTCGACCCATCCGACCCTTTCCCCGCGTAGCGGGATGGTGAGCCTCGGCACAACCAGCACGGGCAGATGCTCCAGCCACAGAACCGGCCACTCCGCCACAACCCGCTGGTCAGGGAATATCACAAGCCGTTTCGTGGTCACCCGGTAGCATGGGTCCTCTAGATCGCACCCGGTTGCGTACGCGTCGGACAGCGTGAGCTTGTCGGGGGCCACGTCCATCTCCTTCCCACGCACGTTGACTCCTGGGACAGAGCCCTCCGGGTCGAGCACCCGCCCGGCCGCGGCCTTCATGTCGTACGTGAACAGGCTGCACCGCGTGACGGAGGAGCCCCGGCGGATGAGGACGTTGCCGCGCGCCAACAGCGCACCGGCACCAACGTCGACCCGAACGTAGTCGGCAGAGACGAGAAGGTCGCCTTGAGTTGCACGCACATTGCCGCGGGCCTCAACGATGGTCCCCTCAGCGCCGTAGTGATACTCCGTTGAGTCAGCCTCAATCACGACGGGCTCTTCGCCGGCAGCGGGGTCGGCCGCGGCAACCGGGACGTCCGCTCGGCCGGACGCGCACGCCTCATCGGACCAGGCCGGCACGAGGGGGACAAGGACCGCTACCGCGAAAATGACGACAAGCCGTAGTGCGGCACGCACAGGAGTATACGCTTTGTAGGCACGTACCATGTCCTCGATCGAAATCCCCATTCTATTTCAGAAAAAGGCCCCTCGAACGATCTCGGGGGCCTTGCTCAGATTTGAGGTTGAAACCAGCGTGGATGAACGGGCAACCGGTCGTTTCCCGCACGCCCCTACTTGCTCGGCTTTATCTGGACAACCGGTGTCTCTTTCGTAAGCTCCACGACAGTGTCCACTGGGAGCGTCATGCCCAGGACCTTGGTATCAGCGCCGACGGCCACGTACAACTCGGTGCCGTCTGGAATGTTGACGTCCTTGCCCTGAACGAAGAACGCGCCGAGGGCTCCGACGGGTCCGAACACTATGAACCCTGCCAAACCCGCGCCGATGGCGAGTTGCATCGACTCGTTCAGCTGCTGAGTGCCCTCGTCAAAGGCAAGCGGCACCGCCGTCCCGTCGAGGGTCCGGACATCCTTCAATTCGAGAGTGATCTTGCCATCACGGCCAAGCCGCCCGGCTGGCGTGACCTCTGTCACGACTCCGTAACCGCGCGTCCCTTTCGGGATCACGAGCTCGTTGCCGACCACCACGTCGCGCGCCACCTCTATGTCGACCTTCTGCCCTTTTTGAGTGACGCTGGAGTCGAGCTTCCCTATGAGTCTGATCCTAACAGGCTGCCCCTTGGGGAGAGTGGTGTCCTTCGTCTTGAGCGTGCCCTCAGGCAGGCATATCGCGGCAAGGTGATCCGCCCGCGTCACGATGGAGCCCTGACTTGGCTCGCCCAAGATCATGGTCTCAAGCCGTTCCAGCTTGGTGGCGGCCGGCTCCGACGTCACGCGTCTTTGCACGAACCACTCAACCGCGCCGAGCTTGTACCCCACCGACGGCCCGACGCCGGGCCCGCCTCCCGCGACCAAACGGAGCCTGGCGATCCGGTCTATCACCGACCCTTCCTGAGGTTTGCCGAGGAGCTCCCTCTCCAGCTGGGCAACGCGGTCAACGATGGCCCCGCTGAGCTCCTTACCGTACAACGTGGTCTCGATCGCCGCAAGGCTCTTCAGAAGCGTCGGCTGTTCCTGGGCAAGAGCCGGGACGAGCGAGGTCGCGACGATGATCGCCGAGATGGTTATGGCTATGCCCGCTTTCGCGATACCTTTCTTACGACGTATGAACACGCCTGCTAGCCTCCTTTCTTATCCCACAGCCGACCCTACCAGCCACCCAACCCTGTATGGCCTAGAACCTGATCGTTAGCTCCGCTGTGGCGACATTCGTACGATGCGACCCCGGCGACATAGTCTCGGGATCTATGCTTTGGAAATCTATGAGCCTGTAGCCAAGCACGATGGAGGCGGTGCCTCCGAACGTGTAACCCACGCCGAAGCTAGTGGTGGTCTTGCGGGCGTCTAGCGACAGGCCTGGCAACGTATAGTCACCGAAGATCCCCGCGGCCTTCGAACTGGACTCGCCGGTCGCGTCCTGGGACGATGATCCGCTCCACTCTATTCCCTTCGGCACTAGATCCGTGATCCGTGAGTACGTGTACCCCGCCTTGATGAACGCCGAATCAGATAGGGCGAACTTGTAGTCGATCCCGAGGAGCGTCGTCGCTCTTGCCTTGCTCTCGCTGTCGTCGGCCGCGTCCTCGTTCCCCTTGACCAACTCGTAGCTGGCCCGGAATATAGCCAGCTGGCTCAGGGCGTACTTAAGGTCGAGGCGCGCGACGACGTCGTCTCCCTCGCTGGGCGCTATGCCGCCGGGAGCCGGCGGCCCGCCCAATGACAGCTCGGCCTTGGTGCCGTCTTCAAGCGGAATGGTGACGGCTGCCTCCTGGCCCGCGCTTCTCGCTGTCACCGAACCCGGGTCGGCGGGTGAGATGGGTCCGGGATCCGCGGGCACGCTCACTCCGCTGCTTCCAAGAAGCTCCGATAGTCTCTTGCCGCCGGAAAAGGCCTCGCGCCCGGCATCCCCCGGAAGCGCCGAGAGCGCGGCTATCACTCCTGGATCTGGGCGCAGCTTCAACGAGGACCACGCCTCAAAGGAGCCGGGAAGCTGCGGCCTCCCCGGGATCACGCCGAGAACCTCGTCCGACTGGGAACCTCCTCCAGACGCTCCGCCCGGCACGCTCCCCCCGGCGGCCGTGGTCCCTCCGCCGTGAGACATGCTCAGGACCGCGCCTGGGGACACTCCCGCGCCGTCCGCCGCCGCCGGCGCCCCGCTGCCGCCCGTGCCCGCAGCGACTTCCCCGCTGAGCATCGCCGATGAGGCCCCCGGCGAGCCGAAGTTGCCCGTTCCGGAGACCAGGGCGAGCTCCCCTGCGAACTCCTCTTGAAGTTGGGAAAGCAGCTTGCGTTGGTCGGGCGTCAGCGCCGCCCCCGCTTTCACGCGCTCGCTAAGGCGCGCCACAGCCCAGGCCATTTCGTACCGGGTCATGACCCGGCCGCCGCCGAACGCCTCGGCAGAGTAACCCTCAACAAGCCCGAGCCGGGCGAACTGGGCAAGCGCCTCGTAGGACCAATGCCCTTTCGGGACGTCCGCAAAGGGGTTGGTGGATGCGCTCACGCGTGCGACCGGGCCAGCCAGCGCTACCAAGAGCGCGAGCGCCAGGGCGCCCGCGAGAACCCACTGGCTGCGCCCAGAGGTTGCTGCCCGCAAAGCCAGCCGCCCGATGCCCGCGCGCCGCCGATGGGGCTTCGTCGTTTTTTCTCGATACACTCTCGTTTCACACACAGCAGGCCACCACACCTTAGCAGCGCCGCCCACTCCAGGCCCGCCCCTCGCCGGACCCGTTCAACGGGAACGGCTACCAGGCGGGCTCCCGCCTTTCCCAACCTGCCCTAATAAGTATTCTATGACCTCCAGGGAAATCCCTCCCCGAGGTCCTACTTTTCGACTGAATGGAAAAACCTTTCAGCGAGGACGACAGCCACGTAGTCGTCGAAGGGCTCGCCCGGTGTCCGAAAAGACACGGGGACAAGCCTGCCCAGCCCACGCAGGGGATGGTCCTCGAGATAGCGCCTCCGCCCCTCCATGCTGCTCTCGTGTTCGTCCACGAGCACCACGCGAATGGGCTCTCCCGCGGCCCTGTCACCCACCTTTTCGAGCTCCCGCGCAAGCGCCCTGGACCCCGTGCGGTCGCCGAGGACGACGACTCTCACTTCGTGCGTGCGGGCAAGCTCTATCACCCGGTCGACCGCCTCTGCCCTCGCCACTATCGCTTTCGCGATCACCGTGCCGTCGGCTCTGACCACCGCTACGCCGCACTTGTCGCGCCCGGGATCCACGGCAATGACCGCTTCCGGCCCGGACGAGGCGTCCTTCCCGCCTTGCAGGTACTCCCGGTCCATCTCAGCACCCCGCATGCTCACGCCACCCCTGCACCTCGAGATTTTACCAGGTTTGGGCGCCTGTGGGAATAGCCCGGCCACAAGATCCTCCGAGGAAGGGCAAAACCCCGGGGGAGGAAGCTCCCCCGGGGTCGTCCTGTACCCTGTTATGCCTCGTCAGGTCCGACTAGAAGGTGACCTTCAGCGAGCCGGTGATGACGCGGGCCGTGTAGTCATAGAGTGTCTCTGCGCCAGGAGCATCCGAGTCCGACTTCACGACCTTGTAGCCCAGCGTCAAGGTGGTGTTGGTCGCGATATTATAGGTGTACGTCACGTCCGCCA
>JBLNCC010000106.1:0-47656 GCA_050260395.1 Betaproteobacteria bacterium
CCATGTCCATGCTGGAATGTCGGAGAAGTCTCTGAAGTGCATAGGCATGACCCCCGCTCTTGAGGAATAGGGTTGCGAACCCGTGACGCAAGTCATAGGGCGTGAGCTTCACACCAAGGGCGCTCGAGTACTTCCGCATTCTTGCTTCCCAACGGCGCACCGTGAGCGGGGTCCCATCCCTGGTGCAGAATACGGGCGTCTGCCCGCTCCACGCGGGGTGTCTTGCGCGGAGGAGTTGCCTCACGGCCTCTACCACCTGTGGCGTGAGCGGCAATATAGCGCCCTTGCGCGTCTTGGAAATCTCGCGCCTTATGACCAAAGTGGCGTCCTCAAGGTCGAAGTCATCGGGGACCAGAGACAACGCTTCCTTTGGCCTAACACCCACGTCGAGAGTCAAGAGAATGAGCGCATAGTCTCGCAGGCCGGTAAACGTCCTTCTATCGGGAAGGGTAAGGAGTTGTGTAAGCACGCTCTCTTTGATGCACCTGGCCCGGCCTTCATCTTTCCTCTTACGGATTCCGCTTAAGGGTTTCTCGGGGAATATGCCTTCATCCACACACCAAGCGAAGAACGCCTTGAGATACCTACGGCGTATGTTGAACGTGGCGGGGGCAACGGGCTGTGCCATGTGCGCCAGCACCGCGTCTTTCAGGTTGGCAGGGTCCCACGCATTGGGGTAACGAGTGAAGAGGAGGGAAACATGGTATTGATAGTCCTGCACCGTTCTCGGGGATATGCCTTCGGCCTGCTTAGTGAGGATGAACTCGGAGAGCGCTTCCATCCACGTAGAAGGTAGCTTCTTATCTATGCGAAGCACCTTTGCCAACGTAAAAACCTCCCAGCCTTTCCAGCGGGAGGCCCTTTCTAGGTAACACGGCCTTGTGGCCTAAAACCGTGTTGGGAGTGCTTCCCAACAGGGCATTTAGCAGCACTGGTGAGCCATCCGGGACTCGAACCCGGGACACCCGGATTAAAAGTTCGGTAAGCGGCATTCCGCCTAGTTCTGCTGAGTTCCGTAAATCTCGTCTAGCTGGGCAGATAGGGCTCTCGGGCTTCCGCCTTTTCCATGTGTTACCGCCACATTCCGCCAATTAGATTGGCACGGGATTGGCAAGATCGGCAAGGGCCAACGCTGGGCGGAGGGGGCCGGGGCGCACCGCCGGGTTAGAGAGTGCCCGGGCGCTATGTGGAATGGCACGGAAGCCATGGGGAGTCTGAGTCTGGAAGCCACTGAAGGGAAGATAACCTGGCCATCGCGCAGGACCACCGAGTTCAATGTCTCACCCTTGGAGCCCCGCAAGCGAGGTTGTCCCGATCATCGTGGAATTTCATGTGCTCGGTGTCTTGGCCGCGATGGCGCCGACAGCCTCGACCCCAAGCGTCCCTGGGAGTAGCAATGCTCGGTGGACACCAACGCCTCGGACCCTCCGCATGCCTCAAGCCTCGCCTGTATTCACCTCAATTCCTGGTTTCCAATTGTGCGATGTCTTGCTCCAGCACGCGAAGGAGGCTGCCGGTATCCCAAGTGCCTTCATCGCCGCATTGGCATCAGGCTTCGCCCAGGCAGCCGCAAGCCTGCACTTCGTGCACGGGCGCTGTTCCTCAGTGAGATGGTCGAGAACGATCTTGTGAGCCTGACACTCGTCAACAGGTGTGTTACTCCCCGGATTGCGGAAGGAGGCAAGCAGGGGCAGGGCTAAGTTATGCAGAATCCAAAGACTCCAACGCAGGGCACAAGGGTGTCCATGGAAGCGCGTCGACCCCCCTTGGCAGCGCCAATGGGACTGGTCGGCCCTACCAGGTCTCGGCTTTGCCCGCTAGCGTGGCAAGCCCTTCAGCCCTATGACAACGTGTATTCGTTAGTACCGGTAGTGGGAATCGGCACTCCACTTCTCTTCTCGCCCTGGGTCCTGGCCCTGTCGGCCTAACGTGGCACAGCGTCCAGCGAAGTCCTGACCATCGCATCAGCCATCCATCTGGAGTTCCCGGACCCGAACGCGAATAGCTTCGAGCACGCAGAGAGTGGGTCGCCGGCACAAAGCAATGTGCACGTGTGCCAAGAAGGAAAATGACACCAAGGATAGAATAAATGAACAGCTTGACGTGCTGGGGGAGATTGGCACGGCTGCACCTGGTTCCTGCGACCAATGCATCTGATTGGGTGACGAAAAACCAAGACGGCCCGGAGCCTCACCACGCTATTGCGCAATGTCCGAAGAATGTTCCACTACGTGGCCTTATGGTAGAACCACTGAAGTCATCGCCCGCCTGTCCTCCCACTTGTCGCAGTCTTCAACTATGGAGCATCTGACGTGGTAACGACCGAATTCAAGTAACCTGCCGTCTGCTGATCGCAAGGCTCTGGCCGGGAGTTGCAACAATCGGCCTGATGAAGATGCCTGGAGTCCTCCGGGACGGCCCGGATTCGAGCGTAGAGCTGGAAACCTCAGCTGTGCAGCAGTGTGTAAGTGTACGACCTTATTCAGGCGGTCGCGTGCACAATCGTAAGCGTACATGCAGATGAGGTTGAAGGCCGCCATGCGACGAAGCCTGAACGGGTTCCTGGCTTGGGCAACGGAGTCTCCGGAAACGCTACAGGAACTCTGCATCATGGAGGGAAGGCCACGGTGAGAAAGCTGGTTTCCCTGAGTCTTCTCCTTATCCTTGTTCTTCCCCTGAGTATGGGCGGGTGTCTCGGTAGACGCTCACCCGAGGTTTCGACCTTCCGGATTATCGACGTCAAGTATCGCAAGACACCGTTGCCTACAGGGAATACGACGGCCAAGACAGGCCCCGTCGTGAACGGGCGCTTCATCATCACGTATGAACCCGACGATGCGACAAGTGTGGTCTTCCACTGGGCCTTGGGGCGGCAGGATCCCAGCCAGCCCTGGCATGAAGCTGGCTCAGACCCCGATCTCGACGGTTAGTACGTCTTCGACACGACCTTTACGGGCCTCAACTGGGTCACGATCAAGGGTACCGCTACCACCCCGAACGGCCAGATCATCGTAGACCAGCGAGTTGTGAACATCGACAACAGTCCACCGGACGTATCTGTAGATCCAAGAGACCGGTCAGTGATGAACACTCCCCCGTCTGCAATTTTGGTCAGCGTGGTAGATGGCGGGGCAACCGAAGGAACCGACGAAGAAGGCACCGAGATCACCGTCACCGTAAATGGCACGCCGATGACCTGTTCCCGCAGAAACCTTGAGAACCAGATTCAGTTGGTGCCGCTGGGGCCCTGGCCAGAGGGTCTCTACGAGATCTCCGTAACTCCGAAGGACATCACCGGCAATGTGGGCAATCCGGTCAGTTCGCAGTTTACGCTGAACCGAGCAATAACTGGCTTGCCGCCCAGTGTCTCCATAACAGGGCCGGCCAGCGGTACCGCGGTTAGCGGCACCGTCAACATCACTTATTCGGCATCCCCGGACGTGACCGGGCTCTGGGTAGACTGTGCTTTTGGGCAGTCGGAGCCAATGGCCTGGTGGGAATTCGGTGAGGACTCAAGTGTGGAGGATGGCATCTACCCCCTCGATACGATGTTCACAAGGCGGAATTGGGTCTCTGTGCGCCTATTTGCCCAAGGGGCGAACGGGCTGACTGCGGCAAGCGGCTAGATTTTGTTTCGGTGGCGGGCCGGTCAGTCCTTCTACACCTCCTCCTGAGGGCAGGTCACTACTCAAGATCTCCGTCCAGTGGGATGCCTGGGGCCAACCCGCACCCGCGGGAGTCCGCCAAGTAGATCCCAACAGCATCACTCATGTCGGCGCGCGGCTCGAATACCCTGACGAGTCTGCAGTCTTTATGCAGTCTGTCAAGAGAAGGGTGGCTGAGGACACCGGCGTGATTACGATGGAGGTACCCGCAGCTCAGGCGGCCAACCTATATGTGGCCGCAGTGAAGTACTCAAGTGAATGGTGGGGAAGCAGGGCCATCTATTACGGGGTCGTCCGCAACCTGTCTCTTCCGGGCGGCACCATGGTCGAAATCCGCATGAGCGACATTGAGTGGGTGGAAGCAAGCTGGCATGTTGCCGAAGCAGAAGAGTCTATTTGGAACGGAGATCGGATATATGAGGCCTCTGCTATGCAGGAGTTTATAGAGCGCCCCGAGATTTACGTGCGCGATCCGTTCCAGGTGGGAGAGAACCTCTCCTACGACAATCTCTTGATTCGCATCAACGGGCACTCTTCTCCTAGGGAAAACTCCGACGGTTGGCGGCGGTTCCTGATAAGGGCAGACAATCCCCAAGTGGGACATGATAATGTGGCGGAGTACGAGTTTAATCCCTATTTGGCGGGTGATAAGTTTAACCTTCCGCCACCTTGTTCTCGTTACTGGATAGAGCCTATTGACAACGTCTACCAGGTTCACTGGCAGTCGTAGGCTTACAGAGTGTATCAGTGCGGCCTCAGTAATCACGTTCAGGCTGCTTCTTAATGGGGGTGCTGGTCGTATGAGGAGGCTTGTGCAGGTCGTCTTGGTGGTGGTGGCATGTGCGCTTGTGACTGGTTGTTTCGGCGGCGGGGGAACTACTCCGATAAACACCGACAAGGCATATGTGAAAGTAATTGTTGACTGGGAGTCTTTGAGAGGGGCGCAGGCTAGTGCAATTAGGGAAGGACTTCCGCCAGCTGTGCTCACCCATGTTGGGGCCCGGCTCGTCTATCACCGGGAGAACGCGGCGTTTTCTCAGTCCGTAGCAAGGGAGACAGCGGAGACACAAGGGATCATCACGCTTGATGTGCCTCCCTCAGATGACGCATCGCTCTTTCTTGTCTCGGCGCAGAGTAGTCCGCCCGGCGTGCGTCCGTATGATAACCGCATAATTGAGGTGGCGGCCATGCGCCACATCCGGGTTGCCCCAGGTTCTGTCACCACTCTTAGGACATCAGACTTTGACTGGACAACGATTGATTGGCGGGTAATTGAGCCTGAGAACTGGGAGCCAGGCATCACGTTATACGCAAACGTTGGAGAGGACGTTACCCTGAGGATAAGGTACAAAGATCCGTTCCAGCCGGGTGAGCAGCCGCAGTTTGGCGATCAAATCCTCAGCATGTTTACCGGAGGCCCGAAGCCTCCGAGCGTGGCGAACTCCTGGGATGATGCGCCTGACGGCTACCGTACCTTCACGACGGTAAACAGTAGCGAGGAAGCTGTCAACGTATACAGATGCTTCGGACTCTTCATTAATTCGGCGTTGTTTAGCCTGCCTGCAGGACAATACCACATTGATGGTATGAGCCCACCGTACCTTAATGGCGGCCAGTGGGCCGGGAACCTGGACTGCCTTTACTTCATTGAGTGGCGACCGGTGGACTGAGGAGATACGATAACGTCCGTCGCGGGGTCGAAGCCGAGAAGGTGCATTCTTTCTCATAATGAGGTCAATGTGACGTGCGGTTTCTTACGTGAGTCGTTCATGGCGGCCAGCTGCCGCCGCCATCGAGAGGATGAAAATGCGGTCACGGCGAATGCTACTCTGCGAACCGGTTGAGGGAGGCCGGCTTTCCTTGGTGCCGGAGAGCCCGAAAGAGTAGTCTGACCTCGGCGACCTGAGGCACCACGAAATGTTGCTCCTCTTTAGGAAGCACGCGGGGTAGAATCTTCAGTTTGGAGGTCGCCGCGCCGGTGAGTCTGGCAGAGGGGGCGGCGTGCTGATGGAGGTACTGTACGAGCGTTGCGGTGCGCTTGATGTTCACAAGAAGGTCGTGGTTGCGTGTGTCGCGACTCCAGAGGGGAAGGAAACCAAGACCTTCGGCACGATGACGAACGACTTGCTGGAGCTAGCTGATTATCTCGTGTCCAAGGGGTGCACGCACGTGGCAATGGAGAGCACGGGCGTGTACTGGAAACCCATCTACAACATTCTTGAGGGGCTGGGGATGGAGATTCTAGTCGTCAACGCCCGGGATATCAAGGCCGTGCCTGGGCGGAAGACGGACGTGAAGGACGCGGAGTGGATATGTGATCTCCTGCGGCATGGGCTGTTGCGGGGAAGCTTCATTCCTGACCGGCCGCAGCGGGAACTGAGGGAACTCGTGCGGTACCGCAAGGACCTTATCCGGGAGCGGGCTCGTGAGGTCAACCGTATCCAGAAGGTGCTGGAGGGGGCCAACATTAAGCTTGGGGACGTTGCGACCAACGTGATGGGTAAGTCGGGCCAGGCCATGCTGGAGGCCTTAGTAGCTGGTGAGACGGACCCCGAGTCCCTTGCGCAACTTGCCAGGGGCAGGCTCAAGAAGAAGGCGGGCCAGCTTACCAAAGCCATGGAGGGACTAACTGGGCCTCATCAGAGGATGATGCTGGCTGCGCAGATCGAGCACATCCGTTTCCTTGACGGTCAGATCAAGAAGCTCGACCGGGAGATCGAGGAGAGGATGCGCCCTTTTGAGAAAGCGGTCGAGGCCCTCGACGGCATCCCAGGCGTCGGGCGACAGACGGCTGAAGAGGTGTTGGCCGAGACCGGAGATGATATGAGTCGATTCCCAAGCGCTGCGCACCTTGCCTCATGGGCTGGGCTATGTCCGGGGAACAATGAGAGCGCTGGCAAACGCAAGAGTGGTTGCACGCGTCCAGGGAACCCCCATCTACGCACGACTTTGGTGGAAGCAGCGCGCTCTGCCGCCCACACGAAGAATACTTATCTGTCAGCCCAGTACCATCGCATTGCAGCTCGTCGCGGAGGCAAGCGGGCAGCGGTAGCAGTTGCTCACACGATACTCGTGATCATCTACCACATGCTCGAGGAAGGCACGGCATACCAGGACCTGGGGGCGGACTACTTCGACAAGCTGAATCATGACGCGGTAGCTCGTCGCGCAATCAAGCGACTCGAGGCACTCGGATACAAAGTCATCCTGGAGGAGGTAGCATGATCCCCTTCTCCAGGGGTGCCTCGGCTTCGATGGGGGCTATTTTCAAGGTAGGTAGGTAGGTAGGAGCGTGAGATTCTAAAAAAGCCGCAGCCTTCTTTGCCAAGGAGACCAGCCGGACCCGATAGAGGCGTTTCGGTTTGTGGAGCGTGAGAAGGCCCATCATGCGGTATCCACGCCATGTCGGGTACTGGGTGTCTCCACCAGCGGCTACTACGCGTGGCGTACCAGAGGCCCGTCGGGTCGTGCACGGCAAGACGCTGATCTTATAGAACACATCATACGGATTCACGAGGATAGCCGAGGGACCTACGCGGCCCCGAGGATCCATGCAGAGCTTGCTGTGGGGATGGGGATCCGCTGCTCGAGAAAACGGGTAGCACGCCTAATGCGTAAGGCAGGTCTCGTAGGCGTCTGTCGCCGGCGGCGCCGGGGTATCACGCATCGTAACCCGAACCAGGAGCCTGCGCCAGACTTGGTAGAGCGGCGGTGTACACCGGAAGCTCCCAACCGTCTGTGGGTGGCTGATATGACAGAGCACACTACGGATGAGGGCAAGCTGTACCTGGCAGTCGTAATCGACGCGTTTTCCCGAATAGTCGTGGGTTGGTCGATGGGTGATCGCCCGGTCGCGGGTCTGGCGGTCGATGCGGTGAATATGGCCGTCTGGAACCGTAGACCCGACCCTGGGCTCGTTCACCACTCCGATCACGGGGCCCAGTACACCGCCATAGCCTTCGGTCGTACCCTTAAAGAGGCGGGCATCCTAGGTTCCATGGGCACGGTGGGAGACGCCATAGATAACGCGGTAGCTGAGAGTTTCTTTGCCACGCTTGAGACTGAACTACTCGACCGATGCAGGTGGCCAAGCCGTCAGGCTCTAGCCTCGGCCATCTTCGAGTATGTTGAGGGTTCTACAACCGCGGGCGTCGTCACTCGACCCTCGGATATCTAGGTCCTACGGAGTATGAAAGGAGGTGGGCCATCACACAGAGAAATCGCAAGAAAGCCAAACAGTCGGTCGCGTAGCCCCGGAGTATCCACGAAACTGGATCAACTTCACCAAGAGGCCCGAGCCCACCCAAAGACTGCGCTTCGCCTTGCACTCGCGCTGCAGCACAAGAGGACTGCGGACTATCGGATGGCTGCGCTCTGTGCAGAAGCAACGACCTCCGTGGTGAACATACTTGCTGTTCTCGCGGGGCGCCGCGGGAGGTCTATGTAGCGTATCGGGAGAATGTCTGACAAACGTATCCAGCGGACAGGAGAAGACGCGGTGGTTTGGTCGAGGTCACTGAGCTCCGCCGCTGATATGCAAATCCGTTAGGCAGAGCATTCGACAGGGAGAGTTCCGAAGTGTCTTCCACCTACTACAACCTCTATTGTGACGAAACACATATCCACGCTGGATCCACGTTCTTTCTTGGAGCGATACGCTGCTCCCCGACCCGGGCAGGGATTTTGGAGGCGGCTCTCCAGTCTGTCCGTCTACGGTACTCTCTGTCTGGAGAGATGAAATGGACTAAGGTCTCACGTTCCATGCTGCAAGTCTACATGGATTTCGTTGATGTCTTTCTCAGCGATCCTTATAGCTCATTCCATTTAATGGAGGTCTATCGAGGCCCCGCATGGAAGTCATTTGGTCCCAACGAGGCAATCAGGTTCTTCAAGACCTACTATGTCTTCCTCAGGACGATCATGAGCCTTCACTCGCGCTACACCGTCTATGTCGACGATAAACCTGGAAAGCCCTACCGATGGAATCAGGTGAAATACGCGATTAACCGCGCCGTCCTCAGGGACCACTGCATAGAGAAGGCTCAAGTCAAGCAACTCATCCCGACGGACTCCAAGAGGAGCGACCTAATCCAAGTCGTGGACGTCATTTTGGGGGCAACGGTTGCTCGGCCAGGCGCCGAGGCAAAGCTTAAACTGGCGTCCTACGTGGCAGAGCGCCTTGCCCAGCCTCGTTTTCTTGGCAATCGCAAGCTAGAGCGCCGCATCTGGTCTCCGTAACCACTGACGAGCCTGCCTAACAAGCGCGCTCCGGCCGCTTAGTTCCGGAGTCTATGCGACACGTGCTCTGGCAGGCACAAGATCATAGACGAGAGCTTCGGGGAATGCCTCTGGCGACATGAACCTTATTGCTCCGTGCCTGCGGCGGTGGTTGTAGTACCACATGTACTCAGCTATGGCAGCATACGCTTCAGCGAAGTCAGCATACTCCTGTTGTCGACAATCAAGTAATTCACCCACCTGAGACGTAGAAGCGTCAAGGAGTCGGCTCTTCTTCAACTTTAGTGCAAGCAGGCATTACCTGTTGAGGCCCTCCGGGGCTGCTGGTATGGTGGGGGGCAGACGTATAGGGGTAGGACCGTTGCACTCATGCTAGCAGCGATGTTTCCTGGATTGCGGGTGATGGACGTGAAGCGGATCGATGGCGCCGTCAAGATAGTGATCGCCAGGAGGGGCGAGGCGGGTAGGTGCCCTGACTGCGGGGCCCGAAGCGAGAGCGTGCATAGCTCCTATGTCCGTCGTCTTCGGGACCTGCCGATGCTCGGCCATCGGGTCGAGGTTCGTGCGGTTGTACGCCGATTCCGCTGTCGGGTTCGAGGCTGTCCCCGGCGGACTTTCTCTGAGCCACTCGGCCCGCTGGCAAGACGCCATGCCCAGCGCACGGAGCGCTCGACACGACTGCTGCGAATGCTTGTGACCAGCAGCACAGCTGGCGGCAGGATCGCCCACTATGTGGGTGTTCGTGCTAGTTTCAGCACGCTTCTACGGGTCGGTAGGCGTGCAAGTGAGGTGACCGTGGCACCGCGAGTCTTCGGCGTGGACGAGTTTGCTCTTCGCCGTGGTCGGGTCTATAGCAGCCTGCTATGTGACCTCGAAGGGGGCAAGCCAATCGACATGCTCGCGGACCGTGCCGCGGCTCCCCTTGCCGAATGGCTGAGGCAGCACCCGGGCATCCGGGTCATCGAGAGAGACCGTGCCTCGGCATACTCTCAAGGCAGCTCACGAGGGTGCCCCTGATGCGATCCAGGTGGCCGACCGTTTTCGTGTGGCCTCGCGAGTCTGCTGGCCGAGGTGTACGCAGACTGAGAACACGCGGTCGTCGGCTCTTAATTCCCCGTCGCCGCCCCCTCATCGCCGAGACCCGGCCGTTCGACATGGACTCGATGCGGCATAACGCGTATTCACCAAAGCCGACGAAGAGCCAGGTCTACGCCGGCGTTGACATGTACGAGCAAAGCCAGATAGAAGGCTGCTAGACAGCAGGGCCGACGCGCCGGAGACGGAAAATGCAAACCGCGGCGAGAAGCCGTCTGCCATAAGTTGGCAACTGATAGGAATTGGAAGGGAAGATCTCGCTGGCAGCACCTCCTCCCATTAAGTGAAAAGCCTGCTGAGTTCGACGCCCCACCCCCCCCTAACGAGGTGGCGCTGAAAGGAAAACCCTGCCGAGACAGAACAGGCGCTGTGTCGCGTTGTCGACCTTAGGAAAAGGGGGGCGCGGGGGTGCTCCCCCGGGGGAGCGGGGAGGGTGCCGCCGGGTCGCGCAAGACCGCCCGCGCGGGGGACATCCCTCCCCGCTAGTTTTCTTTAGCGCCCGTAGCCCGTGGCTACGGCCGGTCGCCGTCGGACGAGCCCCGCCCGAAAAGCCTCCCTCGGCCTTCGGCCGGGCAAATTCCCCACGCTCAGCACAAGAAGCGGGGCTCACCTCCCGCGTGGAATGACGCGAAGGGGACCTCGGAGGAGAGGTAGACCCTTGTAAATAGGAGGGGACGCGCAGCATGGCACGGCTCCTTCAGGCCCGGGGAAAGCTTCGCGGAACAATATGGCAAGGAGGATGACTGTGTGGTTGCATTCGCGATAGTCGTGCGCGCCCGTGACCATGCGGAGGCGCTCGGCGAGGTATACCGCGGAGGAACTCGTCGCTTCGGACCCCGAGGTCCCTCTAGAGCGTAAACGTGCCGCATTGGAGGCCCAGCGCCACCGGGACAGGGTGAACGCGTTCGGCTTCGGGGCACTGGTGGGCCTGCATAGCCACTCTCTACTAGCCGCGCTGCACGTGTGTGCCGGCGGCACCACCAGCCGGCACATAGCTGAGCTGGCACGCGCGGAGCGGCCCACCTTATGTAGCGGTTACACAGGCCCGGGCGAGCGGTGGGTGGATCAGGTAAGGCGCTTCCATATCGAGGCAATTCCTGCCAACCGCGTGCAAGAGTGCCGCCCGGCAGTTGTTCGAGAGGTCCTATTGACAACTATCCCGCACATGCTATCATAGACGTGGAACCAATAGACCCTTGCGGAGGTGGTACGCTTGGAGATATTCTACATGTCCGTCGACGAACTGCAGGAGAATCCACTCAACGCGGAGATGTACGGCGAGCCGGACGAGGAAGAGGTGGCCCTGCTAGCGCTCGACATCACCGAGCGGGGCATGAGGCAGCCGCTTGTCGTCACCCCTGAAGGCGTGGTGGTCTCCGGCAACAGGCGCCTCGCCGCGGCCAAACTCGCCGGCCTCGCGGAGGTACCCTGTATCCTCCAGGACAATGTCGACGACGCCCGGATGGCGCTCGAGATGACCCTCGACAACGCGCCGCGCAAGAGACCATTCACTCAGCTCATGGCGCACGCCTTGATGCTACGCAAAGTGGTGCAGCCGATTCTTAAGGCGCGCCAGCGCCACGAAGATCCCTCCGGGCTTCCTGGGTATGAATTGGTGGCGCCGGTCATCGAGGCTCTCGAGAAGAAGAACAAGAAGCGGTAGTGCGTGGTATGGCGGGTGTGCGTAATCTTACGCTGAGGGGTGCGCGTGATGCTACGCACAGGGGGTGTGCGTAATCTTACGCTGAGGGTACTAGTCTGTGAGGAGGTTGGTTCTTGTGTTGGCGGACCGTACTTACGTTCATTGGGAGGACGTGGTCGGCAGCTTACTCGGCCTAGGCGGTACTATGCTGCGTCACGGCGTGGAGATATATGAGGCCGCTCTGAACGGCGACGAGCGCGCGGGCGACCTCTGCGTGAAGCTCGATGAGGGTGAACTTACAATCAATAGCGCTTACAAGGCCTTTAAATCCCGCCGCAAGCCTTCGGCCAAATACTCCGAAGCAGGCGACGAGGATCCCGAAGAGGGCGGGCAGGATGAGGTCGACCGCAAGGCGATCGAAGATCTCACCCGGACGATGCATGCCTCGCTGCCCACGCTGCGCCGCGAGGCGGGGGACAGCGCCACGGCCGGCAAGCGACCTCCGGAGTTCGCGCGCTGCATGTACGATGCCTGCGAGGCCTTGAGGCAAGGCGACTACGGCGTTGGGCCCTTCGTGGCCGACATGATGAAGGAGTACCTGCGCGCCGCGCGCACGAGGTTCGGCGATGAGGGCGTCCTGAGCTGCGTCCTCGACGCCGGCGTCTTCGACGACCGCCTCGAGGGCTTCAAGATGTCCCTCTGGGTGCGCACGATGGACATAAGCTGGTGGGATCCGATGATGCGCAACGTGACCATGGACGTGCCTGTAATGGCGCACCTTGAGGGACGCTGGGAAGACGACGAGGAAACGCAATGAAACACGGTGAACCGGCGGATTCTTACAGAAAGCGGGCGGGTTTCCATGTAGAGTATGAGCGCGCAAAGCCCTATTAGGGCCCGCCCGTAGCTTGAGGGTGCGGGGCGGCGGTTGTTGGGATAGTCATCTGTCCCTAGATGCATGCCTGGGACGAGCCGGGTATGCCGCTCCAGTGCTGAAATGAAGCGGATTCTCGATTGTATCAAGTCGCGGGTGAGTCCGCTTGAGTAGACGACGTGCCGCTGCCCCGCACGCGATGGCGGTCTACCGTTCCCACGACAAGCTTCGGGAACCTCGGCCTTTGGGTGATGTGCCTCGCGGATATGGAGCTCCCGACCAGAATGGGATTCGGCATGTGCGGTCTTGCTGAGCATGCAAATGTCAACCTAGAGGCCTCGAGGCCGATTACGAACCTCCAGCTGCGCAGAGCTATATGCGGCATGGGCCGTGGTGCTTGCCGTGCCGAGCCGAGTCCGCGACGCCGTCATCGGTGCCATAGGACGCCGGGGCTGGATGGTCGAATCGCCGTCCAGCACATGCCTCAACGCCAGCTTTTCGAAGGGCGGTCGTCCATGCCAGCCTGCAGCCGGTGCCATCGAAAGCCTGAACACGACGAGCACCGACGACTTTCGAAAGTGGTTGCACGGTACGCAGGAAGGGGCGGCGCCTGCGCCCGAACTTCCGACCGGCCTGGCTCTTTCTCACGAGCAGGAGCGTAATCGTCACCCATCTGGTTCTGCATGCGTATGCCCGAGCTCACGCGCTGCCTTTCTGCAAGACACTCTCGGGCTAGTGATGGGAGAGGGCCGGCTCGGGCGCAACCGCGCCCGATTGGCCCGGGTACGAGTTCGGGCTGAGGCACTCAAAAGCCCTCGGCCGAGCGAATAGCGGAGCAGCCACGGGAACATGCCCGTCTTGTGCAGTCTCTCGTATCCTAGAAACGCCGGGCGGAGGCTGCGGGAGGGCGATATGAACGCACTTCTCGAAGCGGAGAGCCCTAACCCTGGCGCGCAGTCCAGTCTTGCAAAGCACCGGAAGGAGGGTGACGGGCTTCGATTGCCACGAGGAGTTCAAAGCGCCACACCATGAGACACCGTGGGTGCCCGTGCGGGGTTCTTGCGAAATCAAGAGATACAGGGCACAGCTCGAGTCCGGATGCCGAATGCCGGGGGTCGCAGGTCGCGTGCTGAACGGGTCCAGGAGCATTGAGCTTGACATGTGGGCGAGCTCTAGGGTCCCTGCTGCGTCGGAGATCACGAGGGTTTCACACCGCTGGAACGCGCCTTAGCCATACCGATCCTACCAAGGTTACGATGTTGTACCTGGCAGCTCTATATATTACGCATGGTCCTTAATTCAGTTAAGGTCCAACTGAATAATGTTGATGCTCGGCCTAGCGGAGGGCTCCTCCCGGTCGCCCGGCCTATTTCAGGTACAGAGGCGATGAGCTGGTTGCCGCAAGAAGAAAATGAATGGAGGTCGCGGCGGGCCCCAAAGAGGCCCGCGCAAGAGCCGCTAGCCGTGCTCACGCGGGCTATGAGGCGAGTCGGCAAGGTAAGCCCGGGCACGCGCATTGGGAGCAATGGGGTTGCCCTCGGAGGTCCACCCGACGAGCGTCCGAAAAAGACCTGAGAGGATGGGCGCCATCCAAGACACCCTTCTGTCCTGTCGCTGTCATGAGCAGGCGACGAGAGGCACGGCTGCGGTTCGTCAGCGAACACAGCGGAAGTCGACGTAGTTGGACATGCTCAGAAGCGGCATCGCGTCCAAAGGCGTAAGACGGGCAAGCTATCACGATCAAACTGCCGGAGGTCCGAGCGTGGTCCCACCCATACGGTTCGCCACCCGGTCCAGTGCGGCCGCGATAGCGAGTATGGATCTCTGGCGAATGCTTGGGAGGTGCAATAGAGATGGGTAGAGACCGCCCAGGGCTCCTGGCAGGCGCTAGGCACGTGGGGACGTGGGCAAGCTCTACGGAGGCCAAGAAGGAAGAGTAGTTCGGCTACCTAGGGCAGTTCCCCCTGAAGGAGGTCGATGGCGACAATGCTGGCTCAGCTATAACGCTTGACACCCTCGAGGAGGTCTTGCTGCGGCAGGCCTCATGGCTGCCCGACGTGCTTTGGGACGACGGGTACCGGGGCGCCGGGCTCAGCATGCCCAACAGACTCGAGAGCACGCCAGCAGGAATGGAGGTTTTCCACGTCCGCCAAGTGAAGGTGCCACGGAAATGGTCCGGAAAGGAGGAAGGCACGGAGGTAGTCACACACTGTGGGAAATGCTGACCCATCGCAATTGCCGCGTGAGGACCCTCGGGATCAGCACGACTACCCCGAGACTAAGAAGGAAGGGCCCTTAGTCGGCGTACCAACGAAGCTCACGCGGCAGCACTCTGAGGAGGTGATGCCCCGGACCCAAAAGAACGATACAACAGCTTCGCTACGTCGGGAGGAGGTGATGCGACGCCTGGCAAGATCGAAGAAGGTAATAGCGTGAGACGCTTTCGGCACCGCGACTGGTCCAGGCTAGGTCCTGACACGCTTGCCTCACGCCGGTATTGTGTAAATGGACTCGCTACTGGCCATACTGCAACAGAAGAAAGAGGGATGAGCCATGGACGATAAAGTAACACCGCTATACAAAGACGATAAGCTTTCCGACGACACGAGGCCCGAGGCCGCCAAACTGGTCATGGACTGGCTGAGAACGGCGGAGAAAGACAAAGACGGCCGGATAACCGCAAGCCTGTCCGTTATAGCGGAAGCGACAAACCTCAAGTACTCAACGGTGAGCAGGGCCTTGCATCGTCTCGAGGCTATGGGGCGCATACGGTTACTACCTCGAACGACTACGACGGAGCCTAACACAATCCAGCTCATGAACGACGTACAAGCCATAGATTGGAACGAGATGAGGCAGCACCTGCATGAGGTCTCCGCCGGCATCGACATTGCGGAAGGGTACGTCGTCAAGCTTCAGGGGGAAATCGAGAGACTCGAGGCGGAGGTCGCTGAACTCAAGAGGAAGGCGGCGCTCCTTGAAGGAGAGATTGTGGAGAGCAAGGAGTTGCCGGGAGGCTTATTCATGCTGATAATCAAGCGGTAACATCTGATAGTTGTACGACACTACTATGCCGAGGCCGCGGAGGCCTCGTACAAGAACACCGCGTACACAAGACGCGGTTTTTTGTTTCTCAGGGCGTCTTGCCGGCACTACGCGAAGGCGAGGTGACGGCCCGCACAGCGACCGCCCTCACCGTGCGGCCTTAGCTCCGTGTGGACGTGAGGATGGCACGCGAGGCACACCTGTGCAGCGGCTGTCCGGAGCGCAGGTGACGGCAGCACGCCAAGTGCAGGGCTGGCCGGACGAGAAGGCGCGATTCTTGTGCAAATAAGATCGCGCCTTCTCGCATTACTTACATCATCGTTTGAGTTTCCTCGATGCTTGAGAGTACCCAAGAACCAATTGGAGGGATGAAACATGGTTGCTCACCACAAGGAAGCAACGAAGAGTTATGCGATCTATGTTCGTACATGGGATGACGACGGCCCTGAACGCGGGTCGGACGTGCAGATCAGTGCATGCGTGATGAAAGCCATAGCCCTTGCCAGCGAGCGTGGCGAGGCAGACATGGATGTAGACATAACCCAGGAGCACCATCCGGGGACAGGGCCTATACGCCCCGGCCTCGACGAGGTGCGAGATAGTGTAGCGAAAGGGAAGGTGTCGGCGGTGGTGGCATACGATCCCGAGGTGCTCGCGGAAGGCCTGGGAAGCCAAATCTTTCTCATCGACGACATCGAAAGCCACGGATGCGGGGTATACTTCGCACGGGAAGGATTCGACAGCTCTCTCGAAGGCAGGTTCTTTCGACTGGTACGAAGGCTCCTGGCAACATACCGCGAGGAGAAGAAGAAACTGAAGTCTGCGTGGGACGGCAGAGAACGGCCGGAAGAGTAGCTGCAAGGGTTTCAAACGTGCACTCTCAGGAGGTCCGTGGCCGCAACTCGCACGGACTCCAGGCAGGCGCGCCAGCTTTGGTTCATAGGTCCATTTCGCAAGAGCAGGAGGCCGCCACAACGAGCAAATAATAGATATGTTGCCAAATGCGGCATTCATACCCAGCATTTGTGGCGAAATCGGCTGTCAGGACCCGTCAGCGCGAAATGGCGGTGCTCGCGGCAGTTGCAAAGTGCAAGACGCGCGCTAGAATAAATACCGTGTTGGAGAATGTGCGCTCTGGTTTTCCAAGGGGACTCCCTGAGTCAAGACGCGCGAGTTGAGGGTAGAGTGTGTGACCGGCCGGACCTTCAGGTTTCGGCCTGCATGATTCAATAGAACGTGTTGCTCCCCCGCCGTGTAACGGCGGGGGATGCGTCTGCAAGGAGGTGGTCGGCGTCACAGGATCCTCGCTCAGAGTACAACTCTGCGAGACCTTGCGGGTGAGGAGCACAACGTCGCCGGTTGCACTCGAATCGTTTATCCGAGAGAAGGAGGTGTCCTCTTCCCAACGCGCGGTCCTCTGGACCAGAGTACGGATGTCACCGTGCAAGCCTCGCGGTTTTGCGCGGTAGCTTGTTGTACAGGTGTAATTCTCGTGAACCACCATGCGGGCTCGTCCTCTTCGCGTCACGTACGAATCTGTCAGGAAATCTGTCAGGGGGGATGTCCATCGTGAGTAACGAGAGCGTGTCCTTCATCTCCTTTGAGAACCTTCCGCCCGTCCTCAAAGTGAAGGAAGTCGCGGCACTACTTCGGGTCTCGCTCTCCCAAGCGTACGACCTCGTCGCCGAAGGTGCAATTCCCTCAGTCCGCCTCGGAAAAGCTATCCGCGTCCCCCGCGCGGCTCTCGAGGAACTCATCTGCCTGCAAGCTAACCGCTTGCTGGCCGATGCTCACACCACGGGCTCGCGTACTGCCCAGAAGGCAGGGTAATCTCGCGTACCACCGCGGAAGCGCCCAACTTCATAACTTCGTCGCACCCGGCAAACGGAAACCACAACGACCGCAACACCCGTGGCACACCCGTACCATACTTCGCCCCACGCTCATGCCGGGCTGGTAACCTCGTGTACCGGCTCGGCTCCACCTTCGCACAACGCACCGCTCGCCGAAATCGTCGCACACGAATAACATCCCGCTTCCGCGACACAATCGCCCCACAAATCGCCACGTACGCTGCGGAAACAGCGCAACAACCAACCACGGAGGTGTTCCATTACGATCCCATCACCCATGCCGAAGACCATAACCTTTCACGTCCACAAATCACTAACCAAGCGCCGCTCCCCTCGCCGCTCCCGTTGCGCCACCCGGCCCCGCACCTGGCAGGCTGTGCGCGCTGCCCTCGCCGGTTCGCTGTCCAGATCTGCCATCTCGCACCTCTTCCCCACCAACGCGGGGGCGCCCGAGTGCCCCTATGACCTCCTGCAGTTCCACTGCCCGCGCTTGCCCAGCCCGCAGTGCCAAAACCTCCTCAAACACTTTGTCGGTGCTGCTCCCCGGCGCATGCTTACCAAAAACCGCCCATACCGGTACTTTATGCGCCTCGGCGCCCTAACGGTAAGGTGGTCGCCCATTTACCCGTCGTACCCTCCGACCATCATAAGCTTCTCTCCGTCCGTAGCAAGGCTGACGCTCCCGATGATCGCAGCTTGGATGCGCCTCATACTCGGGCCTTACGCGCGCGAGGCCAGGCTCGCGCGCTACGACGTGAAGGTGGACGTCCCCGAGTCGCGTGACGCGCTTGCCAAGAGCGTCTTTGTGCTGGGCGCAAGGACCTGCAAGATCCACCGGGGTACGGTCTATACGGGTAGTCGCAGGTCTAACCACCAAGTTGTCGTGTACGACAAGGCCAGGGAGTCAGGACGGCCCGGGCCGCTGACGCGCATTGAAGTACGATATAGGCTAGAGCCGGGGTCACGCCCCACGCTACGGGACCTTGAGCGAGGGCGCCTCCCTTTTGCGACATTCCCGTTCACGGAGGTTTACCGCCTCGACTTGAGCAAACCTGATTACACGCGCTACCCGTGGCGTATCATACGGAATCGCACGGTCCAGAAGGTCCTTGTGAGCCTCCGCAAGCCTGCGGAGCGGGCGAGGTTCACTAGGGCCCTCAAGCGCCACTCGTCTGCGGTGTGGGCGGCGCAGGTGGAGGCCCGCCTCCGAGCCTGGCACGCGTACCGCCCGTGGCCCCGCTATCGCGTCGTAAGCCGAAGCTCGCGAGTACGAGACCGGCGCGTACGAGTCACATCGCGTACAGAACCAGCACTGTCCCCAGCCGCTTGGGGCGTCCCCGGGGTTCTCCACGTGTCCGGGGCTCACACCTCTCTTCTCACATAAACGTGCAGCGTATGCAGGGTCTTGCAAATCGCGGGGGATCCAGGCTCGCTCCTGGTACCTGACCGGAGCGGGCCTCGGTCCCACGGGCTCCTCTGCCGTCGCAGCGGTGGCGCCCCCTTGGGCGGAAAGGCCATGTTGTTCGTACCGAAAACTCCAGCCAGAGGTGACTTGCAAGTGTGGAAACTTATCCCTGAAGAACGTGAGACGATTCTGCGCTTCGACCAAGCGAGTGACGAATGCACGATCTGGACGGCTGAAGAGAAAGTAGCTACCAGGCTCAGGAGAAGCGGAGTCCAGGTGGTGGAAGAACCCGGCGGCTGGAGCGCACGGGTGCCCAAACAGGCGTTGAGGCTGAAGATCGGTAGACGCGCGTGCTATATTGCCGGCCGATCAGCAAGAACACAGGTGGAGGTGGAGTCCCCCTCTAGAATGCGTTCCGCATCGCCGAAACCGACAAAGGTGCGCAGTATGAGCGCGTAAGCCCGCTGGTACATAGGAAGTGCCTCGGACAACATTCGGGGTGGTATTTCAAGCAACTGTGGCGTGTGCACCCGAGCCTTACGGGAACCACAGGCCGGACGGAACCAGGGAAGTACGGCAGACCTATCGTGCACGCCCAGCGCGTCCATCGGGGCGCTATGTCGTCTGTCCATAGTGTAAGATAGCCGCACCGCAGGAGGGACCCGGCCGCTCCCTGCTCGCCACGGATCGACCGGGTCCCTCCCGGAGGCAAGAGCCGCAGCAGCCTGATTCAGATCGGCTTCAGGAATCGGGACCGGGCTCCAACAAGCATCACAACCATCCGGGCAGGTCGATAGGCCATTCTCTGTGTCTTGAGTGTCCGCCGCAACTCCCGACCACGTTTGTCGGGCCTCTCGGTCAACATGTCGGCGATGACACCCGGCAGAGTGGTCGGGCGGCGTTCTCTCAGCGTAGCGTTCACACGCGCGCCCGTCAAGAAGTCCCTGAAGACGCGCAACGCATCTGCTTATCCTGCGCCTTCCCCGAGTGTGGTTCGAGTCTCCTAAATCCGAGTGCGTGTATGCCCTGCCCCGGTGGCATACTGTATCGCAAGCCCTACCCGCCCATCAGGCTCCTCACCCATCTCCCTGCCGACGCTGTGAACGTGGGCAACTGCTGAAAGCAGGCCGACAGCACCGCATGAGTCGGGCGCTGGCCGTCTGGCGCGGCTGTGTAGGGGGGGCCGCTCTAGGCTACAGAGGAACAAAACGCAGCCTGGGCGATGACTAAAGGTCAAGGTCTGCTTCTAGCTCAACCCTCTGATCCTCGCGTTCTGCCTCCACACAGTACCTATCGGCTATCCGTCTGAGCATCGCAGCGGTTCGCGGCCAACGATCGCGGATCGCTGCGGCAAAGCCGCTATACCGTTCCGCGAGCTTTCGCTCCTGCGTACCGCCTTCCGTCAGGCTCTTCGTAACAACGCCCCGTCTATTGTAGACGCCGTTCTCAAATTCGCGCTCGAGTTCTTTGCTTGCGACGTCCTCTATCACGCCGCGCACCGCCTCGTGCGGCCAGGCGCCATCCAAGCCGGCGGGAGAATAGCTAAGGATCCGACCGATCACCCGGTCGCCGGCCGCCCCTCGTCCACTAGTCTGTGCCGCCTCGCGTGCCCGCCTTACCCAATCCTTGAGTGCATCGGCATCGATTGTGCCATCCTCCCTTGACCCTGGCACGGTGCGCCAGGAGTCCAGGAGGTCGAATCCATGTCGTGCGCGTGCTTGGTCCTCCTCCGATAGCTCGCGCGGCTCCTCTCCTTCAGCACGAAACGCGACCGAGAGCACCTCCGCGAAGAAGTCGGGATTTCGAGCTAGCTCTCCGTGGAGAACCTTCGGGCCCCGGCCATGATGCTCAAGAATGGGCAGGAACGCCCACTCGAGCGTCGCAACCCGGTGCTCGTCGATTCCACCTGATGCCTCAAGAAGTTCAAGGAGCTCGACCACATGGTGCGAGAATGAACCTAGCGGCGTATCGTCCTCGGGCGAAACCCGGAGGGTATGCTCAAGCGCATCCGCAATGAGCGCAGGTGGAAAAGAACCGTCCTTCGTCACATGTTGGCCGAGGAGGTCAACCGCCGCGTAAGGACGACCATGCTCAAGGAGCCCCCGCACTGCCAGCTCGATGTCATTCGGGTCATCGAGCCAGTATGGGCGCACGAAGCGCCAGTACAGCTGCTCTGTTTCTGAATCGGACCTACTAGCGAGATCCCACGTGCGTCTGTCGAACGGCAGGCAAGCGAGGAGTTGTGCGCGCTGGGCCGAGGGCCACCCCTCGCCCGCGCGAGAGAGCTTCGCCTCTCCCCACTCGCGCCTTTGTTCTCGTATCCGTCCGCAAACGAACCCGCGAGCGCATCGTGCACGGGGAGAATCCTCTTCGGTAAGAAGCTCATGGAGCAGCTCATCCTCTTCGGCTCTGAGGAGGTCGCTCCTGCCGAGTGCCACGCCGAGTATGTCCGGCCGCTCGACAGCTTCGGCCAGCTCAAGCAGACCAGCAAGACCAGCACATGCGTGAACTGAGCGCACGGCGTCAAGTCGGGCTTCGGCGACGGCTCTCTCCTGCGCCTGCCAGTCCGTTTCTCTTGCCTGCGGCAGACGGGGCGAGTCGACAAAGAGCCAAGCGTACCTTGCGACGATCTCCTCAGGCTCGAACCGTTGGTAGATATCATAGAGACGGTCGACGCATTTCTTGGGGAGTGCCCATTCTGCATCGGGAAACGACCGGTGATGTGCGATGAGGTCTCGCAGGGCGTTCCAGACAGCGACCCGCCCGGATGTGTCAAGTCTTTCCGGGTTCATGCTCTCCAGGCGTCCCACAACAGCCTCGTACTGGTCACCCGGCAAGTTCGGAAGGGCTTCGATGAGGTCCCGCCAGCAGGACCCATTCTCACCGACGTCCTCGAGCACACGCTTGACGATTTCGGAGATGGCTTTTACGTACTGTGCTCCCGTCACAGGCGGCGGTGAGTCGGGCGCCCAATCGCGCCAGCGCGGCATTGCTGTTCTGCGTGCAACCGCATGAAACTCAGGAAGAAGTTCGACCATTAGGCGCCACGCGACTTCCGGCTCGCGGTCACGAATCGCATCGAGGACTTGAAGGCGTTGTTCAAGCGTGGCCGTTGTTTGTGGACACCATGGAAGGAAGATCTCCCGCAGGCTATTATGCGGCCGGTTGAGCAACTTGCCGCCCGGGTCGAGCCTCGCGAGCTTAGCCAAAAAGAGCGCAGCGTGACTGAAGTACTCCGGGCTCCATGCGAGGGTTTCGAGGGCAAAAAGCAAACCCGTGTGAGGCGAAGAACCGAATAGGTCGTCTTGCTTGTCAGCGAAGAGTTTGAGCAGGGGCGGGTCCTCGCCCGAGATTCCCTCTTCGACGGCGGACAAGAACTCACTCGGCGAAGCCTCCGCGAGGAGTGGAAGCAAGTCTGAAAGCGATGCCCACACACGCCAGTCGGCGTTAGCATTCCTGAGGAGCCGACGGACGATGCACCCCGCCCAGTTGCTGGCAGAAGCGCCAGCTGAGATGGGTGTTGCATCTCCAACGGTCCCCATGAGGGCCAGGGTGCCCGCAAGACCCCTGCGCAAGAGATCGGAGTGGGGCAAGACGTGCCCAAGAACCGGGGCCATCCACTGCTGGTCTGCTGGCAGGTCGAACCGTGGGTCTGGCATTCCGAGCACATCCAACGTAACTTCCTCAAATCGCTTCAAGTCGTCGCACGTTAAGTACCGCGCGAGGAGTCGCCAAGCGTCCTCTTTGGAGACGATGTGCCAGGCACCGCCGACGTGACGCACGGGCGGGTCGTCTTCATTTGACCACCGGACTAGTACTTCGCTCAGTGCCTCGTACGGCGCACGGGCCAACGCGGACAGCGCGCTCCGATCTCCCTCGTTTGCGCTGTTCCAGGTACCCGCGAACATGGCGGGCAACAAGGCGCGTGCTTCACTTGGACGTGCCCACTTAGGCTGTGCTACCCCGGGGCTTGGCGCAAGGGTGCGACGGAAGGACATGAGGCTCCGGCAAGCCAGCTTGGCAAGAGTGACTGCTCGACTCTCATCAATGCCACTGGCGATGAGTGCCTTTGCTGCTTCCTCTTGCGACAACCGCGGGATGATGACAGTCGCGTCAGAGCTGCTATCGGCATGGCCTAGGGGGATCACAACATTATGTCCTCTCCGAATAGCGCGAGGGACTGCTTCATGACTATCAAACGTTTGGACCAAAATGAGAGGTTCAGTTGAAGCTATTGTTAGGTGACGCCATGCTGAAAGGTCACGTACGACGACGGTGCGGGCCAGGTGTCGAATCTGCTCTTCTTGCGGAAACTGAAGGAGCGCAGCCGCGAATACGGCAACTGCCTCGTCACGGGACTCAGCCTGCAAAGCAAGCGGGACCGATGGTTCGCGAAGCCAGGCATTTACGCGCTGCACAACTTCAGCACGCCCCGAGAGCACGAATTCGGGTGTCACCGCAGGCTGAGTCATCTTCGACCAGTCCTCCCAGAAACTCTCGAGATCATCCGCACCCTCGGGCTGTCTGCCAAGGAGGATCGAAAGCCACACATGGACAGCAGGCGCGATCTCCAGCCACGCTTCCAGATCGTCTGCGTCGTATGCAAGTACTTTTCGCCACACGCCCTGAGTCTGCCGAGCAGCTACCCAAGCGTCCTTGCCGCCCCAACGTCTAGGCGTGACGAAGACAAATGTGCTCTCTCGAGCGTCCACGCCTTGTGGATCCTTTGTCCGCTTATCGTAATCCTCGTCCGCTTTGCTCTTGACGTCTTGGCACGTGCTCACTTCCCACACAGATGTGCCATCGGGGACGAAAGCGTTTCCCTCGTCGACGGTGAGTATGCCGTCCCACCCCCCAATGTGCACGCCTTCACCTGAACGGAAGCTCATCCGGAGTACCCGCCTTACGCTTGCATGAACCAGCCGGCGTATCAACTGCGGCGTAAGGCCCTGGCAGTCGAGCCGGTTAGCCCAAAGGTCAAGATCAGTTGCATTGACAAGAAGTAGGGATCCCACTTGTACGCCTCCTTGAAGAAGAATGCAAGAGGACAGCTTAAGAAGCGCTGAACGGCGTAAACGTTCTGCTGTCCTCCTAGACACCCGCGTTCGGCTAACCCCTTGGTGGGCAGGGATCTCTGCCGTAGCTATCTCTTCCTCGAATAGTGCCGTCAGCTCGGTGGATGAAGAACTCGGATTCCTCTTGGCGTGCAATCTCTCGCCCGATGTCAATTGCTTCCCTCTGTGTCCTGGTGACTCTTGTTAGTCGTTCATGTCCCTCGATTCGGACACCCCAATTGCCACCGTGCGGCACGACGTGGACATTTCGACCGCGGGCCATAAAGCCTACCTCCCCACACAATCGGACTCTTCTATCGCTCCCCTTCCTCCCGCCCGGGGGTAGGAAGGTGCTTCTCAGGTGCCGTGAGCCTGTCCCCCCACAACGAATTCGACGTGCGCAACCTACAAGCAGATGACCGTAGCCACGTCTTGGTTTCCTACGCATGTGCAGCCATCTGGCGTGACGCTCAAACCCAAAGCATCCAGCACGAAATCGGCAAACTCGTCTTTATGGTTGCGGCTCTCCTGACGGTTAACAGCCCGGCTTACTGATCCAGTGAATAGATCGGCAACTTGGATGAAGTAGTTCTCCCGTGAACTCACGGGTTGGATTGGCTCAATAGAATCGCTACCGGGGTAGAACGAGACCCGCCTCTCAAGGTAATCCCGGAAGGCAACCGCTAGGGACTGACGCAGTTTGGCAAGTAAGATACGATCACTTCCGTCGTCGGCATCCTTCCATATCTGTACAAGGCGTGGTGGTCTAAGCCTGTCGCGTGCAAACTCGTGCTCGAAGCCCTGGATGAGCAGTTGACGATAAAGTTCAACGATTATCTCATCCAAGGGTCTACTCATCCCCCGGCGATTCACCGTGATAGCTTTAAAGGAAAGGAAATGCGAGTACCCTAGCACCTCACCGAAGAATGCCTTCGCATTCTCAAGGTCCTTTCTCGAAAGGCTACTAAAGTGAAACTCCGACTCGATACCCTTATCTTTACGCCACTCGACTAGGTCGTGCCACATGCGCGCGGTCGCAAACGAATCGTTTGCCCATACACTTCCAACTACGATATGATCCTGAGTCTTGCCGCTCTCGTCCGCGTAAACGTGCACATATGGTTGGCCTGCCTTGTCCTGCGTCACGTCAAGCCAGATCTCTTGCTCTTTGGCCCTTCGGAATTGCCTCACTTTCTCGCTGGGGAGAAAGAGTCCGTATTCATTTTGGATTTTCGCACGGACACGGACAATGGATGTCTCCCGCTCCAGTTGCTTGAGCATCTCCTCCATGGAAAGACTGGGATCGTTAACGATATCGTGCTGGAATGTTCTCCAGTATCGCCACGTTAACGCCACATCCGAGTCTCTCGTTTCAGGGTAGTGGTTCAGAACGAATGCTACGCGTGCCTTGGTGCTAGAGAGTCTACCCGATGAAAGCTGGGAGAGTAGCCGCTCACGCTCCTTGGCACGACGGCTTTCGCTCTCGGCATCCAGCTGCGATGCCTTCACACTTGCGCCAGTGCTCGGACTCGAGAAACCAATGCCTACGCCCTGCATCAAGTCGGTTTCTCCACCTGGTTCTGTCTCAGCATCTCCTTCAGCCGTCCTGTTAGCCACTTCTCATGTGCTCCTTTCAAGTTGATACATGCCTTGACGGCGATGACCGCGATCCACTTGTGGATATGTACCTTCCAGAAGGCTGATGTAGGGTCCCCCGACCAATCAGCCAACGTAGTAGTCAGTCCCGTGCTCATCACTCCACACCGCACCAGCCCATGGCTTATGGTCATCATGGTCATGAGACTCCTGCGTGGACGAACCCACGCAGTAAACCTACCAGACAACGCCGTCAACGGGATCGGTTGTCGGGCGTGCATGTTTGGGAACCCGAGCCGCGTGGTATAACGTCAAGCTCGATGGGCACGGGATACAACAGATTGTGCCAGGAACATAATACCAACACAATATCTAGGGTGTCTACTCCTGCCAGACCCTTGTTGACAAGGAAGACTCTTGATTATCGCCATTTGAGCTATCTAGCCTCGCTTGTCTTGCAATTCTGTAGTCTGACGCACGATCATGCGTTCGTACATGCACCCCTCCCGGACTCGGCCCTCGAGTACACTCTCACATGCGGCTAGACCGTACCCTTTGGGTCAGGGCTAGCTGCAAGAAGTCGGAGAGAGCATGCCAAGGCTACTACTGAGACCGGCGGATTCCTCCGGCTCGTGAAATGACCTTAAGACTAGGCCGCACGAAGGGTCGCGGCGGAGCTTAGGATAGCCGGAGCACAGTGGAGAAGACCAGGCCCACATCGCACGGCATAGTCGGACGATGGCATGGCAGGTTCCCGGGACAGACTATGCCGCTGTAGTCACGGGTCTGCAATCTATCGCGTCTTCTTCAGGCGAGATTGTCGGCGTTGAGAGACATTCTCGGACTTGCTCTCCTTGCGCTCATCGGACCTCGCCTGGCCGCAGTTGGTGAGATACCCAACTTCCGAGATCAAGCGACGATAGCAGGAATTCACCGCGCCGCCGTTGAAAAGTCCCTTAAACACTGAATCCGGCAGTGTTGGCAAGAAAACACATTGTCATCGCACACCATTCGGTCCGGGACTATGAGCGTACGTTCGGAGGGTGCACCCACCGGAGAGGGCATCAACAGGAATGGGCGCTTGTGCCCTCAGGCTGCTGATGCCTTCGAGGAACCTTTGGTAACAGACCTGATGCAGGACCGACTCTCCTGAGGAGGCGCGTTCTCGGCAAGCGCGGCAGGTTACTGGTGCCACCGGGGCACGCACCTCCGCGACGCCCGAAGGCAGGTCGATTGTTGCACTCCCCGTGACTCGCACATTGGAATCGCAATTCCACCTTTCACAGGTAGGCGGCC
This sequence comes from Betaproteobacteria bacterium, assembly GCA_050260395.1. Classification (GTDB taxonomy): domain Bacteria; phylum Bacillota; class SHA-98; order UBA4971; family UBA4971; genus UBA6256. The sequence goes on from JBLNCC010000106.1 coordinate 26,764, forward strand.
AGAATAGGAGGATGAACGGTGAGCCTGAAGTCTGTGCTTGATGCTTGTGCGCCACGGCCTGAGCTTCTTGCTGGCACCTTCAATCTCGAAGCTTTCACGGCTTCGCTGGGACCGGTCATCGACTACTATCGCAACCGCGAGAGCCACATCGACAGCATCTATACGGATGCACAATCATTTTTCCGAGAGGCGACTTACCCGACTCAGGGGCTCTGTCTTACGCTTATGGAGGTTTTCGCCCGCATAGGCGGAGACGCAACTGTTCCAGCCATTCACCGGCTGGAAACAGCCTTCGGAGGAGGAAAAACGCACACGCTCATTGCATGCGCTCACATCGCCTACAGAGGGAGCGATCTGCGCGGCGCGACATCTGGCATAATTGACTCCGTCCTCCTCCCTGCTCCTGGTTCGGTACACGTTGTGGGCGTGGCGGGCGAGGAGATCCCGGTCCACAAGCCCAAGGGCAAGGCTCTGGTGCCTTACACCCTATGGGGCGAGATCGCCTATCAGATAGGTGGGGAAAGCCTCTATCGTGAGGTTGAGGACGAGGCAGGCTCTTACGCCGCACCTGGCAGAACCTACTTCGAGAGGGTATTCGGAGGGCGGAAAGTGCTTATCATGCTGGACGAGCTTGCCCAGTACGCGGCACGGCTTGAAGCAGCCAGGCCCGACGGTGCGAGCCAGCTCGCCGCCTTCCTGATGGCGCTGCACGGTTATGCTCGCAACCACACTGGGATCGCGGTGGTGCTGACGCTTGCGAGCGCCACAGATGCCTTCGCAAGGCAAACAAAGCGGCTTGCCGAGCTTCTGAGCGAGGTGCGGGGCGAAGAGGTTAGCGAGGACGACGCGCTCGGGGTCGGCGAAAGAGCTGTTCGGGACGTGGCCAGCGTGGTGGCGCGTGACGCCGTCCAGGTGACACCTGTGCAAGCTGCAGAAATATCGTCCGTGCTCGCAAAGCGACTCTTTGCTTCCATAGACCGCGATGTTGCCAGGGCTACGGCTGACGAGTACATGGACATGTATCGCCGGAACGCAGCCATGTTGCCGGACGAAGCCTCGAGCGAGGGCTTCAGGGATCGAATGGTGGCGAACTACCCGTTCCATCCCACGCTTGTAGATTTCCTTAACACGAAGCTCGCCAGTGCAGAGAACTTCCAGGGCACCCGCGGCGTCCTTCGCGTCCTTTCGCTCGCGGTCCGCACCCTCTGGGAGAACCAACAGGCGGTGCCGATGATCCACGCATGCCACCTGGATCTGCGCTCCGAGCGGGTGGTCGATGAGCTCCTGGGTCGCACGGTCAGCTCGGACTTGCTGTTCGTCCTCAATGCCGACATCGGTGGTGTAGGCACCAGCGCGTTGGAAGGTGGCCGCAGCAACGCGGAAGTCGCGGACCGGAGAAACCCGCACCCGGAGGGATACCCATTCTACGAGTACACGTGGAAAACCGTCTTCCTCCACAGCCTTGTTGGGCGCGAGGAAGGCATCGATTCCAAAGTGTTCGGCCTCACCGAGCCAGACGCGCTGTTTTGTGTGTCTTTCCCCGGGCTTACGCCCCCGCAAGTTCGCACCGCACTGAAAGAGATAAGCGAGAGCGCTTTCTACCTCCGGTGCGAGCAGGGGAAATACTTCGCCAGTACCGAACCGACCATCAACAGCATCCTTGCGAGAATTCGCAGGACCCTTGGCACCGATCAGATTAGGGAATTGCTTCAGGCCACTGCACGCAAGATCGTGACCGAGGGCACCGGCCTGTTCTCAATCGAGCACGACGTGTCAGTGCCGGAGGACCTCCCCGACGGCAAAGGAAAGCCTGTTCTCGGGGTCGTGTCACTTACCACCGAAGCCATCGATATCGAGGCCATGTTCACCACCAGGGGCCCATACAAGCCCCGAGAGCAACAAAACCTCATCTTCCTGCTGGTCCCCGAGGTCGTTGCCGTCAATAAACCAACGGTGCAGCAGGATCTCTTTGAGGACCAGAGCGACCGGGCTCTCGAAGCCCGGCAGCGAATCGAAAACGTGGCCCGCCAGGTGAAGGCGATGCGCACTCTCATGGACAAGCCGCTGAGCTATGGTCTCAACCCACGACGCCTGGAGGACGAGGACTTCAAGAGCCGCCACGCCGAGCGCGAACAGGCGCTCCTCACTGCCGTTTCGAGCGTCTACACGAGCCTCTATTACGCTTCCGCGGGCGGGCACATTGTGCGCAAGGAGATCAAAACCGCGGGCGGCGAAGGCGGTGTGCCGTTCATCGAGCTCATCCGCGAGGTCCTCATCAAAGACGGCAAGCTGCTTACCAGCCAAAGTATAACTCAGGCAGACCTTGTAAACCTGAGTAAGCTCTTCTTCGAACATGCGGACACTGTGACCCTGGAGAAGCTTCGCACGAACTTTTGCTGTCTTAGGAGTTGGCCCGTGCTCGAGAGCCCTGGAGTCCTCGAGCAGATCGTGCGCGCAGGCGTGCAAAGAGGCGCGTGGTGCGTGTTCCGCATGGGAGCGGAGGAAAGCACTAGGCCCGCGGAACTCTATCACCAGGGGAACGAGGTGCCGATGAGCGTTAACCTGGCTGCGGCGGGCTATGCGCTCGTCACCCCCCAGGGCGCGAGACAGCGGGGTTGGACCGAGAGCCAAAGGACCGATCCTGCCAAAGTGCGGGATAGCATAATCTACGCGGTCGCGCAAAGCGGCCTTGCCACGGTTGAGAAGATCTCAGAGGAGATCACCGAGAAATACGGTGAGGTCCCCGATCAGGAGCTCCAGGAGGCCGTAGCGGCCCTTGTCAGGAACGAGCGGCTCTTTGCCTTCTACGGCACGCCCGACCAGAACGAGAAGCCGCACCTGATATGCGGGGCAAGCGCAGCCTTCTACAGCCCCGGACGGGGCGATGTCCTCGTGACCCCCGCGAAGGCTGCTGAGCTGGGATGGATGACCGCCCATCGCCGTAGGTTCAGCCTCGAGGGTAAGGCCGGGGCCGAGAAGCTGTTGCCCCTTCTCAGGCATATAGGCAGCATCTACAACAAGGGAGCCAAGTCTACGATCGAGAGCATGGATCTGGTCGATCTCGAGCTACCCAAAGGCGGCATGATTCGCGTTCAACTCACAAAGGTTCCGCCAGAGTCAATGAAGGCGCTTGGCGAGCTCTTTGAGGTGCTCGATGGCATCGTGAAGAAGGGCGAGCATACTGAAGCCTTTCTTGAGATCGTCGATCCTGATGATAATTGCCCATTCCTTAAGGAACTCAAAACCGAGTGATGCGAGGTACGCCTGATGATGAACCATAACTCAGCCGCCGACCTCGATCTGGAGCGAGATCTCCAGCAACGGATAAGACCGTTCCTAGGGCAAGCTCCGTGGGTCCTTCGCGTGACCGAGTACAAGGATAAACCCGCGCCGGTCCTCGTCGTCAGGGAACGCTTTTCGCCCGAGGAGGAGTCGAAGGACGGCAGCAGGGCCCGAGGGAGAGCCGTCCTCAAGGATCGAGGGCTGCTGTACGGTCAACCCCTGCGCCGGTGCCTTCCCGTAATCCGGGCGATTCTCAGCCGAGTATGTGATCCTGCGGGGATCCCGCTTGACCTTCACCGATTCTTTGCGAACGGACGCGTCGCTTACAGAGGCAATCTTCCCCTCGACGAGGAGGCGGGCGCGAAGCTGTCGCTCATATTCAAGCTCCAGGAACGCGTAAAGGACATGGACCGGGTCGAACTTATGGCCCGACGGGTGGATCACTTCAGCCGCGAGGAAGCCGCGTACTGGCTTGCGCGCGCCACTCATTACGGTGAACCGGCCAGCCGCTGGGCACGCGCGGGCATGCGCATCATGCTGGGTGGCCAGCCGGGAGACGAAGCGATCCGGCGCATGCTCGAACAGCTACGAGAGTAGCCTAGGGGGAGACCGAATCGTGCAGGAAGGTACTATGACCAGGAACGATCGACGCCTCATAGAAGCAGGGTTTCCATGCCATCAGGTTGGCGCTGAGACACAGCGGGAGCGTGGGGCAAGTTCCGCCCTTCCCCCGCTCTACTTCCTGCACGTCTGGTGGGCGCGGCGGCCGCTGACTCCGAGCCGTGCTGCCATCCTCGCTTCACTCCTGCCTGCCGGCACCGATCCGGACTGGTTCCTGCGCCAGCTTGGCATCGAGAAAGTGCAGGCGCTAATCAACGGAGTACCCTGGGTACTAACCGGGCGACTTCTTGATCGAATTAGGGCCGGTAAGCCTGGAATAGAGTGTTTACCGGTCGATGACGCGGTTCTCAGGGCAATCGAGAACGAAGAGGAACGCCGGAATAAGAACCTGGAAGTCATCGAGGAACTCTGCGATGCTGATCCCAGCCTTCGGAACCACCCGGTAATCGTCCGTTGGGCCCGGGAGTCTCAGCCACTGCCGAAGCCGTGGCCAAGAGAAGGAGAGCGCCTTCCGGTCCGACGTGTCGCTGCAGATCCGGCTCACGTGAACGATCGGATTGAGTTTGCCAAGTCCGACCGCGTAAAAAGCATCTTGGGGTACGAACTCAAGTGGGATGCCGAGGATCTGTACGGATACACTCGCGCTTATGCGCACAGTCCGGCTCCAATGAGCCGTACACTCACGGTACTCGACCCCACCGCTGGCGGCGGTTCGATCCCGTTCGAAGCCATGAGGTTGGGACACAATGTGATCGCGAACGAGTTGAACCCTGTTGCTGCCGTAATCCTTTACGCCACGCTCGACTATCCTGCAAGGTTCGGACCTGATCTCGTCAAAGACATACAGGAATGGGGTAATCGCTTGGTTTCCCACGTCAAGCGGCAAATGGCTGACGTGACGCCGTTTTCTCCACTTCCTGAAGAGGAGTTAATCCACCTCAGGCGGCATTGCAGTAGGTGTCCGGAAGTCATCTCCGAGTTTGACGGTCCCGAGCAGGATCAGATAGGGCTTATCTACTGCCGCCAGGTCACTTGCCCTCACTGCGGCGGAGAGGCGCCTCTTCTCAACACCTGTTGGCTATCGAAAGAGGGTGACAAGTGGGGCGTAAGGATTGTCACAGATGGGAGAAAGACCGGCGGGAAGGTCTGGTTCAAGCCTTATCGCATCAAGGACGGCCGGGGCCCGCATGGCGAGGACCCGGACTTCGCCACGGTAAGCGACGGCGTGGGCCTGTGCGTTCACTGCCACCAGGCCATCCCCGCCGATGAGATCAAGGCGCAGGCCCGGGGCGAGTCGCCCCACGGCCGATGGCAGGACCGCCTTTACTGCGTTGTGGCCGTGCGCTACCAGCCTAAACTGGATAAGAACGGCAAACCCCAGCGTTATACCAGTGGCGAGCGAGCTGGGGAGATAAAGACGGAGAAGGTCCGGTTCTTCCGGGCGCCCAACGAACAGGACCTCAAGGCGCTGGCCCAGGCAGGGAGGCGCCTTCAGGAGCGTTGGCCTGAGTGGGAGAGGCGTGGGTTGATTCCCACGGAGAGGTTCCCGGAGAGCAATGACATGCGCCCGCCGACTTCCGGCATGACTCGCTGGTGCGACATGTTCACCCCGCGCCAGCTTCTGGGACACCTCATCCTGGTGGAGGAGCTCAACCGCCTTAAACCGGAGATCCTGCGGGAGCTCGGCGAGGATCGCGGTCGTGCCGTTGTTACTTATCTCCAGCTCATGATCGACAAGGGGCTCGACTACAACTGTCGACTGTCCACCTGGGAGAGTACGCGCAACATCGTGAAACACGTCTTTGCTCGGCACGGGTTTCCTATCAGTTGGACGTTCGGTGAGATGGTCTTCACCGGCCCTAATTCGGGTGCTGCCTGGGCACTCTCGCAGGTTGTCGATGCATATGCGGGCATGGCTGAGTTGATGAAGCCACTGCACGAGGCATTGGGCGGGGCTGCGCCTCCTGTGCGCATCATTTGCGGTACGGCTGCCAATATGCCTCTAGCGGCCCGCTCCGTGGACCTTGTGTGCATGGATCCCCCGTACTACAATAACGTGCAGTACGCGGAGCTCTCTAACTACTTCTACGTGTGGCAAAGGCGCACCCTCCGTGATCTGTATCCGGACATCTTCGTAAGGCGGCTTGCCAACACCGAGGATGAGGCTGTGGCTAACCCGGCGCGAGACGGGTCGGCAAACGCAGCTGCCAGGAAATACGAGCGCCTGATGAGTGAGATCTTCGCCGAGTGCCGCAGGGTCCTCAAAGACGATGGCATCATGACGATTATGTTCACCCACAAAACCCTGGAGGCGTGGGAAGCCCTCACGCGTTCTCTGATCGAAAGTGGCTGGACGATAACATCCTCCATGCCGGTTGAATCCGAAGCAGAAGAGTCCATCCATCAGAAGGACACAGCTGCCGCCGCGAGTTCCATATTCCTGACCTGCCGCAAACGAGAGGTCATGGGTGACACGCCGGCCACCTGGACCGGTTTCGGCGGCACTGGAGTGGTTGACCGTGTGCGCGAGGCCGTCCGTGAGGGCCTTGCGGAGCTTGAGCCGCTTCACCTGAACCCGGTAGACGAAATGGTGGCGAGCTACGGCCGGGCCCTGCGCGTGCTTTCGGAGCACTGGCCGGTGCTCGACGGCGACGAGCTGGTAAGCCCGAGACGAGCCATGAACGAAGCCAGCGCCGTGGTGGCCCAGTATCAGGTCGCCAAGCTGACCCAGGGGCGGCTTAAGGTGAACGACTTGCATCCCGAGGCCGCGATGGCTCTCACCCTTTACGGGATCTTCGGCCTTGCCCACTTCAGCTACGACGAGGCGCTCAACCTTTCGCGTTCCCTCAACATCGGCCTGGAAGGTAAAGCCGCGGGGTACTCCGCAAGCGGCCGAATGATCGGCATCAATGACGAGAGACAAGATGAGCGTGCCAAACGCGCAAGGCTCCGGAGCCCCGAGGACATCGGCTACCATGCTCCGCTCCTTCGGAGCGGATCCAAGCTGCGTCTGGCCCTACCGGAGGAGCGGCACAAGAAACGGATTAGCGAGCCCCAGACGGAATGGGACATCCTCCACGGCCTGATCATGGCCTACCGGGAGGGCGACGTGCCTGTTGCCCACGAGTATCTGTCGCAGCATGCCGAAGGGCGCGAACGGGTGATCCTCGACCTCCTTTCGGTCTGGACGTCCAAGATGAGCGACGAGAAGCTACGCAAGGAAGGGGAAGCCATCCTGTTCGGCTTGAAGTGAGCGGACAGTATCCGAGCAAGAGGAGGGATAGTATGGCAGAGACGATGAGCAGTTCCTCAGAGGCCAGAGGCCTGCGATCCTATCCCTGGCTCCTCTCGTACAGGACATCATCAACGACCATCGACGGCCGCCCTGTGGACATACTGCATGACTTCTATGTCCCGGCGCTTCGCCTCGCTGTGCGGTATGATCGTGTGGCTGGGTACTTCCGCTCCTCCTCGCTCGCCGCAGCCTCGCAGGGGTTCTCGGCTTTTGTCGGGCGGCAGGGCAAGATGCGCCTCATCGTCGGGGCTGACCTCGAGCCTGATGACGTCCGGGCCATCCTGGCCGGCGACTCGCAGCGGCTTGCAGCGCGCCTAGCCGGCGAGCTGGAGCAGCCAGCGTCCTGGCCGGAGGGTGTCCGTAACGGCGTTACGCTGCTCGCTTGGATGGTGGCGCATGGATACCTCGAGGTCCGCGTGGCTTTTCGGGTCCACAAGGATACCGGCAAGCCGCTTCCATTCGACTCGATGGACGATGGCTACGTCCACGAGAAGTGGTTCGTCCTGCACGACGAGTTCGGCAACCGCCTGTACGGGACAGGCACACTCAATGAGTCGAGGACGGCGCTAGTTCTCAACGCCGAGAATATCGACGTCCACTGCGACTGGTGGGGAGAGGTCGACCGAAAGCGCGTTGAACAGGCCGCGGCCGCCTTTGAGAACCTGTGGGAAGGTCGAGTGCCTCACATACCGGTGATGACGCTACCTGAGGCGGTCCGGCAGCGGTTGGTACGGATTGCCGACGAAGCTGGCCGCCCGGTGGAAATCGACGGGACGACAGCCGCGCCCAAGGTGGTCGAACCCCCCTCGGCCATGGAGCGGTTGCGGTTCGCCATTTTGCGGGACGCTCCCAGGATGCCGGGCGGACGATTCGTGGGAATGGAGACCGCGCCCGTTGCTCCGTGGCCCCACCAGGCCGTGGTGGTACGCAGGTTGATCGAGACGTGGCCCTACTCGTATTTGCTGTGCGACGAGGTGGGCCTCGGGAAGACCATTGAAGCGGGGCTTGCGTTCCGTTCGTTGTATCTCGCGGGGCTCGCAAAACGCATCCTCGTTGCCGCGCCGCCTGATCTGACCCGGCAGTGGCATCGCCAGATGGCGTCGAAATTGCTGCTCGCCTTCGGCCGGGTCCTCACCGGGCCCGAGACGCGCCACGAGTACATCTGGCCAATTCAAGTGGAACGAACGGCTACTTCCATCTATGAGCCTGATCTCGTCATCATGTCAGCAGGGCTCCTTGCCCGGGAGGAGCGAGCGAAGGCCCTCGCCGGCGCAAGGCCGTTTGACATCGCCCTCGTGGACGAGGCGCATGCCGCCAGGCGGCGTAATCCCTCGCGGGGGAGCGAGGCGGCCCCGGACTTTGGGAACCTTTACAGATCCATCCGCGACCGCCTTCGGCCGAAAGCGCGCAGTTTGTGGCTGGCCACTGCTACGCCAATGCAGATTCATCCTGTGGAAGTGTCCGACCTGCTGGCGCTCACCAACCGCGTCGGTGCATTCCAGTTTGACCCGACTTTGACCGAGCAGTACTATGACATTCTGGGTAAACTCGTGCATAACGAGGAGCTACTCCAACACGAGTGGGACTTTCTCCGGCGCGCTGTGCGTGCTGTCGAGAAGCAGGATCCCCTGCTCTGGCGGTTTCTCGAGGACAGCGTCATCGACGGGCGCATCCGCGTAGCTGTGCGGCAATGGCTTGAACATGGGCAGGTCCCCCGGAGAGGCGACCGTGAGTTGGTCTCCCGCCTCCTCTTCAGCGCCGCGCCGCTGTCGCGGGTGATGCTCCGTCATACCCGCCGGCTGCTGGAGATTTACCGCGACAACGGCCAGTTACGTGAGAACCTCGCCCAGCGACATCTCCTGCCGATCCCGCGCATTGTCTTCACCCCATTGGAAAAAACGGCCTACGATCAATTGGAGGAGTATTGCAGTGGCCTCGCCCGCCGGATCCGCGAGAATGCCGACAGCCGGGCTCACCACGCGATAGGTTTCCTTCTGAGCTTCATGAGACTGCGGTTTGCATCAAGTCTATACGCTATCTACAGGACGCTTGAGCGCCGTCTACAGAAAGTCGAGGCCACACTCCGCCATGAGCTGGCCCTCCAGGCGGAACAAACCGGGGTGGAAGCGCCTTCGCTCGAGAGTCTGGTCTTCGACGGCGATGAAGAAGATGACACAGTAGCGGTTGAATCTCTCCTGAAGGACCGTTCCCAGGCCGACCTCGAATGGGAGCGGGACCGGCTCAGGGAAATGATCGAGGCCATAGGCGACCTTGCGGGGCCATCTTCGAAGATGCAGGTGCTTTTGGACGCTCTTGACCGACGGCGTGACCCGCACACCGGGCGCATCCAGCAGACTGTCGTCTTTACACGGTTTTACGACACGCTGACGGATATCGTTACACGCCTGCGCTACGTCAACCCAGCGATGCTAATAGGCACTTACTCGGGCCGTGGCGGCGAGTACTTCGACCCCGAAACGCGGAGGATGAAAAGCGTTGACCGTGAAGAGGTAAGAGAGCGGTTTTTGCGCGGCGAGATCGATGTGCTCGTCTGCACCGACGCAGCGGCAGAGGGCCTGAACCTGCAAACAGCCGACCTCCTGGTCAACTTCGATCTTGGTTGGAACCCTATGAAGGTGGAGCAGCGGATCGGTCGTATCGACCGCATTGGGCAGAAGCACAAAGACATCTATGTGCTCAACCTTTGCTATGCCAACAGCGCCGAAGAGATCGTTTATGGGCGTCTATTGTCACGCCTCGCCGAGGCCAACATGATCGTAGGGACGCAGCAACTCTCCCTGTTACCTGTGGAGCCGGAGGACTTTCGCCAACTTGCCGAAGGGACGCTCACGCCCGAGCAGCTTGAGGCCCGGGCACGGGAGCGCATTGAACACCAGCGAAAACACAGCGAGAGCATGGACATGCCACCAAGAGCTCTCTACGAGACTTACATGCGGATGGAACAGTCCGGTCGCCAGCAAGATCCCCCGGTGAACCTGCCAGCAATATGGGACACATTGAGCGCGTCGAAATATCTTCGGGCCCTCGGGTGCACCGTCTTGCCGGAGCCCAAGGGACCGGTGCTCAGGCTCTTCGGCATCAACGGCGTACCAGACGGGACCGTGCTCACCACCTCGCGCGAAGTCTATGAGGAGGGTCTGGGCGAGATTGAGGGTCGCATCCACTTTGCCTCTTACGGCGACCCGTTCTTTGAGGCCATCCTCGCGCAGGTAGAGAAGTTCGAGTTGCCTGGGTGTGTGCGACGCATCTCGGTGCCGGTTCCTGGTATGGAAGGTCTCGAGATGGTAGGCTACGCGGTCGCGTGCATTGGCCCAGGTGGCGTTCGCGAGGCCAGGCTCGTGCGTGCATGGAAGGACCTGGAGGGCCTGCAACTTGCCGAGGACGCGCTCTTGACCGAAGATGAAGTTGAGCCGCTGCGGCATGAGCTCTTCCGGATAGCGCGCGAGGAGTTTCAACAGTACCCCGCTGCAGGCCGGATCGAACGTGAAAACGTGCGCGCAGCGCACGCCCAGGAAATGCTCGACCTCCTCGTGATCCGCGACCTTCTGGAAATCAAAGCGCGACCCGCGGGGGAGGGTGCGCTCTTCTGGCCGGTCCTGCGAGAGGTTGCCGCCCTTTTCGAGGACCGAAACCAAATCCTGATTTCTGGCTTACAGGCTGATGACCTACGGCTCATTGCCAGAGACGTTCCCTTCGATTGCCCGATCCCCCATGTGGGGGACAGGATTCACCTGCAAGCCCCGCGCATCCTTGGCCGAGTGGCCGTCGACGCAGCATGCCGGCTGGCTTATAGCTTGAAGGTCGGGAAACAAGACCTCACGCTGGAGACGATGCTTGCGCGTTTACGGCGCGAAGTGGAAGCCAAGCGGAGAGAGCTTATGTCCTACCAGCTTACCGCCTGATCGAAGAGCCACATGGACAGATACCTCCTGCTTGTTCTACAGTTGGTTTGGCTCAGTGCCCGTGTACCGGGCATTCGCGCGTACATGGAAGGGCCTTGGCACCACATTACAGCACCCGCACAGGCAAGGACAGTGTGACCCCCACAGCCTAGAACACCCCGCCACGACCCTGCTGAAGGGTTAAGCGTAGGCGGTAGCGACGGCCGTCGTGCTCCACCTCGACTTCCTGGAAGGCTGCAAGTCACACACGATGTCAGCCCACTCAGGCTTGTCTCCACGAGATGCAAGGGAACTCATGAGCTCGTGCCTTAGCAGCAGCGCAAGGAAGCTCGAGAAGATGTGGCCCGTGATTGTACCATCGTACTTGCTGAGCAGCGGCCTTGTCTCCAGCAGGCTCTCGGTAATGCGGAAGAACGCTTCTGCCATCCAGCGATGTACGTTAGAGCAAGTTCGACCCGATGACGTCTCTCTCGCACTCCCCTGTCGACCGCGCACGAGGCACGCCGAGCGCGCCAGACAGGCCATGGGGTTTTTCAGCAGTTGAGCCTCCATCTTCACTGACGACGTGGGCCTATTTCGTCCTTTCTATGCCAACAAGACTCGTGCCGGCATGTTCTGGTCTCAGACCCCGCCTTTCATCACGTTGCTCGATCCATGGGGATACTGATCGTGCTGCCACATGAATGTAGTGTCATGTATTTACATAGCCGTCTACCGACGTTACAATACGAATGGAGGCGGTAGCTGTGGATAACCAGGAGAAGTGGCCGGAGGTAATGACTGCGCCAGAAGCCGCGCAGTACCTGCGGGTAGACATCAGGAGTGTATGGAAGCTGCTTTCCGAGGGCAAGATCCGGGGCGCACGCGTGGGCAGGGTGTGGCGCATAGCCAAGAGCGAGCTGGATAGGTTCCTCAGGGGAGGCGAAGCAGAATGAAAGGTCACATACGCAAGCGCGGGAGCTCGTACGAGGTCGTTATCTATCTCGGGCGTGACGCCACGACCGGCAAGAGGAAGTACAAGAGCTACACCGTACGTGGAACCAAGAAGCAAGCCGAGGCCAAGCTCGCACAGCTGCTCCACGAACTCAACACGGGAACGTACGTCGAGCCATCGCCGGTGACCTTCGGGGAGTATCTGGATAAGTGGCTCAGCGAGAAGGTGGAGCCTTACTTGCGGCCCGCCACGGTGGAGCGTTACCGGGGAATCGTCGAGAACCACCTGAAGCCAGCGCTGGGATACATACCACTTGCCAGGCTGTCGCCGCTCGAGCTCCAGCGGTACTATACCCAGGCCCTCAAGAGCGGACGAATGGGAGCCAACTTTGGACAACAGATTGGGGGCCCGCTCTCTGTCGCCACGGTTCGCAGTCACCATCGCACGATACACGCGGCTCTCGCCCAGGCGGTCCGCTGGGGGCTAGTGGCACGCAACGTAGCTGACGCTGTTGAACCGCCGAAAATGGAGATACAGCCCGAGATGAGAGCCCTAGATGCGGAGGAGACTCAACGCCTTCTTGAAGTGGCTTATCGGGAATCAAGATACCCGGAGCTTTACGTTCTTGCGGTCGCTACCGGGATGCGTCTGGGGGAACTGCTTGGCCTGCGCTGGCAGGACATCGAGCCACCCGTCGTTCATGTTAGGCAGGCCCTCAAGAAGGCGGGGCCTAACCCGATGTTCGCCCCGCCGAAAACCCAGCATGGGGTACGTGTGGTGTGGCTGCCCCCTAGCGCGGTCGCCGCGCTTGAAAGTCTGCGGGTCCGGCAGCAAGCGGAAAAGGCGCTTGCAGGAAGTTCGTATGAGGACCACGACCTAGTATTCGCCCAGGCCAACGGTAGACCCCTGAACGGGCGCAACTTGACGCGTCGTGAATTCAAGCGGCTGCTATCAATGGCGAAGCTTCCGCCGATACGATTCCACGACCTTCGGCACACTCATGCGACCTTGTTGCTTGGGGCAGGAATCCCGGCAAAGGTCGTAAGCAGCCGCCTTGGGCATTCGCAAATCGGGATTACCCTGAACACGTATAGCCACGTGTTGCCTTCGATGCAAGAAGAAGCTGCGGACAAGCTGGAGGACATACTCTTCAAAGGCCGGGAAGGGGCTTCTACGTGAGATTGACGGAGAAACCTCCTTAAGCGGAGATTGGCAAGGGATTGGCAAGACTTATATACTGAGGTCTGGGCATGATATGAAACCCGTGCTAAAAGCTGGTGAGCCATCCGGGACTCGAACCCGGGACACCCGGATTAAAAGTCCGGTGCTCTACCATCTGAGCTAATGGCCCACCTAAAGAATCGTGCTATGCAATTGGCGTGGCTGCGCGCGGCCGTTGCCGCGTCCGGACACCACCATACTACCACAAGTAAGGCATCCCATCAAGGGCAGACCGTTTCCAGGGTGCGTGTAGCGGTTGCGGTGCCCAGGGGTCGTTGCCGCCTCCTGGTCGGGCGCGTGTCAGGCTGTTTTTGCAGGCGCGGGCGGTGCCACGATGTGGTCGGCTGGGGGGTTGGTCCTGCCGCGACTAGGTAGCCCGGCCGCATTGGTCGTCTGGGGGGGGTAGTCGTGCCGCGACCAGGTATCGCGGACTGGTTGGTCGGCTGGACACCACCTGCGCGCTAAACCTGGATTGCTACGCACCACCCCCACGGTCCCCACGACCCGACAGGCGGCATACCGGTTGGTTTGCGACCAGGATTCGCAGACGGTTGGTCGTCTGGCTACCAGTTCTGGAGACGTCCTGGTCGGCGCGAGACTGGCCCCGTCACGACCAGCTTGCCCTCAAAGCTGGTCCCATACCGACCACTTTGGCCGCGCTCCTAGTCGCCCCGAAGCCACCTTCGCCCTCTCTGCCATAGGAGGCGAGATGGGGTGGTCGTGGCGCGACCGGGTTTCGCACGCAGCTGGCTCCCTCGCGACCACCTGAACTCTCATTCTGGTTGTCGACGAACCACCCCAGCATGGCGGCGTGCAAAAGTGGTTGCCGCGCGGCCAACCCTGAACGTGAAGTGGTCGTAAGGCGACCGCATGCCCGCGCCTCCTGATCCCTATGAGACCATCTCCCGCGACTCGCGTCTGGGCTTGCGTCCGAAGGTGGATCTAGCCCGCCCAAGTCACCGGCGAACGTGGTCGCCCGCGGACCAGCCTGGTGCGAAAGCTGGTCTCGTGCCGACCGCCTCGGCTCGTCGCCGCCCACCGGCCTGCCGGCGCCTGTGAGTTCCTTCAGCGAGTTCCTCGAGACCAGCCGCCGCCGCTCACCTACGGCGCCACCACTCACCCGCACACACGCCGCACTGACCCGCCACCGGGCCACCGGCAAACCAACCCGTCCCCGTTTGCAGCATCGTACAGCCGGTAACAGGACTTTCTGCGACTTCGATTGCTACATACACCCGCGTTTCCGGCGCGAGCGCTTCCAGGACGGCCGAAGCGCGTCGCATCGGGATCTTCACGCCAGCCCTGGGATCCTCGGGCCTGGCGCCGGCCCTGCGGGACCGCTTCCGCCGGGAAGCGGGCTTCCCGGGATCGGCGCGGACGGCATGGGCCCGTGCCCCGGCGCGCCGTGGGACTGCATCGGGACTTGCGCTTCCATCGCAAGCCGCAGGCGCCTTTCTACGTCAGGCCAGTTCAACACGTTCCACCACGCCCTGATGTAGTCGGCACGCCGATTCTGATAGTCCAGATAGTAGGCGTGCTCCCAGACGTCCAGCACCAGCACGGGTATCGTGCCCCATTGCGTCAGGTCCTCATGCCTCCAGGCCGTCAGGATCTCGAGGCGTCCCCACTGGGGCTGCCAGACGAGCACGCCCCAGCCGGAACCTTCCACATCCAGGGCTGCCCGGGAGAACTGCTCACGAAATGCCTGTACGCTGCGGAAATGTGCGACGATGTGGTCTCTCACCAGCCCGGTTGGCTCGCCGCCCCCCGACGGGCTCATGTTCGTCCAGTATATACTGTGCAGGATGTGCCCTGAGCCATTGAAAGCAAGCTCTCGTTCCCAGTATCGGACCAGCGAGAAATCCATCCGCGCCCTCTCGTCCACTAGGGCTAGCTCGGCGGTGTTGAGCCCTTCGACGTAGGCGGCGTGATGCCGATCGTGATGGATCCGGAGCTGAGTCTCGCTGATGTAGGGTTCAAGCGCATTATACGCATACGGCAGCGGCGGAAGCCGGTGCCCACCTGGAGGCACACTCGGAATCCCTCCCCAGGCTTCAGTCTCCGGTCGATTGTCGTCGCGGATCATCATGGTCACCCCTTGTGCCAGGACCCTCACGCTTCTCGAACGACGGGCGCCGCTGCGAGGGCCGGTGTTTTCGTGTCACGTGGTTGGGCATGCACTGGACTGCTGAGCTTCCGCAGCAGCTAGCACTTTGGCCGAGCGCGGCGACGGTTCAGCGCGATTGAACCAGGCGGCGTTCACGTAATGTGGGAAACATCAACTGCGGGAAACATCAGCTGTGGGAAACATCAACAGTCTCGTACATCTTATGCAGGCCGCTCGGGCCGTGCAATGGCTCGTGTCAATGGCTCGTGTCGGCCGTCAGAGCTGACGCACGGACCTTACGAAAGGGTCGGGAAGCAACCAAGAGAGAGCAGGGACCGGCTGGTTCGAGTCCATGCGGTATCTGCGGCACGTGGGCCGAGCGAGGAATCGTCCAAGCCACGCGACGGTTGTGCCGCAATGGATCGCAAGAGACAAGAATGGCCTCGGGCCGTGGGCGCGGAAGGATTCTCTCTAGTGGTGTCGAATCCAGAAGTGCCGCGCCGGTCCCAGTCCCAGTCAGTCCCAGCTGACCCCGGGGGCCACGAGGCTCAGCAGGTCGACCGGGTAACAGACTGGCTCGAGGCCGAGTGGCAGAGTGGCTCATGGGAGGCGTGGCGGCAAGTCAGCGAAAGTCGAGGAAGGTGAAGCCGGCACATGGACATCAACGTGCAGCAATGGACGAAAGGCGGCTGGCTGCGCTGGAGACGCTGTCGTCGGTGGTGAGGTGGCTCAAAGAAACGAAGCCGTCCGAGATATTCTACGTCGAGGGAGAGGGCAAGGGGAAGACACCCGCTCCCACCATGCAGGACTGGGGGGTCATAAGCGAAGAGGATTACGCGTTTGGGGTGGGGAGGCGCGCTCCGCGAGGGGTGCCGCCTCGCGGTGGCAAGAGAGCATGACGAACGGAGGTGGGGTGAGATGACGGATTCAGGCGAGCCGAGGCCGCGAGTGCTCGAGTATGTGGGGCTGAGACTACCTGATCTGCAGGCGCTTGACCGCGCTACAACAGTGTTCTTCATGAGCATTAGCCCCATCGAGGTCCACGGGCCGCATCTCCCCGTGGGCACCGACGTGTTCATCTCCGAGGAACTCCTCCGCCGCTACGCGGCTGCGCTTGCCAGCCGCCACCCCGAGTTGACCTTTGTGAAGCTGCCGCCGCTCCACTGCGGGTCCGACGCGCTGCCGGTGCCCGGCTCTCTGTCGGTGCCAGCGCCGCACCTGGAGGGCGTGCTCGTGGCATACGGGCGGGGCCTCGCGAAGCAGGGATTCCGCTACCTTTTCGTGGCGGACAACCACGGCGGTCCACGCCACCAGATGGCCATCGAGGCAGGGGCCCGCACGCTCTGGCGCAGGCACAGGTTCTATCTCATAGACCCGTTCGGCGTGGACTACCGGCTCATGGTGCAGCACGACCCGGATTTCCTTCAGCGCACCGGCCTCGGCCCTGGGACGTGCGGGGACGATGCCGACAACCATGCGGGCACCAACGAGACCTCGCTCATGCTCGCGTGCGCTCCGGATCGTGTTTCAGCGGATTTTCGCGACGTCCCGGCCTCCCGCTTGCCGGAACGCCGCACAGGAGCAGCAGCCGTGGTAGCCGGGCTGGGGTGTGTGCTCCGGGCCTTGGGCGGCCGCGTCATCGGGCGCGATCTCGAGCATCTCGCGAACACCCTGGCGTGGGTGGCGGACCCCGCGATGAAACCGTACATGGGTGACCCGAGCAAAGCCAGCGCGGAGGCTGGGGAGGCCATGCTGGCAGCGCGCGTCGCAACCGGGGTCGATCTCTTCGAACGCGCTTTCGCGAGTGGCGGCCGCGCACCGGTCCACATCACACCAATGCTCTGGAACGTGCGCTTCCTGCGCCGCCTGCCGGAGTAGCCTGTGTCCCAGTCAAGCGCGCGTGCTCCGGCGGACTAGCGACTGCGCGTCGACCGCCATGCGCCGGCTGCGGTGCGCGGCGTGGCCAGCGGGAGCGCGGCGCGATGGGAGGCGTTGAAAGGTGCGATTCGATAGGCGGTGAGGGTCTGTGGGGGACTCCCGACCGAAGCGGCATCACCCAGCCGCCGATGCCGGCGTTCGCCGTCCGCGAGATCGCGCTCCGCACCGGCGATACCGGGTTCGTGAGGGAGGTCTTCGAGCCGCTCTGCCGTTACTACTTGTGGCTTGCGACGCGCCGTGACCCCGACGGCGACGGGCTTGTGTCCATCATCCACCCATGGGAGTCGGGGTGGGACAACTCGCAGCGCTGGGACGAGCTCGCGGGATTCGGAGAGGACGAGGAGCGGAACAAGGCCATCCGCAACGAGATGTGCGCCCGCCTGAAGGACGTGGGGTTCGACAGCGCGGCGGCCCTCGAGGCCGGCTGGTTCGACGTGGAGCCCGTGGACTTCAACTGCATCTACGCCGAAAACCTCGCCGCGATGGCTTGGTGCGCGCAGGAGCTCGGGTTCGACGAGGACGCCGAGGGCTTTGATGAGAGGGCGAGGCGCGTGCGCGAGGCCATCCGCGACAAGATGAGGGACCCCGCCACCAGCCTTTACTTCGACATCGCGAGGGTGGGCGACGAGGAACGGCACGTTCGCGTCGAGACCCCGGCCGCGTTCTTTCCGCTCTTTGCCGGCATTCCCGGGCCGGAAGAGGCGTGCGCGCTCGTCGACAAGCTGACTTCGACCCGGTCATTCTGGCCGCAATATCCCATACCGACGGTGTCCATGGAGGATCCGCGGTTTGCCCCGGACCGCTACCGGCGCGGCACCACATGGGTGAACATCAACTGGTTCGTGATGCAAGGCCTGCTTCGGTACGGGTTTCGGGACGTGGCCGAGGACCTCGCCCGCCGCACCGTGGACCTCGTCCTCCAGAACAGCCTCTGGGAGTACTACGACCCCCACACCGGCCGCGGCCTGGGCGCGGAGGACCTCTCATGGTCCGGGCTGGTCATAGGCATGATCACGCTCGCGGAAACATGATTATCCCATGTCTCCCCACCCGATGACAGCAAGCCCTTATGCTCCTCGCTTTCGTTACGGCCGGCATGGCGCGGCTGTGTGGGGTGTGAGGCTGGACGGCGCCCGGCTCTGTGCGCCAGTTGTGTCTATACCATGCTTTTCAGCCGCTCCAGCGCCTTTCTGTATCCGTCGTCACTGCCGGCCCACTCCTCGAGCCGAGCGCACGGGAAGCGGCTGCACTCCGCGCAGGACCGGAGGCCGTTGTCATCAACCGAGCACCGCAGTATCCAGCAGTCGGCCGACCAGTGTTTTGACCTGTCGCCCAGGCAGCCGTCGCAGCGGACGTCTTCTTCGCGCAGTTTGAGGCCGCGTTCCTTCTCGAACCACCTAAGGATCCTCTTCATGGTCTCCGGATCACCCGGTGCCCTGAAAATGTCACACGCGCCGCAATTAAGCCCGCACGGAGCGATCATGCGGTCCTCTCCGCCCACTATCAACACCTCCAACAACAGGTCTGCGATCAGCCCAAGCGTCATGTGGGGTGCACCCCCTTTGCTCTCCGCACCTCCACGAGCGCTCCTTACCCCGGCATCTTCACGACGAGCGGCATGCCATCCAGCCTGCAGATTCGGCGGCCCTCCTCCTCCCAAGGACGGACCTCGGCATGCTCGCCAAGGCACACCTCGACCTGGCCGGGACCGTCGAGGCTGATTCCCTCGCCGTCGGTTCCATCGTCGAGGTCAACCACCCCCCACTTGTTGGCCAGGTTGACGAGGGCAACGTAGGTCGCGCCTTCACCAGCCCACGTGATCTTAACCACGCCTTCGGCGAGCTCGACGACGGAAAACTCCGTGCAGGTGCCCTTGACCTCCCTGGCGAGCCGTACCACCTTCTCCACAAACACCGCGAACTCGCTGTCGGCATGCTCCCAGTCCACCGGGTCCTTCTCGAAGAGGCTGGGGGCGCTTCGGGCGCGGATTTCCTGCCCAGCATAAACCAGCGTCGCACCGGGCAGCAGCGCGTAGAAGGCGGTCCAGTTCGCCAGGGAGTCTCGATCCCGGATCACCTCGGCGGCGCGCAGATTGTCATGGTTCTCTAGGAACCTCAGCTTCACTGCGCCTGCCGGGTAAAGAGTCTCCTGGACGTGGAGGTGGTTCAGGTAATCACGGAGCGGCCGCCGACCTTGAAAGTACTCCTTGAGGTACTCGAAGCCGTCATAATCGTAGGTCAGGTCGAAGGTCGCGTGCAGTTCCGGGTCGGAATGCGCCGTGTAGCCCTGGTCTCGCAGGTACTTGACGAAGGACTTCTCAACGCTCTCGGCGAGCCAGATGAGCTCCCTCTTGTTTGCGAGCCTGGCGCGGGCGGCGCGCCAGAAGTCGAGCGGGATCAGGGGGGCGACGTCACAGCGAAAACCGTCCACGCCCAGGTCAACCCACTTCTCGAGGGTCGCGATCTGGTACTCCCAGAGATCATGCCGGCTGTAGTCGAGATCGTACACGTCTGACCAATCCGGCACTTTGGTGGTGAAGTTCCCGCTGGCATCGCGCAGGAACCACTCCGGGTGTTCCCGGAGGAGGACGCTGTCCCGCGAAGTGTGGTTGTATACCACATCGAGCATGACCTTCATGCCGAGAGCGTGCGCTTTGTCAACCAGCAGTCGGAAGGACCGTTCGTCGCCCAAGTCAGGGTCAATGGCGCGGTAGTCCCTAATGGCGTAGGGGCTTCCGAGGGTTCCCTTCCGCCCTGCCCTGCCCACCGGATGGATAGGCATGAGCCACAAGATATCCGTGTGCAGGCTTCGGATCCTTTCGAGGTCACGGTAGATCTCGGCAAACGTGCCGTTGCTCGCGTGATTTCTGGGGAAAACCTCGTAGACGATCGCGCTCTTCACCCAGCTGGGGGTGTCAACAGCCACGGCGGCGACCTCCATTCGTTACTCAGCGTCATGTGTCTCCTGTATCTTCTGTGTCTCCCGCTTGTCTCCCTTCGAAGCGTCTCAGGGTCGGCTCGCCCATGACTCGCATTGTCTCTGGGCAGCCCGAACACATTGCTCTTGGATCACCAGTCGTAGTACTTTTCGAGGTCTCCTCTCCAGCTCTCCTGCTCGTACTCGGGGAGCCTGCCTATGCGGCATCTTGGTTTCGCCACCACTTCTCTGACCTCGAAGGTGGTGAAGAAGTTCATGCTGTATGCTGTTCTGACCACCAGTGCTGTGTCGAGACCCTTGTAGGTGCCTGCACACGACATGATTTCATCGCCTTCGCTCACCTCGCCGGCATCGGTCGCCATAATCGCTGCCTCGATAGCGATCTTGGTGCCCGCACCGAACACCTCGAGGGTCTTGTCCATGACAGCCTCCGGCGTGGGATAGTCCCACTTGATCGCCCGGGATGGAGGGGCGAGAGGTCTCGAACCCTGAACGATCCTTACTCCGCCCTTCGCCAGGACCTCGCGGATATGCGAGTATTCCTCACGCATCAGCCCGATCGGTATGTCACCTTTCGGCCCCCACGTGGTCGCGGGATAGTGGGTGACCACGACAAGTTTCGCGCCCGTGCCCCG
>JBLNCC010000107.1:0-2968 GCA_050260395.1 Betaproteobacteria bacterium
GCTCCTCGGAGAACGCGAACGACATCGTTGTGAGGTACCTCACAATGACGTTCACGAAAGCGAGAATCGCCATGAAAAGGAGCATGGCCGCGCAAGCGTACTCCTCGAACTTGTCAAGAAACCTGAGCAACGTCCTCTCCTCCCTTCCATGCTGCGCGCGGGCGCCCTCCGTCCGGGCGCCCGCGCGCAGCGGGCGCACAGAGTCCGCGCGTCACTTCACGCCCGCGACCGCATCCTCGAACGCCTTCACGATGTCAAGGCCGACCTTCTCCGCCCACTTCTCATAGACGGGTTTGGTCTTCTCGCGGAAGCTGGCGAGCTGCTCGGGAGTCAGGTCGGTCACCACCATGCCCTTGGACCTCAAGAAGTCGTTGCCTTCCTTGAGACCTTGCCTGCTTATGCCGACCTGCCACTTCATCGCGTCTGCAGCCGCCCTCCGAAGCTGTTCCTGGATGTCCTCGGGGAAGCTCTCCCACACGTTCTTGTTTGCGGCGAGCACGAGCGCGTCGTACGAGTAGTGCCAGTTGGTGAGGTACTTCTGCACTTCGTAGATCTTCGTGGGGATGATTATCCCGACCACGGGGTTCTCTTGACCGTCGATGACCCGCTGCTGCAGCGAGGTGAAGACCTCTCCCCAGTTCATCGCGATGGGGTTCGCGCCGAGGGCGCGCATGATGTCAACGTATATCGGAACGGTCACCCTTATCTTGAGCCCTTTCAAGTCATCCGGTGAAGTGATGGGCCTCACGTTGTTGGTGAGTTCCCGGAATCCGTTCTCTCCCCATCCCAGACCGACCATGTTGTACTTTTCCAGGACCTTGAAGAGCTTCTCGCCGGCCGGCGAGTTCACCGCCGCATCCACCGATTCGTAGCTCGGGAAGAGGAACGGGAGAGCGAACACGTTGAATTCACCTATCATCGGCGAGATGTTGATGGTGGAGTTGAGCATGAAGTCGATGGCGCCGCTCTGCACCATCTCAGCCTGCCGCATTTGGTCGCCGCCGACCAAGACCGCGTTGGGGTACACCTTTATGTTGACGCTTCCCCCGGTGTATTCCTTCGCGAGCTCGGCGAACTTCACCGCTCCTCTGCCCCATGCTGTCTCGTTGGCCACGTTGGTCGTGAGCTTGTACTCGGCTTTCAGCTTCGCCGCCCCGCTCGCCCCGGACGTGATGAGCGCGAACAGGGTCAGCATCACCACTGCAAGAAGGGTTACTTTTCTCATCGACACGCACCCGGTATTCCCGGGCGCACCACCTCCTCGTCTCCGATGGTTTTTGAAACGATCTACGGTAGGTGACTCGAGCCGTGTCCGCTGTCCGGTATCTTCGACGCTAGACGATCTTTCGCACCGCTTCCACTATCTCTTTCTTGCGAGGCACCACACGCGCCTCCAGGGGCGGGCTGAACGGGATCGGAACGTCCAGGGTTCCGACTCGCACAACCGGCGCATCAAGGTAGTCGAACGCCTCTTCTGCGATGGTTGCGGCGATCTCCGCCCCGGCCCCGCCGCGACGGCAAGCCTCGTGGGCCACCACCACCTTCTTCGTTTTCTTTACCGACTGAAGGACCGTGTCGATGTCCATTGGGACGAGAGTGCGCAAGTCAACCACCTCGACCTCGATCCCGTCCTTGGCGAGGTCCTCCGCAGCCTCCAGCGCCCTGTGGACCATGATCGAGTACGTGACGCACGTCACGTCCCTCCCGGGTCTCTTGACATCAGCCTTGCCTATTGGAACGATGTACTCCTCCTCGGGCACCGGCCCCTTCATCGCAAAGAGCGCTTTGTGCTCGAAGTAGAGCACCGGGTTGTCGTCCCTTATCGCCGCCTTGAGAAGCCCCTTCGCATCGTACGGCGTGGACGGAATCACGATCTTGACACCCGGCACATGCACGAACCAGGCCTCGAGACTCTGCGAGTGCTGGGCCGCCGCCGACTTGATGACCCCGTCGGGCGCCCTCACGACGAGAGGAAGCCGGGCCTGCCCACCGAACATGTATTGGATTTTCGCCGCCTGGTTCGCGATTTCGTCCATGGCGCAGGTCACGAAATCCGCAAAGTGCATGTCAGCAACGGGCCTCATGCCGGTGAGCGCGGCCCCGACCGCCGACCCGACTATCGCGGTCTCTGATATCGGGGTGTCAAGCACCCTCTCGTAGCCGAACTCATCCGGGAGCCCCTTGAACTGGCCGAATATGCCTCCCTGCCGGGCTATGTCCTCGCCGAGGACGAACACGGTGGGGTCGCGCCTCATCTCCTCGCTCATGGCTTCGAGCGTCGCCTGGGAAAACGTTATCTCCCTCATCTCCCGCACCCCTCCCCTTGTGCCTCAGACACGTACAGGTTGGAGAAGGCGGCGTCAGGGTCCGGGTACGGGCTCTCCTCTGCAAACCTGACCGCCTCGAGGATCTCCTGTCGCGCCGCAGCCTTGATTGCTTCTATGTCAGAATCGGCGAGGACCCCTTCGACCCGCAGCCGATCCTCAAAGCGCAGGATGGGGCATTTCGCCTTCCACCCCTCAACCTCGGACCGATCCCTGTATTTCTCGGGGTCGCCGACGAAGTGTCCTTTGATACGGTAGGTCTTCGCCTCCAGAAGCGTGGGCCCGCCTCCTCCCCGAGCCCGGTCGATCGCCTCGCGCGCGGCTTCGTACACGGCAAGCGCGTCGTTCCCGTCGACGGTCAGGCCAGGGATGCCGTAGCCAACTGCGCGGTCCGACACATCGCGTACGGACACGGAGTAGGTTGCGGGCGTCGTTGACGCGTATTGGTTGTGCTCGCACACGAAAACGCACGGAAGGTGGAACACGCTCGCCATGTTGAGAGCCTCATGAAACGTGCCCCGGTTCGAGGCCCCGTCACCGAAGAAGCATACCGCGACTTGGCCCGACCGCCTCATCTTCGCGGAGAGCGCGGCACCGACCGCGATGTTGAAACCTCCTCCGACCACCCCGTTCGCGCCCAGCAT
>JBLNCC010000108.1:0-9972 GCA_050260395.1 Betaproteobacteria bacterium
CCTGAGCCAGGATCAAACTCTCCGTGAAATACCTCCGAAGAGCTACCTCTAGCTCCCTCACACAAGCTCTAAATCAAAACCGCACCTTACCATATCTCACTGTTTAGTTTTCAAGGAGCAAAGCCAACTTCGGCGGCAGAGCTGTACCTCTGCCGCTTTTTGATATTACCATGGACCTAAACCTGTGTCAAGGCCCGCCGGCGATTCTCTCGTAACAACTTTTCACTAGCGCCTTGACAGTAGTCCAGCTAGACCCGATGCTTCCCGAGCCGCCGCCCGCCAGCGTGTCGGCTCCAAACGCTGCCGGGGCGTCGTCAGGTCGCACCGCAGCCGCCTGCGCCACTATGAACTCGCGCACTTTTGCGGCCAGCTCGGGGTCGGTCCTGGGATCAGCATATGCCGTTCCGAATGGCTCTTGTGACGCCTCCGGCGGGCCGAAAAGCACCCGCACATCCTCGGCGAACGTCTCCTCCGGTGACGAGGCCCATGCTTCAGTGTTCACTTTGCCGTCCGCCGCCCATCCACGTATGCCGCGCAGCAGCATGTAGCGGCTCCAGGTCGTGGGATTGGCGGCGTATGTCGGGCCAAGCGTGCCGAGCTGTATGTGGTGCCCGAACTCGTGCGCAACCGTGACCGGCACCTGGTTCGCTATGACCTCACGTCCCACGGCCGCCGCTCCGATGAGCGTGTAGCCTTTCGCCCCGAGGCCGCTCACATCGCCCATCGAGAGCGGGAGCAGGTACACCCGGTAACCATCGAACGCAGCGCGAGGCAGGTCCATGGCCCGCAGAGTCCTCACGACCTCGTCCACCTGCGGAAGCCTGGACGGGTCAGCGTCATATAAAGGAGTGCCGTCGCTCAGGCGGTACAGCGAATCCGCCTCTCGGGCTGCGGCGTCGCGGACCGCGCTCTCACGGGCGGCGCCCAGCCATCCCGCCAAGGGAGAGCGCAGCGCAGTCAAGAGGTCCTCTCGTGTGCGAAGCGCCACATCTAGGACGTGCAACCAGCCGGTGGCTCGAGTGTCGTATACCGAAAACCCGAGGTCCGGGTCGCGGTACGAGGGGCGCTCATCCAGATACGCGATGGCCTCACGAAGCCACGCGATCTCGCGGGCCACTAGGTCCGTGAGGGCGGTCGCGTCCCCATTCGCGGCGCCTCCGACTCGGCCGCCCGAAGACGCGCCCAAGGCCTTAAGGTGCTCGACGTCACGCTCGAACCACTCAATGAACCCGGCGTCATGTCCGATCGATCCAGGCGCGAGGTCGTCCACTGGGCTCGCCAACATGGCGCTTCGTCCGTCCCCGACCGCCCTGTCCGCGCCGCGGGACCAACCCGCGATTGTGGCATGCTGCGGCGCGAACCGTCCGAGCCGTCCGACGGCAGGCTTTGCGGAGAATGCAGGCACAGCACCCGCCAGAGTAATGCACGCGCAGCCCGCCGCTAAAACGGCCACGAGGAGCACCGCGCCAAGGCCCCAACACGCCGCCGGGTGCCTTGTCCGGCACCGGCGTCCCGGGACCTCCTTTATGCGAATGATATTTCCACAAACACGCGCGGCGTATCGCACGCCGATAACCCCACCGAACAACCGCGGGTTCCCTCCTCTCGCCCGGGTTGGCGAAAACTTGTGTCGTCACGCCACCCCCAGACCATACTTACAACTCAGCAATGATACCACGGTGAGCGTATTATGTAAACCTCGCGTGCCCGCGCGGCCGCTCGCGGCCGAGCCTCCACAGCGAGCGGCCGGGCAGCATGCCGGACATTCTGGTGGCGGCTCGCGGCGCATTATCCCCCCGCACCCAGCAGATAATATGCCGTGAGGAGGTGATCACGTGGACGACCGTGTATCTTCGGATGAGAGAGCAGGTGGCAACAGCGGCGAGCAGGTCTCGGCCGGAGGCGGAACGAACGGCAACGGCTCAACCAGAGGCGCCAGAGACGGCAACAATAGACGAGGACGGGTGAACACGAGCGCCTGGATAATCGGTGCGCTCGTGGTCATCGTGGCTGTGTTCGCCGGGCTCAGGTACGCGAGGGTCCCCGCACCGTCTCGCCCTGCACCCACGAGGCCCTCACCCACCACACCCGCACCATCCCCTACACGTCCGGCTCCGACGCAGCCGTCTCCGACAACCCAAGCTCCGACCGTCACCGACCTGGAGCGGAATCTGAACAGGGTCGAGGACGCTGTGCGGCGCAAGGACTGGACGGCCGCGGACAGGGAGTCTTCGACGCTTCGCACCACCTGGGAATCGCTTCGTCCCCGTGTGACCAGCACAAATACGACAAAGGACGTCACGACGTTTGACACGCGCGTGGACAGGCTCAGAGCAAACATCAGAGCGAAGAACGAAGCCGGTGCCAGGACGGACCTAACGGAGCTCAAGACGACGGCACGCAAGTTCAAGGTTGCCCCTACCCGCGGGACAACTTCAGGATAGGCGTGGGGGAAACGTGGGAACAAGCAGCGCCGGCGCCTCGCCGCACGCGAACGCGAACGTGAAACGTGAGATGAGCGGCAGGTCGCCGGCGCTTGTATTCCTCAATTGCATTCTTGCTGTATTCCCGGCCGAACACCAATCGTGCAGAACGGAGGGCCTGCGACTGGTGAAGGCAACAACGCACCACGCCGCCAGTGCGGAGCTATCGTTCGAGAGCTATCCCTTGATAACCCCCATCGGCCTCATCCGCGCGACCTTGTGAGATATGCCGGCCCCGTGACAGACGTGTACCACCTCGTTCACGTCCTTGTAAGCTTCGGGGGTTTCCTCGGCGAGCGCGCCCCTGCTCGCGGCCTTGACGATGATGCCGCGTTCCCGTAGCTCAGCCTGGAGCGCCGCGCCGCTCACCGCCTTTTTCGCCGCCGCCCTGCTCATCACGCGCCCGGCCCCATGGCAGGTTGAACCGAACGTGTCCTCCATCGCCCTCTGCGTTCCGACAAGGAGGTAAGAATTGCGCCCCATGTCCCCCGGAACGAGCACGGGCTGCCCAGTCTCGCGATAATCCGCAGGCACGTCAGGGTGGCCCGCTGGGAACGCACGGGTCGCGCCCTTGCGGTGGACGCACACACGACGCCGCTTTCCGTCCACCACGTGATCCTCGATCTTCGCGATGTTGTGCGCCACGTCGTAGATGAGCTCCATGCCGAGGTCTTCCGGCGAGCGCCCGAACACTTTCGCGAAAGCCTGGCGGGTCCAGTGCATGATGCACTGGCGGTTCGCCCAGGCGTAGTTGGCGGCGCACGCCATGGCCGCGAAGTAGTCCCGTCCCTCCGGCGAGCTCAAGGGAGCGCAGGCGAGCTGGCGGTCGGGAATGGTGATGCCATACTTCTTTATGGCTTGCTCCATCCTGGCGAGGTAATCGGTGCAAACTTGGTGACCGAGGCCGCGCGAACCGGAGTGGATCATCACCACGACCTGTCCAACGGAGAGCCCGAACCTCTCGGCCAACGCGCTATCGAAGACCTCGTCCACCACCTGAACCTCGAGGAAGTGGTTGCCGGAACCAAGCGTGCCGAGCTGCGGCATGCCCCGCTTTATGGCTTTGTCGCTTACCTTGCCTGCGTCAGCGCCTCTCATGGCGCCCCGCTCTTCCGTGTGGTCGAGGTCCCGTAGCCAGCCGTATCCGTTCTCCACCGCCCAGAGCGCGCCCTTCTCGAGGACCTCGGCCGTGTCGTTCTTCCCCAGCTTGATCACGCCGGTCGAACCAACGCCCGACGGAATATCCCGAAAGAGCTGGTTCACGAGAGGCTCGAGGCACGCGCGCACCTCGTCCTCGAAGAGGTTGGTGCGGAGGAGCCGCACGCCGCAGTTTATATCGAATCCGACCCCACCCGGAGAGATGACCCCTTCGTCCGCAAGGGTCGCCCCCACGCCGCCTATCGCGAACCCGTAACCCCAATGAATGTCGGGCATGGCAAGGGACATGCCCACCATGCCCGGCAGGAAGGCGGCGTTCGCGACCTGCTCGGGAGCCTGATCCTCACGGATATGGTCCACGTGCTGTTCGTCCGCGTAGATCATGCCGGGCACCCTCATGCCTGCCTTGTAGGTCACCGGGATGCGCCAGCGGAACTCGTCCACCCGCTCAAGAGGGCCACTCCATCCGCTCGCCATCGCAATGCACCTCCTGAGTTCCTGGATAGTCCCTGACTTACCCGACTTGGACTGTTCCCATATACGCTGCCGCGCCGCTCTCGACCGGCGCGAATCCCCACGCTACACATCGAATATCGCCTGGGCCATCCACGCATCGCCCCGGCCCTCCGCGCCGCGGGCCGCTTCTCCCGCGCCGCACGCCGCCGCCGGCCCCGCGGCACGTCCGCCTACCGGCCCGGTCGTCCTTTCGACCTTAAGCATATGGTAACTAACGCCTTTGATCTCGACCTCCAGCGGGTGTCTCGCTGGATCCATTCTCTCGCCCCACACCAGCGCGCTCACCGCCCAGGTGCCTGCGCCCGCGGCGGCTCGCCCCGCGGTGTCCCCGGACCTGCCCGCGCCCGCGCTGGGGCCGTCACCGTCGTCCGCGAGCCGCGCCGCACGTCCTGGTTGCGGCCCAGGCTCCGCAAGCTCCGGGACCGCTAAAGAGATCTCCTCCACCCTCGCGACTAGGAACCTCTCGGCATCAACCAAGTACACGAATTCTTCAAGCCAGGCCACGAGCAGACCTTCCAAATCGGCGGCGCACGCCTCGACCCGCCTCTTATCTCTCTCCAGGACGAGCCCGCGCTTGGGGATAATGAGGGACATCATGCCCATTGCCATATTCGCGAACGCTTCCTCGAGCGTCCGTCCCCAGGCGCGGATGCCGATGTCAGCGGTATGCTCCAGGATCTCATACGGGTGGGACACCGCAGCATCCACCATCCCCCGGGCGTCAGCCACCGTTCTTGCCTACCACCTGGGCGAGGGATACGACCTTGTCGCCGGACTCGAGCTTCATCACACGCACGCCCTGGGTGGACCGCCCCTGCTGCGGGATGTCGGCAGCGTTCATCCTGATTATTATCCCCTCCGCCGAGATGAGCATCAACTCGTCGTCGCTGGTAAGGACCTTCACGTCGGCCGCCGGCCCCGTCTTGGGCGTCACCTTGAGAGTCTTGATGCCTCTGCCTCCCCGCGACTGGAGCCTGTACTCCGCAAGAGGCGTCCGCTTCCCGAAGCCATTGGCCGTGACGACCAATAAGTCGCAGCCTTGCCTAACCACGTCCATGCCGACCACGGCGTCGTCCTTGGAGAGGGAGATAGCCTTGACGCCGCGCGCGACCCGGCCGAGCGGCCGCACCTCGTCCTCCTTGAACCGGATGGACTGACCCCGTGCGGTCACGATGATGAGCTCTTCGTCGCCCGAGGTCAGCTTGACGCTTACGAGGTCGTCACCCTCCGAGAGGTCGATGCCGATGACCCCGGACCGCCTGACGTTATCGTACATGGAAAGCGCCGTCTTCTTAATGACGCCCTGGCTCGTCGCCATCACTAGGTACTTGTCGTCAGCGAAGTCCCGGATGGGTATGACCGCCCGGATGCTCTCCCCCGGAGAAAGGGAGATGAGGTTCACGACCGCCGTGCCCCTCGCCTGGCGGCTCGCCTCCGGCACCTCATACGCCTTGACCGAGTGTACCTTCCCCTTGTTCGTGAAGAAGAGGATGTACTCATGGGTCGTCGTCACGAAGAGATGCTCCACGAAGTCTTCCTCTTTCGTGCTCATGCCGGTCACGCCGCGCCCGCCCCTGCGCTGGCTGCGGTAGGTCGTCAGGGGCAATCTCTTGATGTAGCCCTGATGGGTCAGGGTCACCACGATGTCCTCCTCCGCGATGAGGTCCTCGACGTCGAGCTTGCCGGCGGCCGCCGCGATCTCGGTACGGCGCGGGTCGGCGTACTCAGCCTTCAGGGCCAGGAGCTCTTCCTTGATGACCTCGAGGACCTTTTTCTCATCGGCGAGGATGCCCTTGAGTTTGGCTATCAGTTTGATGATATCAACGTACTCGTCTTCGATCTTCTGGCGCTCAAGGCCCGTGAGGCGCTGCAGCCTCATGTCGAGGATGGCCTGGGCCTGTTTGTCGGACAACATGAATGTCTTCATGAGCCCTTCCTTGGCTATCTCTGGTGTCCGCGACTGCCGGATAAGGGTGATTATGGCGTCGAGGTTGTCGAGGGCTATCTTCAGGCCTTCCAGGATGTGGGCCCTTTCCTCCGCCCTTGCCAGCTCGAACCTGGTCCGCCTCGTAACGACCTCTCTCTGGTGCTCGATGTAGTAGTGGATGGTCTCCTTGAGGTTCAGCACCCTGGGCTGCCCGTCCACGAGCACCAGCATGATGACGCCGAACGTGGACTCCATCTGCGTGTGCTTGTACAACTGGTTGAGCACGACGTTCGGGTTGGCGTCGCGGCGGAGCTCGATAACTATACGCATCCCTTCCCTGTCGCTCTCGTCGCGGAGGTCGGTGATGCCGTCGATCTTCTTGTCCCGCACGAGCTCGGCTATGCTCTCTATGAGCCTCGCCTTATTAACCTGGAACGGGATCTCCGTCACAAGGATCCGGGTCTTTCCGCTTGAGGAAGTCTCGATCTTCGCCCGGGCCCTGATCTTGATGGACCCGCGACCGGTGGCGTACGCATCCCGTATGCCGTCCCTGCCCATGATGAGAGCGCCTGTGGGGAAGTCGGGCCCCTTTATGACCGTCATGAGCTCTTTAACGGACGCATCGGGGTTGTCTATCAGCATGACCACGGCGTCTATGACCTCGCCCAGGTTATGGGGAGGGATGTTGGTGGCCATGCCCACCGCGATGCCGGACGAGCCGTTGACAAGGAGGTTCGGGAACCGCGCCGGGAGCACCGTGGGCTCCTTCAAGGACTCGTCGAAGTTGGGAACAAAGTCTACCGTGTCTTTGTCGATGTCCGCAAGGAGCTTCGAAGTGATCCTTGCCATGCGCGCCTCTGTGTAACGCATGGCCGCCGGCGGATCCCCGTCGATGGAACCGAAGTTGCCGTGACCATCTATGAGCGGGTACCTGTGGGAAAAGTCCTGTGCCATCCTTACAAGGGTCTCGTATATCGCGGCGTCCCCGTGCGGATGGTACTTGCCCATCACCTCGCCCACGATGGTCGCGGACTTGCGGTGAGGCTTGTCAGCCGTGAGCCCGAGCTCGCTCATGGCGTACAAGATGCGCCGATGGATGGGCTTGAGCCCGTCCCGCACGTCGGG
This sequence comes from Betaproteobacteria bacterium, assembly GCA_050260395.1. Taxonomy (GTDB): domain Bacteria; phylum Bacillota; class SHA-98; order UBA4971; family UBA4971; genus UBA6256. The sequence continues at coordinate 7,210 of JBLNCC010000108.1, forward strand.
AAGCGCTCGCCCCACTATCACGCTCATCGAGTACAGGAGGTAGGACCGCCTCATCTCGTCTTCTATGTTTATGGGGACAACTTTCCCATCCTTAGGTTCAACCAAGCGTCAGGACCTCCCTATGCGCTCATCTGAAGTGCTGCCGGCCATGGCCAGGCCGGCCGCGCCCTTACCCATACACGCCTTTACCTATATGTCTAGATCGGTGACCTCCTTGGCGTGTTGCTGGATGAACTCGCGTCGCGGCTCGACCTTGTCGCCCATCAGGGTGGTAAAGATCTCGTCCGCGGCCATCGCGTCCTCGAGCGAAACCTGAAGAATCGTGCGCGTCTCCGGGTTCATCGTCGTCTCCCAGAGCTGCTCCGCGTTCATCTCGCCAAGACCCTTGTACCTCTGCACGGTCACGCCTTGCCTGCCCGCTTTCTGCAGGATGGCCTCAAGTTCCCTCTCGCTGTAAGCATAGAAATCCTTCTTCCCCTGGCGTACTCGGAAGAGCGGCGGCTGGGCGATGTACACGTTCCCGTTCTCGATGAGCGGCCTCATGTATCGGTAGAAGAACGTCAGGAGCAGCGTGCGGATGTGAGCGCCGTCTACGTCCGCATCGGTCATCGCCACGATCTTGCGATAACGCAGCTTGGACGGGTCGAAATCGTCACCGACTCCCGTCCCGAGGGCCGTTATCATCGCCCGGATCTCCTCGTTGGCGAGGATCTTGTCGAGGCGCGCCTTTTCGACGTTGAGAATCTTGCCGCGGAGCGGCATGATGGCCTGAAAGCGCCTGTCGCGCCCCTGCTTCGCGCTGCCTCCCGCGGACTCTCCCTCGACCAGGAAGAGTTCGCACAGCTCAGGCTCGCGGAGGGAGCAATCGGCGAGCTTCCCGGGAAGCGACGACACCTCGAGCGCGGTCTTGCGCCGAGTCAGCTCCTTGGCTTTCCGCGCGGCCTCCCTCGCACGCGCCGCCGACAGGCATTTCTCGACGATGGCCCTAGCGCTGGCGGGCCTCTCCTCGAAGAACTCACTGAGGGCCTCGGCGACCACCGAGTCGACGATCCCCCGGATCTCGGTGTTGCCCAGCTTCGTTTTGGTCTGCCCTTCGAACTGCGGCGCAAGCAGTTTCACGCTGACGACGGCGGTGAGCCCCTCCCTCACATCATCGCCGGTGAGGTTTTCCTCGTTCTCCTTCAGCATCCCGGTCTTCCTGGCGTAGTCGTTGATGGTGCGCGTGAGCGCCGAGCGGAACCCGCTTAGATGCGTGCCACCCTCCGTAGTGTTGATGAAGTTGGCGAATGAGAACGTGTTGTCCACGTACCCATCGTTATACTGCAGCGCGACCTCCACCGTGGCGTCGCCGACGTCACGTGCCACGTAGAATATGTCGGGATGAATGGGATCCCTGTTCTTGTTCAAGTGCTCGACAAAGGAAACGATGCCACCGTCGTACTGGAACTCGACCTTCTTTCCGTCCCGCTCATCGGTAAGGGTGATCTTCACCCCGCGGCTCAGGAAGGCCAGCTCGCGCAGGCGGTGGACCAAGGTGTCGAAGTTGAACTCGATCGTCTCGAAGATCTTGCGGTCCGGCAGGAACGTGATGGTCGTGCCCGTGGTCTCAGCGGTTCCTTTCACCTTGAGGTCGGTGACGGGTTTTCCACGCTGATAGCGCTGGTAGTACACCTTGCCGCCCGACCGCACCTCAACCTCGAGCCACTCGGAAAGGGCGTTCACCACTGACACGCCCACGCCGTGGAGGCCGCCGGAAACCCGATACGCGCCGCCGTCGAACTTCCCCCCGGCGTGCAGAACTGTGAGGACCACCTCGACGGCGGGCTTCCCCATCTTCGGATGAATGTCGACGGGAATGCCCCTGCCGTTGTCAACTACGCTGAGAGAGCCATCTTTCCCGATGGTCACATCTATGGCGTCGCAGTAACCAGCGAGGGCCTCGTCGACGCTGTTGTCGACCACCTCGTAGGCAAGCTGGTGCAGCCCCCGCACGCCCGTGCTGCCGATGTACATGCTCGGCCTCTTCCGAACGGCCTCGAGACCTTCGAGAACCTGGATCTGCTCCGCGCCGTACGGCACGTCGACCAGGGCTTTATCGGAACGGCCGCCTGCCGCGGCCCCGTACCGGGCTTGATTGTTTGGCCCGCTGCCGATGACATTGCTCATGATACCGCCGCGCTTTCCATTACGAGGTTATTGGTTAGGAGTACGTTGGAGCACGTCTTTGAACCATCAAGAACCGTGATGCCATCATCACGGTTCCTGCAATGGTGCCGCCCCGCACCATTATACCAAACGTAGGTTCGCCGTCAACCCGCCCCAGCGCACTGCATTTATGTTATTATACCGCCCGACCCTTGTCAACGACAGGAAGGCTGACGGTCACTCGTCATCCCCGGAACCCGCCTCGGGGTCCGTATAGGCCGCTTCGAGTCGCCGACGTAAGGTTGCGAGCGATATCGGCGACAAGTACACCGCGGAAGGCGTGATCACGGCGCACTTGGGTTCTTGCCCGTCCACGGGCAGAAACCTCTGCCCAGCGCCCGTCTTGAAGAGGAATTCCGCCAAAAGCGGAGATTTTCTCGCTATCTCGATGTCCAGCATGGCCACAAGATCCTTTACGGCCACGCTCACCTGTCCTCCTATGTGTAGGAACAACCGTATCAGCCCCTCATGCGTTGGTGCGCCTTGCCCCTGTCTCGCCACGCACCCAGTCTGGCTCCGTTCGCCTCGGCCTCGCCTCCGGCTTCGGCCTCGGCTCGT
>JBLNCC010000109.1:0-25624 GCA_050260395.1 Betaproteobacteria bacterium
CCAATAGTCGGAAGCATTTCTGCACCCCCACTTAGGCCGAAGGATTTTCCGCAGCGCGGGCGAATATAACCTCTGATGAAGCGCTGCTTCGCACGCGTGCGCCTGCCAGGGGAGATGGATCTGGCTTGCGGCCGCTTGTTGGCGTCACTTGTTCAGGTTACAGCCCAAACGAGTCAGGCGAGACGAGGAAACACACGCTGCCTCACGATTACGTTTACGCTCTCACCAAGGCCGGCAGCGAGGTCGTGATCCTGCCCGCGGGCGACGGCGAGTCCGCGCTCCGTCTCGCCGAATCCCTCGGCGGCGTGGTCCTGTCGGGCGGAGCCGATCTCGACCCAAGGCATTTCGGCGAGGAGCCCCACCCGAGCCTCGGCCATATCGACCCCGAGCGCGACGAGTTCGAGCTTGCCCTCGTGAAGGCCGCTGTTCAGGCGGGCACGCCGATCCTCGCGATCTGCCGGGGTATTCAGGTCCTCAACGTCGCGATGGGCGGCACCCTGTACCAGGACATCCCTTCTCAGGTCAACGGCGCGATTAAGCACAGGCAGGACGCCCCGCGGTACTACGCAAGCCACCAGGTCATCGTGGAGCGCCACTCAAAGCTGGCGGGAATGGTCGGGGCAGGCGAGGTGCTCGTCAACTCCTTTCACCATCAGGCCGTCCGGCAAGTCGCGCCGGGGTTTGTCGTCTCGGCGCGTTCGTCCGATGGGGTGATTGAAGGCATAGAGTCCGTCCACGATCTTTTCGTGGTCGGCGTGCAGTGGCACCCGGAGTGCATGACCGACCGATACCCAGCGATGTTTGAGATATTCGCGGCGTTCGTGGCCGAAGCAGCCGCGAGACGTTAAATCGGGGGCGGTCCTCGCTCCTAGGTGGGAGTTCAGAAATGCTCCCGACTTCTGGGAGGGGTTGCCGGTGCTTGCACGACGGGGCGTCGAGGATTTGGCCTTCCTGCGTGCCAAATTCGAACGAGGCGCGCCGCAAGCGCGCCGTCCCCGGAGGGCGAGAGCGGCAACCCGGCAACTGCAGGAAATGGAGCAAGGGCTAACGCGTCCTCACATAGCTTCGAAGAAGGTGGTTTCGTTGTCAGAGCCGGCCGTCAAGATGACGCGCGGGCCGATTGTCGAAAGCGTCCACAGGGTCGATGTGGCGGTTGCCGACAATGCGGGCCGCGTTTTATTTCGGCTGGGAGACCCGGGCAAGCTCACGTATTGGCGATCCAGCGCCAAGCCCATCCAAGCGGTGCCAGTCGTCGAGACGGGCGCGGCGCGCCGGTTCGGATTCGATGACCAGGAGATCGCGGTCATGTGCGCGTCCCACAGCGGCGAGGACGCGCACATCCGGGCGGTGGCCGGCATTTTGAGGAAGATCGGCCTTACGGACGACGCGCTTGGCTGCGGGGTCCACCCGCCCCTCGACAAGGATTCGGCGAGGAGGCTGGTGGCTTGCGGCGTAGGGCCGTGGCAGCTCCATTGCAACTGCTCAGGCAAACACGCCGCTATGCTCGCCATAGCCGTCCACATGGGCTATCCTGTGGCCGGCTATTTCCGGCCGGACCACCCCGTCCAGCGCCTAATGCTACGCGAGGTGTCGTTCTTCGCCGGCTTGCCCGAGAACGATGTCGTCATCGGGGTGGACGGCTGCGGGGTGCCTGTGTTCGGGCTCCCGCTTTCTGCGATGGCGAGGGCGTTCGCGACGCTCGCCAGCCCAGACCGCCTTGCTGACGCCGATGCCGCTCGCGCCGATGCCGCACGGCGCATCTGCAGCGCGATGAGGACCTACCCTCACATGGTGGCAGGCACAGGTCGGTTCACCACCGCGCTGATGGAGGTGGCCGGCGACCGGCTGGTGGCCAAGAGCGGGGCTGAGGGCGTGTACTGCGTGGGCGTTCTCGGACAAGGCCTGGGCGTGGCCGTAAAGGTCGAGGACGGGAACGCGAGGGCGTCGGCCCCCGTGGTAGTCGAGGTCATGGCGCAAATGGGCGTCCTGGACGCAGGTCATCTCGAGGCGCTCGCCGAGTACCATCACCCACACGTGTTCAACCATCGCGGGGAGATCGTTGGAAACGTGATCCCTGACTTCAAGCTCAGGCCGGGTCATTGATCTCGCAAGCCGGGACGATCCGGCCCATCGGCAACGCGCGAACCGGAGCCGCATGGCCCGGTGCTGGTGCCGGGGCCGGTCGACCCGGGACAGGAGGTGGAAGGCGGTGAAAGTGTATATCTCCGCTGACCTTGAAGGCATAGCCGGGGTCACACATGCGGAGCACACAATGAGAGACGGGAAGGAACACGAGCGGGCGCGCGTCCTCATGACCGAAGAGGTAAACGCGGCGATCTCGGGAGCCATCGAGGTGGGAGCCACCGAGATCGTGGTCAATGACTCCCATGGCACCATGCGCAACATAATCCCTGAGAAGCTGCACAAGGACGCCTATCTCATATCCGGGACCCCCAAGCCCCTCAGCATGATGGAGGGCATCGACGACACGTTCGACGCCGCCATGTTCATCGGGTACCATGCGGCGTGCGGCACCCAGAACGCGGTCCTCGATCACACTTATGCGGGACGCGTCGTGTCGACGGCCATCATAAACGGCATGGAGCTCGGCGAGACCGGCATCAACGCGGCGGTGGCCGGATATTTCGGCGTCCCCGTGGTCATGGTGAGCGGCGATACCGCAGTAGCAAGTCAGGCCAGGGACCTTATCCCCGGCATCGTGACAGTTGCCGTGAAACAAGCCATAGGCCGGTACGCGGCGAGGTCTTTACATCCGGAGAAAGCCCAGGCCGTCATCAGAGAGGCCGCACGGAAGGCCTTAGGGAGCTTGGGGTCCATAAGCTGCTTCCGGGTGCGGCCGCCGGTATGCCTTGAGCTCCACATGAATAATACTGGTATGGCCGACATCGCGGAGCTCATCCCCGGGATTGAGAGGATCGCGCCGAGGGCAATCAGGTTCGTCTCTGACGATTACCTCACGGTCTTCAGGGCAATGAGGGCGGTCATCACGCTTGCGGGCGAGACCTTGCAGTGAGCAAAGGCGGTGGCGGGCAATGTCGGCGCTGACAGGTGGTAGAGGAAGGCCCAAGGGGCGCGCGCTTCTCGAGATGGCGCGGGAGCTTTTGCCCCAGATGGTCGCTGTGCGCCGCGACCTTCATATGAACCCGGAACTCGGCGGCGAGGAAAGGCGCACCGCCGGCATGGTCGCATCGAAGCTGTGCGAGCTTGGGGTGAGCGTCCAAGAAGGCGTGGGAGGCACGGGCGTTGTAGGGTTGATCCGGGGGCGCAGCGCGAGCGCTGGTTCGCCGGAGCACGGCCCGGACCGCACCCCAGGTTCCGAACACTGCGTGGCGCTGCGCGCGGACATGGATGCGCTGCCCGTCGACGATCGCAAGGACGTGGACTACAGGTCACGCGTGCCCGGCGTTATGCACGCGTGCGGTCACGACGGCCATGTGGCGATGCTGCTCGGAGCGGCCAAGCTCCTGTCCTCCCTCGCGGGCGAGTTTTCCGGAAGCGTCAAGCTGATATTCCAGCCCGCCGAGGAAGGCCCCGGCGGCGCCGCCCCGATGATAAGGGATGGGGTGCTCGCAAACCCTGGCGTCAGCGCCGTTGTAGCAGCCCACCTCTGGCCCGACCTCCCGACCGGCGTCATCGCTGTTAAGGGAGGGCCCGTCATGGCGGCAGCGGACAGCATTACTATCACGGTCACGGGAGAGGGAGGCCACGGCGCCGCGCCCCACAGGTCCGTGGACGCCATAGTTGTGGCGGCCCAGGCCATCATGGCGCTTCAGACGGTCGTGAGCCGCCAGGTCAACCCCGTTGATCCGCTGGTCCTCACCATCGGGACCATCTCCGGCGGTTACCGCCACAACGTCATCGCAGACCAGGTCACGATGACCGGCACGGTCCGGACGCTCAGCCCAGGGCTGCGAAAGACGGTTCCCGACATCATCCAGCGAGTGCTGGAGGGCATAGCCAGGAGCGCTGGCGCCAAGATCGAGTGCGCGTATTTGCCGGGTTACCCGCCCCTCGTGAACGACGAGAGGGTGGCGGCGGTTGTAGCGGATAGTGCCAGGAAGATGCTGGGCAAAAGGCACGTCATCGAGGACGTCGAGCCTTCCATGGGGGGAGAGGACTTCGCGTACTTCCTTGAGCAGGTGCCCGGTGCCATGTTCATGTTAGGTGCCGGCAATCCCGACAAAGGTGCGTGCCACCCGGCACACCACCCCAGGTTCGATTTCGACGAGGACGCCATGGCCATCGGGGCCGCGCTCATGGTTGACGTTGTGTGGGAGCTGCTCGAGAGGAGGTAAGGGCTCGTGCAGGAGGGTACGCTCCTCATCCGAGGCGCGAGGATAGTCGACGGAACCGGCTCTCCTTGGTTCTTCGGCGATGTCGAGGTAGCGGGCGACAGGATAGCCCGCGTGGGAAGACGTCTCGACGCGACACCCGGCACGCGCGTGATCGACGCCGAGGGACGCGTCCTGGCCCCGGGGTTCATCGACATCCACTCCCACTCCGACGATACGATCCTCTTGAACCCACGCGCTGAGAGCAAGGTCCGCCAGGGAGTGACCTCCGAAGTTGTAGGCAACTGCGGATATTCTCTCGCGCCTTTGGAGGGCGAGGCGCTCGCCGATGTGAAACGCGACCTGGAAGACTCAGGCATAGAGGTGCGCTGGAGGTCGTTCAACGAGTATCTGACGTTCGTCGAGAGATCCGCCACGGCGGTGAACATCGCCTCCCTGGTAGGACACGGCACGGTGAGACGAGCGGTGATGGGGTGTGTCAGCCGCGGCCCGTCCCGCGAGGAGTTGGAGCGCATGAAAGCCCTTGTCGCGCGGGCATTGGCCGAGGGCGCGTGGGGCATATCCACCGGCCTCATCTATCCGCCGTCGTGCTATGCTTCCACGGACGAGCTCGTGGAACTCGCGCGGGTTGCCCGCGAGGCAGGAGGCATCTACGCAAGCCACATACGCAACGAAGACGACAAAGTGGTTCAGGCGGTGGAGGAGGCCATCGCCATCGGTGAGAGATCGCGGGTGCCCGTCCAGATATCGCACCATAAGGCATCGGGCGTCCAGAACTGGGGCACGGTCCGCACGACCGTCGGCCTCATACGCGAGGCTCGCGCGCGCGGGGTGGACGTCGCTTGCGACGTGTACCCTTATACGGCGTCTTCCACGGCCCTTTCCGTCATTCTGCCCCAGTGGATATTCGACAGCGGCCTCGACGCGGCCCTGGAGAGGCTCAAGAACCCGGCCGTGCGGGAAAGAATCCGACCGCTCGTGGAGGAGGAGGAAGGCCGAAAGCGCGGCTGGGACAAAACCGTAATATCGTCCGTGACGCGAGAGCACAACAAGGTTTTCGAAGGAATGAACCTCCTGCAGGTAGCCGCGATGACCGGAAAAGACCCCTTCACCGCCGCGCTCGACCTCTTGGTGGACGAATGCGCGGCCGTGCAGACGGTGCGGTTCGGCATGTGTGAGGAAGACGTCGCCTACGTGCTTGCGTGGCCCGAGTCTTCCGTCGGAAGCGACGCCTCGGTGCGAGCGCCTTACGGCCCTCTCGGCAAGGGCAAGCCCCACCCGAGGAGCTATGGAACGTTCCCGAGGGTGCTGGCACGATATGTGAGGGAACGTGGCATCCTGCGGCTAGAGGAGGCGGTCCGCAAGATGACGTCGCTTCCAGCTTCACGAGTCGGCTTGCTCGACCGGGGTCTCATTCGCCCGGGAATGATCGCGGACCTCGTCGTCTTCGACCCGGATAAGGTGACCGATGTCGCTACCTACGATGACCCACACCGTTATCCTGTGGGCATGGACTGGGTGCTCGTAGCGGGCACGCCCGTCATTGCGCACGGCGAGCACACTGGAGCCACGCCGGGGCGCGTGCTCAGGCGCGGGCGCGCGGCGTAAGCGCTACGTGCGTCAGGAACCACCCGCCCATGAACGCCCCGAGAGTGTGGCACTCAGTGCCACGGTCCGTGCCTTCCGCCCGGCACGGCAAGAAAACCCACTTCCACCCCATTAAGACGTAATTGACACGATACTCATGCCTTGGTATACTCGTGGGAAAACAGGGCGTAGTAGGGTGTGCGCCGGAAAGCCTTGTGGGGCTGCGCCTCGGAAAACAGGGCGCGGCAAGGTGCTAGGTAGGAACGCACAATGGAACCGTGTTCTCGAAGGACACCCCGGTCAACCCCGAGGTGAGAGAGGGCAAAATCTTCGCCCCGGGGTCCGGGGACAACACGTCTTCGGTCGTGGGGATGTTGTACGCCGCCAAGGCTATGAAGGCCGCGGGAGTTGTTCCCAAGTGCAAGGTGATCTTCCTCGCGACGGTCGAGGAGGAGATCGGCCTGAACGGGATGAGATACTTCCTTGTTATATGAAATCCCGCTCAACGAGGACCCGAAATGCTACATGAACATCGGGACTCTAGGGGGCGGAACCGTGCCCAACGCCATAGCCAGCGAGACATGGTTCACCGTGGACATGAGGTCACAGTCCGCCGAAGAGCTCGCCAAGCTGAGAGACCAGGTGCTCGCGGTCATAAACGAGCAGGCGAAGGCAACCGGTGCGGACGTGTCCATCGAGGCGCTCACCCTCATTCCCGCGGGCCTGCTCCCTGATGCTGAAAACCACAAGCTCACCCAGACCGCCGCCGCGGCGCTCAAAGCCGTGGGCGTGGAGAACCCGCGCTTCAGCGCGTCGGGAGCTTGTGATTCCAACGTATCTATCGGGAAGGGAATATACTCGGTGGCCCTAGGCGTCACGAAGAGCCAAAACGGTCACTCCGTCGACGAGGCCGCGGAGATCGAGCCGATCTACGCAGGAATAAAGCAGCTCATTTACATCGCGTCGGTGATGGACTGAAGCCCGTATGAGACTCTGAAGCCGAGCCAAGCCTGGGACAGGCGCACACCCGCTCCCCGGCACCTCATACGATCTCTCATGTGGCGCAGGCACGCGCGTGGCTCGGTTTTGCGCTGTACATGGCGTCGTCCGCGTTCTTAAAGAGCTCGGCCATGCTCGTTTCCATAGTCTCTCTCGTCGCCGCGCCGAGGGAAAGGCCGGTCAGGAGATCTGCTGCTGCCGCCGCTGCGTGCTGCCGTATGCGCTCGCGAATGGCTTTTGCGGCATTCGAGCCTGTGTTCGGGAGGAGGACGGCGAACTCGTCGCCACCGATCCTCGCCACGATGTCGGAGGCGCGCACGGCCCCCTTCACGATCTCGGCGGTGCGTCTGAGGACGGTGTCGCCCGCCGCGTGCCCGTGCGTATCGTTCACTTGCTTGAGATTGTCCACGTCACAGATTATCATGGAAACCGGAAGGTAGCGCTCAGCGTCAAGCCGCTTCATCTCGTGCTCGAAGCAGGCGCGATTGTAAACGCCCGTGAGCCCGTCGTGCATGCTCAAGTACTTTAGTTTCTCTTCCTCTTTCTTACGGTCGGTGATATCCCAGAAAACCCCGATGGTGCCCTTCACGGCCCCGTCCGATCCAACGAATGGCGTCCCCGAGACGAGCACGTCCAGAACCTCGCCATCTTTTCTGAACATCTTCGACTCATACCTGTCAGACCGGCCCTTCTTGCGCCACTTCGTCTTCTCCCTGTATACCCGGTACTCCTCCGGGGAAGTGAACTCGGAAAGGTTCCTTCCGACGAGCTCCTCGGCGGTATATCCAAGCATCTGTGCGAAGGCGTTGTTCGCAAACACAATGTTCTCATTGAGGTCCACGAGGACCATGCCTTCCTGCATCAAGTTCACAAGGGCCTCGTACGCTTCTTGCGCTTGGCGCTCCCCGACGCCCGGTACCGCGCGGCTGCGCACGGTGTCGACGAAGCTCCCGAACATGATGGCGACCACCGCGAAGAGCGCGGCGTCCCGCAGAAAAGTGCCTGGTAGCCAGGTATGCCGCAGAAGCCCACATCCCCATGCCGCCACAGCGGCGAACGCCGCGAACAAGAAACCGCTGCGCGTTCCCCCATGGATGCACCCCACCAACACCGCGGTTGCGCTCAAAACCAGCGAGGCTTCACGCCCCGCGATACACGCGACCGTCACGAGCGCCATCAACGCGATCGCCGCCAGGACCCGGCTGCGAAGCGCCGTCTCCACACGATGCCACACACTGTACCACACGCGGGCCGCGTCCACTTCTCGCCTTCACCCCCCGCCCCTACATGGACATCCTCCTCGGACATGCGCCCGGCACCGCGGATCACAAGAACAAGAACACCTGTTTCCTTCCACACTATGGGTGTAGTTCCAGTCGCCTTCTATTGGCCCTATGATATCATAACCCTGTCATTTTGTGGAGACCCGCCGGGAGAAAACGGCGACACCCTGGACACGATCGCCTCGCGCGCCCACCACTAGAACATCCGCCTCCTGGCGAGGAGGAACACTGCTGCGAGGCTTGCACCGAGTGAAACCACCAACGTGCCGAGGAAGGCGTAAGGCGACTTCTGAAACGGAAGCGACACGTTCATCCCATAGAAACTCGCCACTATGGTCGGGATGGAGAGCACTATCGTCACTGAAGTGAGGAACTTCATCACGATGTTTAGGTTGTTCGAGATCATCGAGGCGAACGCATCCATCATGCCTGTCAGGATGCTGGTGTATATGTCGCCCATCTCGATGGCTTGCTTGTTCTCGGTTATGACGTCCTCGAGAAGGTCCTCATCCTCGGGGTAGGCTTTGAGAACCCGGGTCGGCGACTGGGCCGCCGACTCTGTCTTCACGAGGTAGACCCTAAGGAGCTTTTCCATGACGATCTCGTTGGACTTGAGGGATGTGGTGAAGTACACGAGGCTCTTCTCCAAGTTGAGGAGTTTCACCACTTCCTCGTTTTTCATCGACCAATGGAGCCTCGCTTCGATCTCGCTTGTCTGCTTATCGATCTGCCGCAGATACCTAAGGTAAAGCCCTGCGGTCTTGAAAAGGATTTGGAGGAGGAACCGGGTTTTCTTGAAGGTGTACAACGTCCTCGGCTTCGCGCTGACCAGCTCGGCAAGAACGGGGTTTTCTTGGAGACACACGGTGACGATGTTGTCTTCGGAGATGATGATGCCTACGGGGATGGTATCGTACAAGACGGGGTTGCCGTTGCCGCATGCTATGGGAACGTTTATGAGCACTAGCACCTGCCCTTCGTCCGACTCGATGCGCGGCCTTTCCTCCTCGTCCAATGGTGCCCTCAGGAAGTCCAGCACGATGTTGAGTTCTTTGTGGACCCGGAGGATTTCATCCTCCGTCGGGTTGAGGAGACTCACCCAGGTGCCCTTTTCGCCGATGGCGTCGGTTCTTGCAAGGTCGTCTCCGACCGTCTTGTAGGCAACTATCACACGAACTCCCCCCTGCTGCGCGTGGTGCGGTTTGCCCTCCTGGCCTCGTGAGGACCTCGCGCCTGATGCTCGCGTCGGCCTCGCTTGACCCGCAGCGGCAATGTGTCGCGCACCCCATGCGTTTTGTCGTCGCGTTCGCGGGACTCCTGTAACGTCATGCGGAAGGGAGTAAAAGCCCCCTCTCCACAGTCAGGACCACTATGCGTGAGGGTGCGTCAGTCATTACCGCATTTCCAGCGGTTGCAGGGTTGCCGGTGTTGCACTCGGGGACGGCGCCCCGAGCAGGGCGCGCTTCGCCAAAATCCGGCCCGTGAAGCCAGTGGCCGGGTTTTGACACCCCTCGTGCAATCACCGGCAACCTCTCCCACAAGTTGGGAGCATTTCTGCACCCCCACATAGAGCGCCATGCCGTCACGGCCTCGAAACCCGGCAACGTGCCCCGGCGCTCCCACGTTCAGAGCCCTCGAACGCGCCCACAGGCGCAGCAGCGTGAGGAGTCGGCTCACAGCTCTCGCAGGCTGAACCTAGATGCTGAGGATGCGCGCGATGAGCCGACTCGAGCACCGGGTGTCGTGTGGCCGGGTACTAGCTGGGTCGCCGTCCACGCTCGTCTCCCCCCTTTTCATTATTACTATATGTCCCCTACGTCACCCAGTCAATGAAAAAGCAGGTGTCGGAGGCCCTCCGTTCGGCATGTCGCGTCGACGCCGACACGGACGGGGCGCGGGCCGACCGGTTGTAGGACCAGCTTCCGCTCCGACTGCGCTCCCGCTCACCTCGCGTAACAGTACACGCAGCCGTGGCGGCACGTGCCGTATACCCCGATGTCCCGGCTCACGACGCAGCCGCATGCCGCGCGCTGGCCGGGGTCCTTCCTGCACGGGACGCGGATGCCGAAGACGCGCGCGATGTACTCGTCGTCGATGCACTTTCCGCGCTTGATGCCGAGGCTCTCCAGGCTCTTCTCCTCGGCGCAGCTCGTGATCTCCATGCCCGACTCGCGGGCCGTGCGCGCCATACTGGCGAGAAGCTCTGCCGTGGCTGCATCGTCGGCGGTGACGCTCCACGCCACCTGTATCCCTTGTTCAGCCAGCCGCCTGAGACGGGCGCGGGAGCCCCGATAGTCGTCGAGGAGACTTATGACGACGCGCCTGGTCTTGCCTGCCAGGGCAGTCGCGATCTCCCGGAACCGGCGCTTGTGGTATGAGGCGTCTGTTACGTTGGTCAGCACTAGAGGGTCGTAACGCCATATCACCCTCTCGGGAGAGACGGCCGCGGAAAGGCGCGCGAATGTGGCGAGCGTCTTCTCGAGGGGCGGCACGCCCGGTTCGAGGAAGGAAGGGTATCCGTTCAAAGTGAAGTGGAAGTAGTACCTGAACCCCATGCGGTCGAGTTCGTGTAGGCGCGCGAGCATGGGTTCCGGATCCTTGCTCCAGAAGACTATGACCTCCACGTCCTCGGGCCGGAGGGACACATCGAAGACCTGTTTCGGGTTGAAGGGGCTCGGACACCTGCAATGCCCCGCGCGAATACAGTCCATAAACCACTCCGTGAGGAACTTCGGGATATCCGTCCTTCGGCTTGCGCTGATTATCACGTTGCGCCCACCATCCCGTCAAGAGTACGCGGCTTGTCCGCGCATCGTTCCACCGTTCCCTACAACCGCATTTTACATCCAAAGCGACGGCAATCAAACCCACTGGCTCCGGGCGTCAGGAGGAAGGCATAGGCGACCGTTCCACGGGGAGCAGCCTTCGGCCTTCCGCCGGAGCGCCGCGACCTAACATGAGCAGGCTGCCGATCGGCATGCGCGCCGATCCATGTGCGCGCAATGCGCACTCTTGCGCAACATGCCTGGTGGGTCGACCAGCGCGCGACGACGGGTCAACGCGCCGAGATTTGCCCGTTATAAGAGGGCATCTTGGATCGCAACGGGGACGAAGAGAATTTCCCTAGATGGGAGGAATCCAGCAAACCATGTAGTAAAAGATCACTATGCGAGCAACGTTAGCGCACCTTTGCGCAACAGACATACGCCCATGCGAGACGCATCAACAGCGGGCGACACTCCGCAACGGGAACACAGAAGCTGCGGCAGAAAACCAGAGACCTGCGGCAGGAGGATTCTAAAGAGGGAGACGATGGCCCAGTGGACACAACCATACGCGAAATAGCAAGACAAGCGGGTGTCTCACCCTCGACAGTATCGCGGGCGCTGCGCCGCAAAGGCAGGATCAGCGAGAGGACCCGCTCGCGGGTATTGAACGTCGCACGGTCGCTGGGCTACCGCGCCCGCGTGGATGTCGCGGACGATCCTGCGCTGCCCGTGACGCGGCCCAAGGCAGGTGGCGGCACCGCGACGGGCAGCGCCTTCGCCGGCCCCGCCGGTGTTGGAGGCGTGACCGCCACCCTCACCGGAGGTCCAGGTGGGCGTGTGAACATAGGCATAGTGTTCAACAGGCGCCTCTCCTCGCTCGTGACCGACCCCTTCTACGGAGCGGTGGTGGCGGGCATCGAGGAAAGCCTCCAGAGGCTGGGTTACCGGGTCTTCCTTAGGAGCATAGACGGCGCCGGCGACAACGCCGACCTCTTCGCTGCTGACCAGACGGGCGAGACCGGCTTCGCTGGACTTCTGCTCGTCGGGTGCGACGTCCACCCACAAGTCGCGAGGACCGCTCGCGAGAGGGGCATCCCAGTGGTCCTCGTGGACAATGAGCTTCCAAATGAGCCCGTGGATTGCGTGGTGTCGGACAACGAAGCCGCCACCCGGTGCGCGATAGAGTACCTCTACGACTCCGGCCACCGTCGGGTCGGTTTTGTGGGAGGGCCGCAGTCTCACATATCCCTCGCCCAGCGCTACGCGGGATACAGGAAAGCCCTGAGCGAGTTCGGCATGCCGTCCCATCGCAAATGGACGGTGTTCTCGGAGTCGGTCGACAGGCACGGCCCGCAGATCGGCTATGAGGGAGCGCTCAGACTCATGGACCTCCCCCAGCCGCCCACCGCCATATTCGCGGACAACGACATGACCGCCCTCGGGGTGCTCAAGGCGCTTCACGAGCGCGGCATCAGGGTGCCGGACGAGGTGTCCGTCATCGGATTCGACGACATACAGGTAGCCAGCCATACCCATCCCCCCCTCACGACAATGCATATACCGAAGCAACAGCTTGGGTCGGTCGCTGCCCGCAGGCTCGTGGACATCATCAGCGGAATGGACCCCGCGCCCGTCAAGATCGTCATCCGCGCGACGCTCGTAGTGCGCGGCACGGTAGCCCCGCCTCCACCAGTGGGCGAGGCGACGGCGGCGACGGCACGGGCAGGGGGCGTCGAGACGCGGATTTGCCCCGAACCCGCGGCAGCACCAAAGGCGGAGGCGGAGGCGGAGGCGGACGGAGACGTATAGGCCTGGGCTGGAGCGTGGTCCGGGCCGGCTCAAGAAGGGCCAAGCACAGGAAACGAAACGGAGGCGTGGGCACGTGGAACACCGCCATTTCCCTGAGCTGTCTGAGCACGATACGGGCGTCTACGATACACCGTCGGGTCCGGTCGTCGCGGCGTCCGGCCATGAAATGGTTTTCGAGCGCGGAGGCGATGGAAAGCTGCGCTTTACGACCAGGGTCCACGACGGGTCGGGGTGGCGTGTGGTCGCTGGCCTTCCCAACGTCCTCGTGGGCGGGGCGAGTTTCGACCTCGCGCCGTCCTCGTACACGATCGTGGGCTCCAGGCCCTCGTGCGGCGATAGCTGCCAAGCCGTCGTGTTCTCCGGAACCGGCGTGGGGCACACCGCGAAACGCATCCCGGGGCAGGGCGGCGCCGATCTCGAGCTCGGCCCCTTGCCGGCAAGGGGCACCGGCAAAGCCGAGGCCGAGGAGGTGCGGTATCCCTTTGACGCGCAAGTCTTCGTGACCCCGGGGGATCTGTGGATCCACGTGTCAGTGGTGGTGCACCTTGAGAAACCGCTCATCCTCCAGCACTTCCCGTCCGTGGAGCCGGAGATCGTCCTTTGGATGTCAGAGTACGCTACCATGAACGAGCGCCAGAACCACGAGTGGCGCAGGGTGGTCATCTCGAACCCCACCAGGAACTGCACCGGCATGCGGGGGAACGACTGCCCAGCGGTGTATTGTTACGATCCCGTCCGGTGCGCCGAGGTCGTCCTGTACTACGACATGACCGCGATGACGTGGATGTCCAGGGACAACCTGGCAAGGTTCGAGGACTACCTGTGCTCCAGTAAGTTGGGCGGGCCGCACAAGGAGCGCTTCGGTGTGGGCCTTTTCGCCGACCATTATCACGGCCGGCTCTTCCCAGCCGGCGACCATGTCTTCCGATACTCCATCTATCAGCGCCATCGTCGCGATATCCCGTCGCAGTGGGACGCCCTCGCCACGCTGGTGGACAGCGCTTCTTTCCTGCTCGCTTCGGACGCGGAAAACTCGGAAGGCCTTGATGGCAAGAGATCCACGCGCGCCGACCGCAGCACCCAGAAGCACGCGCAGGGTGGCACGCGGGCTTCCGCGGGTTCCTGGACGGAGATGGCGTCGGCAGCCCTGAACGAACTCATGCACGATCCGGCATGCCAGACCGAGGTCGAAGGTGTATGGGGCCACCCCGCTTACGTGCGGTCGAGCTCGCGCCAGTGGACGGAGCCGAAGTCGTTCGAGCTCATGACTCAGGCCGACGTGCTCTGGCCCGTTCTTCATTACGTCCGGGCGATCCCCAATTGGGCCGACGCGAACGGCGCGGGCAAGCCTGTCGCCGCGGCGGACTTGTCCGGCTATCTCGACCGTCTGGTCGCCACCCTTCCTCACTTCTTCAGAGAGGACATCGGGTTCATCAGCAACAACCACCCACACGGACGCGGCCAGGAGAAGGTGGACACGTGGTACTTCTTCGAAAACGGCCTCATCAAATGGCCGTGGATCGCCCGTCTGCTGGAGAAATGGCCCGTGACAGGGAACCCGCGCCATCCTGCAGGTCTTGCGCCCTCCGCGGCGGCGGACACGTCGGTGCTCTTGGGTATGTTCCTCGAAGCCCTGGAGGGCGCCAGGCGCTATGCCCGTAACGTCCGCTACATCTTCCCTCTTTTCTACGATCCCGCGACCGGCTCCCCCGTGGACTCAGGAACGAACTACTCCGCAGCGGGGCTTTACGCTTACGGGGCGATACTCGGGTTCCGCGTGAGCGGGCGCGAGGAGTACCTGAGCGAGGCGAGCGAGGCGCTCCTCACAATGACCCGCCTCCCCCTCGACCTGCTCTATCATGAGCCCCAGCAGTTCGCCTATGGAGCCCTGGCAGCTGCGGAACTCGCGTCGCTTCTCGACGACCCGTCCCTCAGACGCATCTCGCGGGACCTCATCCGCGCCCAAATGCGGATGCTGTACTGGTACGACGATGTCGTGCGCAGCCGCGGCGCATACCACACTCGCGGATTGTTCCAGGCGTGCGCGTCAATCCTGTACCCCGCGTTCAAGGAAAACGTCGAGTCGATCCTTCCGTGGCTGCCGCTGCTCGAAAGGGGCGACTTCAATCCCGCGCTCCTTAGAATCCTCGATCTTCAGCGGCGCAACAATCTTTACTACCTTGATCCGTTCCTGCCGGAATCCGAGCGGACAGGAGCAAGCTGCCCTCACATCCCTTATGAGAACATCGGCATGTTGGAGCTTCCTGACTCCACCGGCTACGTCGGAAAAGAAATATACGGAACCGGCGAGGTCCTGTGGTTGTACCTCATGTTTGAGGCATTCGCCAAGGCGTCTGACCCGTCGATAGACGCGATCTTCCTGGACCTTCTCGACTGGGATCGCCCGTTCGCTGACATGGGCGCGCCAAGGTCCGTTCTCGTGTACAATCCCACGACCAGGACGTTCGAGGGCACGGTGGACCTCGCGCCACAATTGTGCAGGCAAACCTGTCCCGTCGATGTCTTCCGGCTTGCTCCAGCGCCGCCCCACGCAGGGGCGTTCGGGTCGCCAGGGCATCGCGACGAGGCGGTGGCACGCTGGCAACCGGCCGGAAGGACCATCGCGCACGGGGGGCGCATCCAAGCCTCGGTAGCCCCTGGTGCGTGTTGCAAGCTGGTCGTGCACCCGGAGTGACCAGGAGCGTTCGAAACATGCGTGGGTCGCGGACGCGAGGAGGTGATGACACCAGAGGGAAAAGGGTAATGCGTGGCCATCCGACGGTTTTGCGGCATCTCACACCTCAAAACGCGCAGGACGCGCAGGGAGGGAGAATGAAATGTCAGGTCGCGGACGTGCTTTGGTTCTGGTGTTCGGGCTTCTGTTGCTGGTGACGTTCGTAGTGGCCGGCGGGACGCAGGAAGGACTCGCAGCGTCCAAAGTGAGGATCCGGCTCGCGACATGGGCGGGCGTGGAAGAAGCAAAGGAGCTCCAGGCCATCCTGGACCAGCTCAACGCCAAATCCAGCACCTACGAGATCGTGCAGGAATCGAGCCCCGCGGAGTACATGACGAAGCTCACCACGACCCTTGCGGCCGAGACCGGCGCTGACCTCTTCTGGATCGCCCAGGAGTTCGTGCCGAGCTTCGCCCAGAAAGGCACGATGATGGACATCACCGCGCGATTGAAGGCTTCCAAACATCCAGCGGCTAATCTGGACGACTACTTCCCTTCGTCCCTGGAACGCATGACCTACGAAGGCAAGATCTACGGACTCCCGTGGATCAACCAGCCCGTCATGCTCTTCGTGAACCTCGACCTCTTCGACAAGGCAGGCCTTGCTTATCCCGACGAGACCTGGGACTGGGATAAGTTCCTGTCGGCCGCAAAGGCGCTGACGGTGGACAAGAACGGCAAGCACCCGGACGACCCAGGTTTCGATCCCGCAAACGTCCAGCAGTGGGGGTTCACGCTAAACGGCTGGCCGCCGGTACAGATGTTCATCTGGCAGGCCGGCGGGGACGTCATAAGCCCTGACTTCAAGTCTTGCCCCGTCGACTCGCCGCAGGCCATCAAAGGGGCACAGTTCTACGTGGATCTCATGAGCAAGTACCACGTGGCACCGCCCCTTTCGATCATCAGGGATCGCGGCTTCGACACAATGTACCGCAACCAGCAGGTGGCCATGTTCATGGGTGGGGCCGCCGACGACCTCGATTACAGGCCCTCGTTCAGGTCGCAGGCGTTCCTGATCCCCAAGGGGCCGTCGGGCAAGCGCGCGAGCTTCATGTGGATGGCGGGCATGGCCATCAACGCGAAGACGAAGAACCCTGACGTGGCGTTCGAGGCGTTCCTGGACCTGTCGGACGCGATACACCACTGGAAGGTCGTCCCACCCCGGAGGTCTCTCGCCACCAAGGAGATGCTGCTGAAGCTGAAGCCGGAGAAGAAACACTCCATCGACGCCATCGCGGCGGCCATGGAGGACACCCGTAGCTTCCGGATCTTCCCCAACTATGCCGAGTGGGACAGTATCTTCTGGAATCAGTTCGCTGACCCGCTCCTGAACGGAAGGGGCACCGCGGAACAGCTTGCAAAGCGCGTCCGGCCGTTGCTCGAGAAGACGCTAGGCAAGTAATCGTTGCGAGCTCCGCGGTTCGGAGTGGCTACGGAGCTGCTGGCTACGAGGCTGCCGGCGCTTGCGCGAGGCGCGTCAAACGCCGGCAGCCCTTCGCAGGAGGACGAGGCGGCTTTGTGCCCCCCATGGGGCGCCAGAGGAAGCCAGCCGGTGGTTCCTCGTCGAGAAGAACGGGGGAAGAGCGGGCCTGACATGCAAGCGACGGCACGCTAAGGGGCCCTCGAAACGTAGGCGCCGCGCCGGCCGCCACGTGATCCGCGGGTTTTCAGGCGCGCGTAAGGTGGCATAGCCCTGAAGGAGGAGGTGCGAAATGGAAAGCAGCATTTACCTCGGGACACTTGCGCGCTATCTCCTGACTTTCGTTGTCATGTCCGTATTGTGCCTCGGGGTACACGGCGCGCTCAGGCTCGTGCGCGTCCGCGAGGAGACCGCGGCGGGATACGCACTCATAACCCCGTGGCTCGCGGGATTCCTGGTGTTCACCGCAGGCCCCATCCTCGCGTCTCTGGGCCTCAGTTTCACCTCGTACGACCTCTTTAGCCCGCCGAAATGGGTGGGCCTCGAAAACTACAGATGGCTTTTTTCCGACATACTTGATTTCTGGCCTTCCGTGAAACTCACGCTCGCGTACGCGTTCCTCAGCGTTCCGCTGGGGGTAGCGGGTTCCTTACTCGTGGCGTTGCTCCTCTCCACCGCCATCCGGGGCATAGGTATCTTCCGCACCGTCTATTACCTGCCCGCAGTCCTCCCGGAGGTCTCGGTGGCCTTGCTTTGGAGGTGGATTTTCAACAGCGAGGCAGGCCTGCTCAATGCGGTCCTCCGTCCTCTCCTTCGCGTGGTGGGGCTGCAAAACCCGGATTGGTTCGGAGATCCCAGGTTCGTCCTCCCGGCATTCGTCATTATGAGCATTTGGGGTGTGTTCGGCATAAACATGGTGGTTTTCCTCGCCGCAATCAAAAACGTCCCGAGAGTGTTCTACGAGGCAGCAGAGATCGATGGAGCAGGCCCGCTCGCGAAGTTCTGGAGCGTGACATTCCCCCAGATCTCGCCGGTGGTCCTGCTGCAGGTAATTATGGGGATCATCGGCGCGTTGCAGATTTTCACCGTAGCCATGTTCGCGCGACCGACCTCCGCGGCCGGGCGGTTCATGAACCAACTCGTGTACGAACGCGGGTTCCTTCAGCTCAAAATGGGTGAGGCTTCAGCCATCGCCTGGGTGCTTTTCATCATCATTCTCGCCCTCACCCTGCTCGTCTTCCGCTCCTCGACGGCATGGGTGTATTACGAAGCGGAGGTGCGAAAATGACCGCGCAGGCCGAAATCACCCTCGAGCTTGCAGAACGGGCAAGGCGCGGGCGGCACATCCGAAGGGCCGTATCCAGGACGATAGCGTATGTGGTGGTGATCGCCGGCGCCCTCGTGCTCCTGGTGCCATTCTTTTGGATGGTCTCGAGCTCTCTCAAGGAGCTCAAGGACGTGTTCGCTTACCCTCCCGTGTGGCTGCCCATCCCGCCACAATGGCACAACTACCTCGATGCCTGGAGAGCGGTGCCCTTCGGACGGTACCTGGCAAACACAGTGTTCGTGACGATCCTCGGGATGTTCGCTGAGATCACAAGCTGTACGCTTGTGGCATACGGGTTCGCGCGATACTCCTTCCCCGGGAGAAATGCGCTCTTCTTGATACTGCTTTCCACCATGATGTTGCCGTATCACGTCACGCTGATCCCGACATACATGATCTGGCGGAACCTGAAGCTCCTCGACACTTTCGACCCGCTGGTGCTGCCCGCCTGGACGGCGTGGGGGCCGTTCTACGTGTTCCTCCTGCGCCAGTTCTTCATGGGAGTGCCCCGGGATCTTGAAGAGGCCGCGAGGATCGATGGCGCCAATGTGCTCCAGACCTTCGCCCACGTCATGCTCCCCCAGATCAAGCCAGCCCTCCTCGCTGTGGCCGTGTTCGCCTTCCGGGGGTACTGGAACAACTTCCTGGGGCCGCTGATTTACCTGAATACCATGAGTAAGTACACACTTACGCTCGGGATGTACCTGTTCATGGGCGGCGTGAACGAGGCACCACAGTGGCACTGGCTCATGGCCATGTCCACCGTGCTCGCCGTGCCGATGCTCGTCACGTTCTTCTTAGCCCAACGCTACTTCATCGAAGGCATATCCTTGACTGGCCTCAAGGGATGAGCCTCGAGGGATGCTCACGCGCGGCGACATCGGCATCGGCATGAGAAAGACACGCGCGCAGGCATAGGCGCCGGCGCATCGCATAATGAGCGCACGCGCTGCCGACACGTGGTAGATGCGGAGGTATGACGATGGACGAGTTTGTTTGCGGGGTGAACTACTGGCCGCGGGAGACCGGCGTCCACATGTGGAAGGAGTGGAACCCGGAGTCTATCGACGCTGAATTCCGGCAGATGGCGGCACTCTCGCTCAACACCTGCAGGATCTTCCTGCTATGGGAGGACTTTCAGCCTGGCCCGGACACGATATCGGAGGAGGCAATGGGCAAGTTCGAGGCGCTGGTGCAGATCGCCCGGCGCCATGGGATCAGGCTCATTCCCACGTTCTTCACTGGCCACATGAGCGGCGAGAACTGGGACGTTCCCTGGCGGCGCGACCGCGACCCGTACAGCGACCCTGGCATGTTGCGGGCCCAGGTGAAGCTCGTTGGCGAGTTCGCCAGGCGCTACCGCGCCGAGGAGGCGATCCTTTTCTGGGACCTCGCCAACGAGCCCGACGTCTTCTCGAAGCCCTCATCAGTGGACGCCGCATGGTTATGGGCGCATGTTCTCTATCGCGAGATCAAAGCCCATGACCCCGTCCACCCGGTGACTCTGGGAACTCACGCGTGGTCCATCTTCACGCGCGGGCCGTTTCGGCTTGGCGATGTGGCCGAGGCGTGCGATCTCCTTTGTATGCACCCATATCCCTCCTACACCCATCTCGTCCCCGAACCCCTCGACAGTCTGCGCAGCAGCTATTTCGCGTCGTTCGCCTGCAGGCTCACCGAAGGCCTCGGAGGAAAGCGGGTTCTCTTGGAGGAATTCGGTTCATCCACGCAAATGGCTTCCGAGGACGTCGAAGGCAGGTTCTTCTCGGCCGCTCTCTACAGCGCGCTCGCGAACGGTGTGACGGGCGCCCTCGCCTGGTGCTTCGGCGATTTCAAACGGCAGGATCGCCTTCCGTATGAGTCCACCCCTTACGAAGTGGGATTCGGAATAACCACGAGGGACGGCCGAGTGAAGCCGAAAGGCGAGGCGCTTGCGTCGTTCGCGCGGGTTGCGAGGGCCGCGCGCATCACGGAGCTGTCCCCTTTGCCAGCCCGCGCGGCCATACTCGTGCCGAGACGGTACTACGACAACCCGGACGATGAGAACGGGCCTGACAGGAACGCGGCTGTCCTGTTCGCGTCGTTCATCCTTGCCAAGCGCGCCGGAATCGACGTGGCCTTTCTCACCCCGGATCGGCTGGACGACGCAGCCCGGAGGTACCAGGCGCTCTTCGTGCCGTGCGCCACGCGCCGAGGCACGCTGAATGTGACGGATTTCGCGGCGCTGAAGGCGTTCGTGCAGGCAGGCGGGACGTTGTACTGCTCGTATGATGGCATCGCCGTGGACGGACTGGAGGAGCTGTTCTGCGTGAGCGTCGTCTCTTCGAGCATACCGCGGGACGACACGTGGTTCCTGGGCTTACCGGGCGGCGACGGCGCGCTGACGGGTCCGTTGCCGAAGCCGGTCCCCGCAATCCTGGCAAGAAGGCACCTGACCGTCTCGGCGCGCTCCGGAAACGGGCGTGACTTGAACCACAGCATTGTCACGAGCGAATACGGACGTGGCCATGCGGTGCTCGTAACGATGCCCTTCGAGCTTTACCTCGCCACGACCCCGTACGCGTTCGAGGATGGCTCTCAGCCTTACCATGCGGTCTACTCGTTCGTGGGAAGCCTCGCTGGCCTCGCTGAGAGCGCGCACGTAAGCGACCCCGGCCCAGATGTGGAGGTCAAAGAGTTCGCATCGGCCGAGAGGAAGGCTATAGTGGCCGTAAACCACGGCCAGCGAGAACAGATGGTCCGCATCAGGGTCTCCGAAGGCACCCGGCGACAACCCGCCTGGTCTTGGCGCCAGGAGTCCCCTATCTCTGCGGCTGGCGGCGCATTCGAGCTTGCCCTCGGTCCATCACAGGGGGACATTGTGGAGCTGCCGTGACCCGCGTCACACGTGGGTTTCCTCAGCGCCAGAGCACGTGCGGGCCGATGTCGCGGATCGTCCGGACCCCCGTGAGGATCATGGCGACGCGGAGGTCATCACGGAGCACCGCAAGCGTGCGGGCCACGCCTGTCCGGCCCGCCCCGAACACGCCGATGGCGAGCGGGCGCCCCACCAGGACCGCATCCGCGCCCAGGGCTAGGTATTTGAGGACGTCCACGCCTGTGCGCACGGCGCCATCTGCCATGATGGTGATCTTGCCTTTTACGGCCCGGACGATCGCCGGGAGCACCTCGGCCACCCCAGGCGTATGGTCGAGGGCGCGCCCGCCGTGGTTCGACACGACGATCGCCGCGGCCTTGCATTCCGCCGCCATCTCCGCTTCATCGGGCGTCATGATCCCCTTCAGAATGAGCGGCAGCGATGTGGACCGCACGAGCTCGCGAATGTCCTCCGGCGACTTGGGCCCCACGGGCGCGCCGAGAAGTCGCATGTTCACCAGGCCGGCCGCGTCGACGTCAATTCCGACAGCCGGTGCCCCCGCGGCCTCGGCAGCTTTGAACTTGCGAATGATGTCAGCGTTCGGGCCCGGCTTCATTATGGGTATGCCGCGCCCGCCGGCCTCGCGGATAGCCGCGATCCCTGACTCGAACACCTCGGGGTGGCCGCCGTCCCCGGTCATGGCAAGCGTCCCCACGTCGACGCAGCCGAACACCATGGCGCTCGCAAAGTCCGCCTCGCTCACAAGCCCGCGAAAGTTGATCTTGACTCCGGCCACGGGCGCCCCCAGGACGGGCATCTCGATGGGAAGCCCGAACAACGTGGTTCTGAGGTCCGGTTCAGCCGAGTCGTGCAGAACCCGCATATTGAGCTTGATGTCGGCGAGGGCTTTTGCGTTCCGAATGAAGCTCTCGCCTGTGCCGATCCCGCCCATGCCAGGAACCTCACCGGCGCACCCCGTTCCGTCGCACACCCGACACACCCGGCAGATCCCTTGCATGCTCTCTTTCGCGCGCCTGCGTATCTCCGGAAGCTCGAGACCCTGGTCCGTCTGGCCCATACTGCGCTCATCCCCCTCGTTTTCGCTCCCACGTCGACGCAAGAACGTACCGTTTAGTAGTTCCGCACTATGTCGCACGTTCCTGCCGGGCCGGGCGGCCTCAGGCCCAGGCCGGCAGTACCGGTCATTCGCGGCCCCATCCCCGCCCATGACGGCCCCAGGGCATGTTTCCGAATCCGTGGCCGTCCTGGTCGGTTCGGTTCACCTCAGTAGCTCCGCACTCAGGACACGTGATCTCCACTCCGCGTTGCCCCGTTCCGAAGGGCACCTCAAACTCGTGACCACATGCCTGGCACTGAAATTCGCGTTTCGCGACGCGGTAGTTGCCGCCCTCCACGCGGATAGCCGCGCCCTCGACGAGGGCCTTGGCGATCTTCTCCCTAGCGGACACAAGCACCCTTTGGAAGGTTGGTCGAGAGATCTGCATCCTCTCGGCGCACTCCTCCTGCTCCAGCCCCTCGAGATCCTTTAGGCGGACAGCCTCCAATTCTTCCACTGAGAGCACTTCCTCCCGCAGATCGCGCATGGGAACTCCTGCGGGCTTGAACACGGTTACCTGCGGCAAGAACTCCACTCGCCTGCACTTGGGCGGCCGTGGCATCCTATCAACTCCCATCCGGTAGCGATATGGCATCTCTCATCTCTCAAGGCGATCGACCGAGCCCCGGAAGCGAACGGTGGCAACTCACGACTATTATACACCGCGAGCCGGTTCACCTGTATAGCCGCTGGCGTCCGCATTGCCATCCCCGCTATCTCTCTCATCGCAAGCGGTCGTGCCGGTGCCGTTCCCGCCGCCATCGTAAGCAAGGCTCAGGGCTTCCCGGCTCACCGTCTTGTAGTAGTCCGCCAGCACCACCGCGAACCTCCTTTCGTCAAAGTCGCGGCTGGTGAACCAGGGCCGAGGCCTCGACCCCTGAACCTTCGCCCTGACCTCGCCGGGCGCCACCACCACGTCCAGCACGTTCCCGTAACGAGCGTAGGACCTCCCCCTCTGCAGGCGGTTTGACCAGCCGAACGACTCCAGCACTGAGATCCACCGTTTCGCCCACCAGCTTTTCCCGAACTCGCCACCTCGCGCCCGAGCGCGCCGCGAAGGTAGTCCCGGAGCATGGCGCCCATCTCGGCGAATTGCGAGAACACAAGCGCGCGGGTCCGTCTTTAGCCTGCGCAGGATGAACGGCCCGACGAGGCGGCGTAGCCGCTCGGCCCGGTCCCGGTCCCGATAGCGCTCGATGGGGATCGCGAACCTCCTCCGGAACTCCGCCGCCGGACCGAGGTAGCCAGGGTTGAGAAAGTCCATGATGGACCACAGCTCAGACAGGCGGTTTTCGATGGGGGTCCCGGTGAGGGCCACCCTGAACCCCGCCTTCAACCTGCGCACGCTCTGGCTCTGCCTCGTGCCGGAGTTCTTGATGTTCTGGGCCTCGTCCAGGACTATGCCGTGCCATTCAATGCGGGCGAGATGCTTTTCGTCGCGGTGTACGAGAGAGTACGTGGTGATGACCACGTCACAGGTGCTCGCCTCGGCCGCAAGCGCGTGGCCCGAGAGCCTGTCCGCGCCGTGATGGACCATAACCTTCAGGGACGGGCCGAACCGCCCGATCTCCCGGCGCCAGTTGCCCACCACCGACGTTGGGCAAACGAGCAGCACCGGGCCGCTGAGGGCGCCTTCCTCCTTCGCCCGGAGGACGAGCGCTATCACCTGGATGGTCTTGCCAAGCCCCATGTCATCGGCGAGGCACGCCCCGATCCCCCACTCTTTCAGGAAGGACAGCCACGAGTAGCCCCTCACCTGGTAGGGGCGCAAGCTTCCCGCGAACCCGCGGGGCTGAGGCAGTTCCTGAATCTTCTCGCCGGCGGACAGGCGCCCGATGAGGTCGCCTATCCAGCCGTCCGCGTCCACGCGGACTACAGGCAGACCCGATTCCTCTCCAGACCCCGCCTGGAGGGCTGTGGCGAGCGCCTCGCCAACGGTCAGCACCCCGGCCTTCCTGCGCCTGTCCCAGAACTTGATGGCGGCCTCGACGTCTTCGGGACGGATCTCGACCCACTCGCCCCTCACGCGCACGAGAGGAACCTTCAGGGCCACAAGGCGTCGGAATTCGTCCTTATCCATGACCTGGTCGCCGAGGGCTATTTGCCAGTCGTATTCCACTAGGCTATCCATGCCGAAATAGGAGTTGCCGGGAGCACCGGCCCCGGGCGACGCCGACGCCGACGCCGGGGCCCGCACCTTGAGGTGGATGCCGAGCCGCGCGGCCTTGCCGCGATTGTGGTCCCACCACGGCGGCACAAGCACGCCGAAGCCGCTCTCCTCGAGCAGCGGGGCCACTTCGCGCAGAAACGAGTACGCCTCCGCCGTGGTAAGGTAGCAAGCTTCGGGCCGGGCCGTCTTGAGGGTGTCCTCTATCGCCGGAAACAGCCGCGAAGCACGCCCGAGGTCGGCGAGGAGCCTCTCCTGGGGGTTTTCGAACCGGCGGCCCAGGAACTCGAGCACCCGCCCCTTCTCGCGCCAAACCCTCGTAGCCGGAACCACGAGGCTCGGGTCGTCGATTGCTGGACGAAGGTCGCCGTCCTCCGGCACGACCGCGAGGAGGCTTAGGGCATCGGCCGCAGACAGGGACACGCCTGTTACTCGGTAAAGCCCCACCAACCTCCGGCCGCTGGGTTCGACACCAGCCTGAGCCTGAGCGTCATCTGCGGCGTTGTCTGCGCCTGCCGCTGTCTCTTCGGCCCCGCCCTGCTTGCCCCCAGCGCCTGCCTCGCGGCCATTCCTGGCCGCATGTTCTGCTGGGGGCAGGCCGGACGCGACAACGCCCCGCGCCTCAAAGCCGCCGTTCTGTGGTCGGCTGAAGCCCTCCTCACCATGCAGCACGAAAACCTCGCGCAGCAGCAGCGGCGACGGCTCAGGCCTGCCGTCCCGCGACGGCAGGAGCGCGAGCATCGTAGCAGCTCTTGTGCTTGGTAGATCGCACATGCCCGCTGCAGCTTCCAACAGTGTCGCAAGGGCGAGCTCGAGTTCGTCGCGCGTAGCCAGGAATGAGTGGCGCGCATACCTACGACGCCGTTCGCCAGGTCTCGTGATCCTGGGCTTTGCGTGCAGGCGCTCGGGCGATTCACCCCATATGAAAAAGCGCCCATCGAAACGAGGCGCGCTCCCGGCGCCGCACCGTCCCTCCTCTCCCCCGAAGGCGTCGCGGGCACCGGATGGAACCCAGGTAGCGTGCAAGACCACACCTCTCACCGTCCGTGCTCAACGATACCACACTAGCCAAGAGACTGACAAGAGGACGGCAAGTGACGACAACCTAAGTGGGGGTGCGTTAGTCCTTGTCCCTTTCCCAGTAGTTGGCGGGGTGGGGGGGGTGGGGGCGGGGTCAGCGCCCCCAGCCGGGGGGGCGGGGGCAAAAAAACGCCCCGCCGGGCACTGTGCGGGGTTTTTGACC
>JBLNCC010000110.1:0-53679 GCA_050260395.1 Betaproteobacteria bacterium
GTCCTGGGGAAGGTACCCCACCCGCACGCCTTCGCGAAAGAAAACGACCCTGCCCCGGTCAGGCTCGAGAGAGCCTGCGATGATCTTCAAGAGCGTGGTCTTTCCCGCGCCATTCGCACCCACAACGGCGAGCTTCTCGCCCTCAACCACGCTGAAGGACACGTCCTTCAGGACGTCCCGGGGACCATATGACTTTCCCACATGTTCGACGGTAAACAGAAGCATGCCCAACCCTCCTTGGAGCAAACGCCGGGAGAGCCGGAAGGCAGGAGCCAGGTGCGCTGGCCGCACGCGACGCATGCCCGCAAGACGCCGCGCGGGAGCACGGCCATAGACGGGCCGTGCAGCATGAGATGCCCGGCACGCCATAGCGGGAGAGAATGTGATAAGGGTGGAAGACAGGTATATAGTATATACGTGTAGAAGGACGGATCAACCTTAGAAAGACCTGCCGCGCAGGCTCCCCGACATTCGCCGTGCTTTGACCATGCACGTAAGTCATATTCCGTTGGCTGGAGGGTCTACCTGTTCCTCATGGCAGTCTTCCTGGCTGACCTCCGTCACATCGATATGGGACATGGGGTTCCGTAGGTCATACATGGATCGCCATGCGGTGGACGGCCTCAGCGGCCTCGCCGATGGCCTCCGCAAGCGTGGGATGCGCGTGTATGGTCCTCGCAAACTCCGCAACGGTCATCTTCATCCGCACTGCCATCGTGGGTTCGGGAATGAGCTCGGTGGCATGCGGGCCGACGATGTGGATCCCGAGGATCCTGTCAGTGCTCCCGTCGGCGACGATCTTTACAAACCCCTCGGCCTCTCCCATGGCAAGAGCCTTGCCGCTCGCCGTGAACGGGAACTTCCCAACTCTTACGTCGAAGCCTTCCTCTTTGGCCTGCCGTTCGTTCAACCCGACGCTTGCCACCTCAGGCGAGGTGAAGATGGCGCTCGGCACGGCCGCGTACGACATGCGCCTGTCGGCGCCCGCTATGTTTTGGGCGGCAACGATCCCCTGCGCCGATGCCACGTGTGCGAGCATTACCTTGCCCACCACGTCTCCGATGGCGTAAATACCTGGGACATTCGTCGCCATCTGGTCGTTCACGACCACCTCGCCCCTCTTACCGATCTCAACCCCCGCATCCTCGAGACCAATGCCCTCGGAATTGGCCCTTCGCCCGACGGACAAGAGCACTCGCGCCGCCGAAAGGCGCTCCCCGCTATCGAGGACGGCCACGGCCTCGTCCCCCTCGACCGCGATGCGCTCGATCTTGACGCCGGTGCGAACGACGACCTTCCGCTTTTTCAAGGAATCCGCCACGGCCGCAGCCGAATCCGGGTCCTCCATCGGCAGTATCGTTGGCATTATGTCAACCACTGTCACCCGGCTGCCCAGGCTCGAGAAGATGAACGCAAACTCGCACCCGATGACCCCGCCGCCCACGATGAGAAGGCTCTCGGGCACATCCTGGAAATCAAGGGCTTCATCGCTGGTGATCACAACGCGGCCGTCGTACCCAAAGGATGGAAAGATCACAGGCTTGGAGCCGGTCGCGATGATTATATCGCGCGCTCTTACCTCGGCCGGCCCCTCTTTCGCGTCGACTTCGATCCGCCCGGGACCCATCATCCTGCCGGTACCCGCGATGACCGCAACCTTGTTCTTTTTCAGGAGAAAACCTATTCCAGCCCGCAGCCTCGCGACGACCCGGTCCTTGCGCGCCACCATCCTATCGAACCGCGCCCGCGCTTCACCCCCGCCGCAGTCGCCGCCTTGGCCGCCGAACTCCACGCCGAACTCGGCGAGGCGTTTAGCTGTTTCGAGCGCCTGCACGCTCGCCACGAGTGCCTTGGTGGGAATGCATCCCCTGTTCAGGCAAGTCCCACCAAGCTGGTCCTTCTCAATGAGACACACCGACCGTCCGAGTTGCGCTGCCCTGATGGCCGCGACATACCCACCTGGGCCTCCGCCCACAACCGCCACGTCGAACTCGGCCAACATCCAACACCTCTTCCCAATGAGCGGTCTCTCGCGCGCGCCGCCCCTTCCTGTCGAGCCCCCGCCTTAGGGCTGCGATGTGTAAACCCGCGGCACACGCTTGCTTATGGCGCACACGACTTCGTAGCTTATGGTTCCCAGTTTATCTGCGACATCTTCAGCGGAGATCTCTTGGTCGCCCTGCGTGCCTATGAGGACCGCTTCGTCGCCCACTTCGACCTCGAGGTTCCCTGCGTCCACCATGCACTGGTCCATGCACACCCGCCCCACTATGGGGAACCTCCTCCCCCTTATCAGCACCTCACCTCGGTTCGAGAGGCCGCGCGAAAGGCCGTCGGCGTACCCCACCGGGAGCGTGACGATGACCGTGTCCTCCTTCGTCACGTACGTCGCCCCATAACTTATCGGCGTGCCGGAAGGCACCCTCTTCACGAAGCTCACCCGCGTCTTAAAGGAAAGGGCGGGACGTATCTCCATCTCCTTCTTCAGCTTTTGAAATCTCTCGGTGCTGAAGGGCGACAGCCCGTACATGAGAATCCCCAGCCTGACGAGGTCCAGCCGGGCCTCGGGCATGTCCAAACATGCCGCGCTGTTCGCAGCGTGCCGAAACTGCACGTCCACCCCGGCGCCACGAAGAGCGTCGAGCACCTCCATGAACTCTGAGAGCTGTTCCCGCGCGAACGACTTGTTATCCGAGTCGGCTGTGGCGAAATGAGTGTATATGCCTTCGACCTCGATGTTCGGAAGCATCGCCACGCGCCGCACGAAGCTCGCGGCTTGTCGAGGCGCCACACCGATCCGACCCATCCCCGTGTCCACCTTCACGTGGCACTTGCCTTTTTTCCCCTCCTGCGTTGCAGCCACGGACAACGCCTCGGCGAACTCGTACGTGCTTACAGTACAAGAAAGGCTGTACCGAAGAGCTCGCCGCGCCTGGCTCGGAAACAGCTGCCCCAGGACAAGGATGGGGGCAATGATCCCGCTCTTTCTCAGCACGACGCCCTCTTCCGCGGAGGCCACGCCAAGCCAGGTGGCACCGCTGGTGAGAGCCGTGGTCGCGACCTGGACGGCACCGTGGCCGTAAGCGTCGGCCTTCACCACAGCCATTATCTCCGGCCCGGGGCCGATCCTCTTGCGGATCGCCGTTATGTTTCGCCCGATGACCGCGAGGTTCACCTCAGCCACGGTAGGCCTGTCTTGCTGGTCTTCCCACATCCATCTCACCTCTCTCGCCAGCCGGGCTCTTAAGGCCAGCGAGCCTGACCAGCGCCTCGGGCACACATTCCAGGATGTCTCCGGCGATCATGCCCATCTCTCCGCGCCTTGCCGCGGCGATGTCACCCGCTAACCCGTGCACGTACGTACCCAGAACGGCCGCCTCCAGAGCGCTAACCCCCTGCGCGAGAAGGCCGGCGATCAACCCCGTGAGCACGTCCCCGCTTCCCGCCGTGGCCATACCCGGGTTCCCGGTCGGGTTTATGTACACTTCTCCCGAAGGTCCAGCTATCACGGTTCGCGCGCCTTTCAAGACAACTACCTTGCCCCACTGACCAGCGGCTTTCACAGCCACCGAGAGCCGGTCCCGCTTGATATCATGCACCGACAGTCCGGTGAGCCTGGACATCTCCCCGGGGTGCGGCGTGAGCACGATGGGGGCTTTCGAGGTTTTCAGGGTCCCAGGGTCCTGCGCTATGGCGTTGAGCCCGTCCGCATCGATGACCGCCGGCACGGAGCTCGTCATCACTACGTTTCGGACAAGCTGCGCGGTCTCGCTGTGCATCGAGAGTCCCGGGCCTATCGCGAGCGCCTCCGTGCCCCTCAGGATGCCGTCGATGAGCGCCTGGGCCTGCAAAGACACGCTCCCAGACTCGGTCTCGGGCAATCCCCGCGTGATGACCTCGGTAAGCCTTGAGTGCATGATGCCCTGCAGACTCTTCGGCACCGCCAACGTCACGAGGCCCGCGCCTGACCGCAGAGCGGCCAAGCTGGCGAGGGCCGCCGCCCCAGCCATCCCTTGAGAGCCCGCCACCACCAGCACCCTACCGAACGTCCCTTTGTGAGAGTCCGGGTCGCGTGCGGGCAAATGGCGCCTGATCTCATCCGCTATGGAAAGGTTGAGCTTGAGCCGCTCGTCCGTGAGAAAGGCCCGAGGGATACCGATGTCTGCGACGACCAGCTCCCCGGCGTAAGCTGCACCAGGGTACAGGAGGAGCCCGACTTTGGGAAGACCGAACGTTACGGTGTACCCGGCCTTGACACAGCTCGCGGAAACCCTGCCTGTGCTTGCGTCGAGCCCGGACGGCACGTCCACCGCCACCACCGGGCGCCCGGATTCGTTGATCGCGTCGATTATCTGGCCTACGTACCCGTTGATCTCGCCCTTGAACCCGGTCCCGAAGATCGCGTCCACGACCACGTCAGACACGGACACGGCGACCCGCGCCCTGTGCACGTCCTCCGGACCGATCTCCTCCGCGTCAACCCCCATGTGCCCGAGGATATCCAGGTTGGTCCTGGCGTCGCCCCTCACCTCGTCACGTTTCCCGAGAAGGAAGACCTTCACCCTGACCTGGGAGTTCACGAGGTGGCGCGCGGCAACGAACCCGTCCCCACCGTTGTTTCCCTTGCCCGCGAACACGCACACCCGGCGTCCGGCCATGCCCTCGAGAAGCCGTTTAACCGCGTCGGCCACGGCCCTTCCGGCGTTTTCCATGAGGACTATGCCTGGGATGCCCGCCTCCTCGATGGCTTTCTTGTCGATCTCGCGCATCTCGTCAGACGTGACGACCTTCAAGCTTTCCACCTCCGACTCCAGCTCCGAGGGCGATGGCGACAGCCACGGCCGTGTCGCGGGTGTGGGCGATGCTCACCTCAACGTGAACGACCCCCAGCTGGGCGGCTACCTCGGCCGCCCGTCCCGTCAAACGAACACGCGGCTTGCCGGAGGGTTCCTCCACGATCTGCACCTCGCCCCAACTGAAGCCGCGCACGCCTGTGCCGAAGGCTTTCGCCACCGCCTCTTTAGCCGCGAACCGGCCGGCGAGACTATCGTAACGCCCGCCCGCCGCGGACCCGATCTCTTCTGGGGTAAACACCCGGCCGACTAGCCTATCGCCCTTGCGCTCCATGAGTTCTCGGATGCGGGCCACCTCGACGATGTCCACGCCCACGCCCACGACGTCCGTCGAACCCACCTCACTCGACCGTAACGCTCTTTGCGAGGTTCCTCGGTTTGTCCACGTCGCAGCCCCTAGCCACCGCCGCGTAGTACGCGAACAACTGAAGCGGAATCACCGCGAGAACAGGCGCCAGGTACGGGCTGGTCCGCGGGATATAGAGAACGTGGTCCACGGACTTGCGGATCTCCTCGTCGCCATCCAGAGCCAAGGCGACCACGGTTGCGTCGCGCGCCTTCACTTCCTTGATGTTGCTGAGCATCTTCTCGTATACGTCGCGCTGGGTCGCAAGCGCGATGACCGGCACGCCCTTGACCACGAGGGCGAGCGTTCCGTGCTTCAGCTCTCCCGCTGGGTATGCTTGGGCATTGATGTATGAGATCTCTTTGAGCTTGAGGCTCCCCTCCATGGAGACCGCGTAGTCCAGGCCCCTGCCGATGAAGAACATCTGCTCGGCCTGGTGCAGTTCCTGGGCGAGCTCCCGTACCACGCTGTCCTGGCCGAGCAGGATCTCCTCGGCGTACATGGGGAGCTTCTCCATCTCGCGCACGATCTCCTGCTCTTCATGGAGGCTGACGGTGCCCCTGCGCCTCCCGAGCCCAACCGCGATGAGGGCGAGCGCCACGAGCTGCGTCATGTACGCCTTCGTGGATGCTACGGCGATCTCCGGCCCTGCCCAGGTGTACAGCACATCGTCGGCCTCACGGGCGACGGAGCTTCCGACCACGTTCGTGATGGCGATGACGCGCGATCCGCGTTTCTTCGCCTCCCTGAGCGCCGCCAGGGTGTCGGCGGTCTCCCCGGACTGGCTCACGACTATAGTGAGCGTCCTCGGGGAAACCATCGGATCCCTGTAACGAAACTCGCTCGCCACATCGACCTCCACTGGTATTCGTACCAATCGCTCGATGAGCTTCTTGCCCACAAGACCCGCGTGGTACGCCGTGCCGCACGCGACTATGAAGATCTTGTCGGTCCCTTCGAGGTCGGCGGCGGTGATCGGTATCTCGTGCAGATTCACGGTCTTCGCGCCTTTGTCGATCCTGCCGGTGAGGGTGTCCTGAATGGCCCTCGGTTGCTCGTGGATCTCCTTGAGCATGAAGTGAGCGTACCCGCCCTTCTCGGCCATCACGGGGTCCCACTTGACATGGACAACTTGCTTCTTGATCTCGCGTCCCTTGAGGTCCTGCACGATCACGTTATCCCGCGTGAGGATCGCCACTTCTCCGTCCTCCATGACGAGGACCTCCCTCGTCGCCGCCATGACCGCGGGGATATCGGACGCCAGGAAATTCTCTCCTTTTCCCAGGCCTATGATGAGTGGGCTGTCTTTGCGGGCCGCGACGATGCAGTGGGGGTCGCGCCGGGATATCACGGCTATGGCGAAAGACCCCTGTGCCCTCGACAAAGCCTGCCGCACCGCGCCCGCCAGATCTCCGTTATAGTACTCCTCGATGAGGTGCGGAAGCACCTCGGTGTCGGTCTCCGACCTGAACACGTGACCCCGCGCTTCGAGCCACTCCCTCAAGACAAGGTGGTTTTCGATTATCCCGTTGTGCACCACGGCAAGCTGACCCTTACAATCGCTATGAGGGTGAGCGTTCACGTCAGACGGTCTGCCGTGCGTCGCCCAGCGCGTGTGCCCGATCCCGACCGATCCCGCGAGGACTTCACCCTCGAGTTGGGCTTCGAGCTTCGCCAGCCTGCCCTCGGTCTTCCTGACCTCGATCGATTCGCTTCCCATTACCGCAATGCCTGCCGAGTCGTACCCGCGGTATTCCAATTTCTTCAAGTTCTCAATGAGAATAGGGGTCGCTTGGCGCGGCCCAATGTAGCCGACTATTCCGCACATGGTCTTGCTCCTTTCAAACAACTCGAGGGGAAAAGACCGGCCGCCTCGTTCGGACGAGCAGCAGCCACCAGGAATTCAGCCAAGAGCTTGGCTTATCGCCCTGGCAACGTCCTGTACGACCTCTTCCACAACCGAGCGGTCGGGGCCTTCCCCGAGGACCCTGATGAGCGGCTCTGTGCCGGACGGGCGGACGAATATCCGCCCGTCGTTGCCGAGGCGCTCGGCGGCGCGGGCGATCGCATCCTCGATCACCGCGTTGCCCGCGAGGCCGCTCTTGTTGCGGACCCTCACATTCACAAGGACCTGCGGGAAGGTCTGCATCCAAGAAGCGAGCTCGGAAAGACGTTGCCCGGTCTTGCGGAGCACTGAGAGAAGCGCGAGCGCCGTGATCGCCCCGTCCCCGGTCGTGCTGCGGTCTAGGAAGATGATGTGTCCAGACTGCTCTCCTCCAAGCATGATGCCTCTGTTACGCATCTCCTCCAGGACATAGCGGTCGCCCGCTTTAGTGAGAATCACAGTCCCTCCCTCGCGCTCGAACGCCTTCACGAGCCCGAGGTTGCTGTATACTGTGGCGACGAGCGACTTGTACGGCAGTTTGCCCTGACGCAGGAGATGCAGCCCACAGATGGCCATCACGTGGTCCCCATCCACCACCCGGCCGGTCTCGTCCACCGCGATAAGCCTGTCGGCGTCTCCATCGTGCGCAAGGCCGATGTCGGCGCCAGCCTCCTGAACCGCCCGGCATACAGCCTCGGGATGAGTCGAGCCGCACCCCACGTTGATATTCGTGCCATCAGGCGTGTCATTTATCGTGATGACGTCCGCACCGAGTTCCCTTAGCAACCTCGGGGTAATGGCGAATGCCGCGCCGTTCGCGCAATCCACCACGATCCGGAACCCCTCGAGGCTAACGTCGCATGTTCCCTTCACGAAGTCCACGTATCTGTCCTGCGCGTCGGTGACGTCCACGGCACTCCCGACGCTGCAACCAGTGGGCCTAGGCAGGGAGTCCTCGATCTCGAGCCGCAGGTTCCCGTGCCTGTCGAGGATGTGGCGTTCGATCTCGTCTTCCTCGCCATCCGACAGCTTGAAACCGTCGTACGAAAAGAACTTGATCCCGTTGTATTCAACGGGATTGTGGGAAGCCGAAATGACGGCTCCGGCGTCAGCTCCGAGGTTACGCACGAGATAAGCCACGCCTGGCGTCGGCACCACTCCCACGCGCAGGACTCGAGCCCCCGCGGACATCATGCCCGCCACCAAGGCGGCCTCGAGCATGTCTCCGGACAGCCTGGTGTCGCGACCTACCACGATGGCCACGGCACCATTCCCCCTTCCGCGCTTCGCCGCGACCACCGCGGCGCCAGCGCGCCCCAGCTTGAACGCCAGCTCGGGGGAAAGCGCGCCGTTCGCCACGTCGCGCACCCCGTCAGTGCCGAAAAGTCTCCCCATCCGTCCTATCCTCCCGCTGTCTCGTCATATGAGAAGTGAGGGTCTCAACCGGTGGAAACCCTGGAGCTCCACGAGGAGTCGGGAAGCGCCGCGTCCCGTTGCCTTCCATGACCGGGGTCAAGGGGCGGGCGCAGACCCAGCCTGCAAACCAACCCCCTCGCTGCCGCCGACGGTGAGCCCGCCAGAGCCCTCGCCAGGTAGCCCGGCGGCGCCAACTCCTTGCCCTCCGCCCTCATCCGTCGCCGGAGTCGCCCCGCTCTTCACCTCGACAGGCACGCTCACCCGGACAGTCGCGGGATACACGCTGACTCCCTCCACCGGCCCGCCGCTCCCATCGACTGGCACCACCGCAACGTCCCTTGAGACGCCCGCCGAAACCCCGGAGACATCTATCTGCGCCAAGGCGTTCCTAACCGTCTCGACCTTGCTCCTCGGCCCGGCCACGGTCACGGATCGCGGCGTGGAGCTGGGCTCGAGGGGAATGTATCCTTCGGTGGGGAAACCCACGAGCGCCACGGTTACAGGCATGTCCTGGCCGACGACCGCCTCCACCGTCACGCTGGTGCTCGCGGGCATTACCTCGATGACGCTCACGCCTTCAGGAACGGAGGTTTGCACCCTTACGCCGTGCTCGCCCTCCCCGCGTCCGGCCACCGACACGAACGCCTTGGCCTTGGAGCCGTCCAAAGGCTCCACCAGCTGCCTTGGGCCGCGGACGCGGAGCTCGACATCTTTCGGCTTCGCGGTTACTATCAGGTTCGCGGCCACTCCGCGGACCTCGAGGCCTACGGTGACGATCTTCTCCACCGTATCCCCTTGCGTTCGCTTGATGTCGGCCCCTGCCACGAACCACACGACGATGGCAAGCAAGAGCGCTGCTATCCTGAGGTGCAGGTCGCGCGTCACCGCCAGCCTCACGTCGCACGCCCCCTCAGCCAGCTCGGAATCGCCTGTCTAGCGCGGCCGGGCTCCATCAATCCCTCAAGCTTATCCCTTAGCGCGCCCTCGTCAAGGTAGCGGGTGAGCTTGCCGTTGAACGCCAGCGAAATCACGCCCGTTTCCTCCGACACCACCACGACGGCCGCGTCGGACTGCTCCGTGAGTCCGAGAGCGGCCCTGTGTCTCGTCCCGAGCCTCTTGCTCACGGCCGGGTTTTCGGTAAGCGGCAGGTAACAGCCGGCCGCCACTATCCTGTTGCCTTTGATGATGGCTGCGCCGTCGTGAAGGGGAGTGTTAGGCGTGAATATGTTGACGAGAAGCTCGGAAGAGACCACGGCGTCGATTTTCGTGCCGGTCTCCATGAGGTCCGCAACACCCGTCTCGCGCTCGATCACGATGAGCGCCCCGACTTTTTCCCGGGCCATCATGGCAGCGGCCCGCGCCACGTCCGAGATCAGCTTCGCCGCGTCCTCCTTGCCCAGAAATCCAAGGGGACCGGCGAAAAGGCCCCCGCGTCCGATCTGTTCGAGAGCCCGGCGCATCTCTGGCATGAACACGATCGGCAGAGCCACAAAGAGCATGGTGATGGTTTTCTGCAAGAGCCAGTATACGGTGCTCAGGCCGAGGAGGTTACTCAGCATCGTGGCTACAAACAGAATGGCGATGCCCTTCAATAGGGACACCGCCCTTGTACCCCGGATGATCACGAGTATCTTGTATATCACGTACGCCACGATGAGGATGTCCGCTACCGCGCTGACAGCCTGCCTGGCGTTTATCTTGGCAAGGTCCTCAACGAACCTTGCCAGGCTGATCTCGAACGGCATGGGCCTCCCCCTCGGCTCCGGTCCTGCTTCCAGCCTCCGTCACAAATATAATACTATACGTTTGTATTCACTAGCGCAAGGCTTCGCGACTGACATTGGATGGTGACTATGTTAGGCACGTTAAGTGTCTATATCAATTCAAATCAGAGGGACACAGAGCGCACCGCACGCCCGCGCCATGGGGGAGGACGAGCCGCGCCGCGCCGCCCGCCGGACGCAGGTGACGCGACGCGGCAATCGAGCGGGCTCGTGACCTCGGGTGGGCGAACATCACGCCCCGAACTTGGCCAGCTTGAGAGCGTGTGCCATGGCAAGCGGAAGTACCCCGAGGGACGGGAAGGTGCCGAGCGCTCCGCCGGCACAAGCTGTCTCACCGAACCCTGAGATCTTCTCTGGCCTCACCCATTTCGAGAAGATCAGGAAAGGCACCGGGTGCCAGCTATGAGCCTTGAGGGTGGCCGGCGTGGAGTGGTCCCCCGTCACGACCAGGACATCGGGCGCGAGTTCCAAGATGGCCGGGAGGTTCCGGTCGAAGTCCTCCAGCACCCTGACCTTGCGGGCGAAGTCACCGTCTTCCCCCGCGCTATCCGTGTCCTTGACGTGCAGGTAGAAGAAGTCAAACCTCGCGAAATTCTCCCGCAGCGTCCTTACCTCGTCTTCTATGCTAGCCCCTGTCTCCAGAACCTCCATGCCCACGAGACGCGCTACACCTCGATACATCGGGTAGGTGGCGATCGCCGCGGGGTTAAGCTTGAAGGCCTGGGACATGCTGGGTATGTCCGGGTGCTTCGCGAAGCCTCTCAGCAGGACCATGTTCGCTGGGTGCTGATCGCGAAGTACCACCCTCGCCTTATCTAGCCACTCGTTAATGAGCGCCGCCGTGCGCCCGGCTTCAGGGCTGCGGGGCGAGGCAGGCTTCGGCTTCTCGCCGACGTGCTGCGGGTCGGTGTCCTCCACGTCACCGGAGAGTCCTTGCCCTCTAAACACCGCCACGAACCTGTGGAGCTTGCCGGGCTCGAGAATCACTTCCGCGCCGTCGATCCGAATCTTGCGGAGCATCTCAACTAGCTCGCGGTTTTTCTCCGTCGGGATCCTGCCCGCGCGCCTATCGGTGATCACTCCAGACTCGTCCACCGTGCAGAAGTTGCCCCGGGCGGCCACATCGGTTCGCTCGAGCTCCACCCCCACCCCAAGGGCTTCGAGCACCCCGCGGCCTATCTCGTATCTCAAAGGATCGTATCCGAAGAGCGCGAGGTGGGATGGGCCGCTCCCCGGCGTGATCCCGATCCCGACCGGCTCCACTAGGCCACAATTTGACCTCGCCGCCAGCGCGTCGAGGTTTGGGG
Source organism: Betaproteobacteria bacterium (assembly GCA_050260395.1). Taxonomy (GTDB): domain Bacteria; phylum Bacillota; class SHA-98; order UBA4971; family UBA4971; genus UBA6256. The sequence goes on from JBLNCC010000110.1 coordinate 11,592, forward strand.
TGCGGGCGGACTCAAGCGCGGTTTTCCCCGTGTCGGGATGAGGAAGGCCGCCAAGACCGTCCACTATTGCCATGACGATCTTGGAATCCGTCTTCTGCGCCAGGTTCTTGATGACTTCGATGTGCACCATTCAACGTCTCTCCTTTCGAACGGGTTTAACACCTACTACGTGTCAATCTACGCGTGATTCTATACGTGCCGCGGTTTTCCTCCTCAAAGCGCAGGGACATACTATGCGAGGCGAGGGTGCGCGTGGCGGGAGCCCGGCGTCTTTCGTACAATCGCCAGCGACGCTTCCACGCGGCGACGGGGCATTTCCGCACCATCGCTCGGCCTCGCGCCGCTGGCCAGGGGCGCGGGCCGGGCCGAACGCGGTCACCCCCGGTATGCCAGCTTATCCAAGAGGGGCGGGGCATCGAGCTTGCAAGAAGAGCGCGGCCAGCACAAACAAGGCGGGCGGCTCGGGCAGCGTCCCCCGGAGAAGCGCCTCGGGCGACGCGGCGGCCAGGCCGGACGGCAGCCTCCCTCGGCGAGCGCGGCCCGGAAGATGGGGATGGGCGTGCGGTCCAGAAGCGCCAGGTGGCGGTCCATCGTGTTCGTGGCCGTTTGTGCCATTCTGACGGCATTCGCGCTCGCCCGGATGCTCCCTGTGCCGGCCGAACAAGTCGGAAGCGTGTTCTACGATATCCGAGGCGAGGCCATCACCTCGACTGTGGCCGGGATGCGCGTCCAGGTGCCTCTCTCAGCCATCTCGCCCCGCCTGCGCGAGGCCGTCATCGCCGTGGAAGACGAGCGTTTCTACAAGCACCCCGGGATCGACCCCATCGGCATCGCGCGGGCCGTGGTCCGGAACCTCCGCGCGGGCCGAGTCGTGGAAGGCGGCAGCACCATAACCCAGCAGCTCGCGAAGAATATGTTCCTGCCACCAGAGCGAACCCTAGGACGAAAGGCGGCCGAGCTCCTTCTCGCGTTTTATCTCGAGCTTAAGTTCTCAAAGGATGAGATCCTCGAACGCTACCTCAACCTCGTTTACCTTGGACACGGGGCATACGGAGTGGAAGCGGGAGCGCGCTTGTATTTCGGTAAGAGCGCTCGAGACGTGTCTCTCGGGGAGGCCACTATGCTGGCAGGCCTCATAAGGGGGCCGTTCTATTACTCGCCGTACCGAAACGCGCAGGCCGCTCTGGACAGGCGCGAGGTTGTGTTGGATAGGATGGTCTCAGCGGGATTCATAACCAGGGCAGAGGCTCAGGCAGCGGCGCGCGAGCCGCTCAAGCTCGCAGGGCTCGGCACCCGCGAGACCAAGGCGGCGCCTTACTTCATCGATCTCGTGATGGAGGAGGTCCTCCGTCGCCTCGGCGACGGAGGGAGCCTTCTGTACTCCGGGGGTCTGAAAGTGTACACAACCCTCGACATGTCCATGCAGAGGGCCGCTGAGAAAGCGTTCGGAAAGGGGCTCGACGCCCTCACTCCCGAACCGCCGGCGCGGCCGGTCGTTCAGCCGCAGGGAGCGCTCGTCGCCATCGACCCGACGAACGGCCATGTGCGCGCGCTCATCGGCGGGAGAAGCTTCCGAGAGACCCAGTTCAACCGCGCAACCCAGGCCAAGAGACAGCCCGGATCCGCGTTCAAGCCCTTCTTCTACGCGGCTGCCCTGGACAGCGGGTTCACCGCCGCGACTACGCTCACCTGTGAGCCCTTGACCTTCTGGTCAGATGGGACGCCTTACACGCCCACTGATTACGGCGAGTTCGAGTACCACTACCGCGGGCTCACGCTGCGGGAAGCCCTCGTGGTCTCGTGCAACGTGGTCTCGGTCCGGCTCGCAAACATCATCGGGCCCGAAAAGGGCGCCGAGTACGCGAAGCGACTCGGCATCAAAAACCCTCTGCGGCCGCACCTTTCCCTCGTCCTCGGGACGTCGGAGGTCACGCCGCTCGAGATGGCCGCGGCGTTCGCGCCTTTCGCCAACGGAGGCAAGCGTGTCGAGCCCATGCTCGTTGTGGCGGTCAAGGACCGGCACGGGCGTGAACTCTTACGGAACCGGCCGCGGGTAACGCAGGTGCTCGACCAGAGGACTGCGTTCATCGTGACCGACATCCTGAAACAGGTCATAAGCAAATGGGGGACAGCCGCGAGCATCGCGGACAAGGTCGCGAGACCGGCCGCGGGCAAAACCGGGTCCACTCAGGACTACACGGACGCGTGGTTCGTGGGATATACCCCGGACCTAGTGTGCTCAGTGTACATCGGGTACGACGACCCCGCCACTACCGTCGGAAAGTCGGGCGGGGCGGCCGCCGCGCCGATCTGGGCCGACTTCATCAACGAAGCGCTGGGGGACAGGCCTCCCACCGCGTTTCAACGGCCAGCGGGGGTGGTTTCCCGAGAGATCTGCAATGATACCGGCTGCCTCGCAACTCCCTCCTGCCCCAACACGCGATGGGAGATATTCAAAGCCGAGGCCGTGCCTACGGAGACTTGCCCGTGGCACGGCGGCGCCGCGCCAGTCACGACGGGGCGATCCCAGGACCGATCACGAACTGGAATATAGCCTCTGCCACACCATTGCCGCTCTCGCCGTCGGTAACATAATCCGCTGCGTTCTTGACGTCCTCGGCAGCGTTTCTCACCGCAACCCCGATGCCCGCGAACTCCAACATCGATATGTCGTTCTCGCTGTCCCCAAGCGCCATCACCTCTTCACGGGAGATGCCGAGACGCTGAGTGAGGAGCGCCAGAGCCGACCCCTTGGATACGCCCGCGGCCGTAAACTCAACGTAGCGAGGCAGCGAACGAACCACTTGAAGGCGGTCCCCGAAATGCGCCTTGAACTCGGGAAGTCGCCGGTCCACGTCTTCCTCCGACGCAACGACCAGGAGCTTCGTGGGAGGATGATCGACGAAGGCGCCCAGATCGCCCACGGCCACGGCCTCGACCTTGCAATGCGTCATGTACGCCAGCGCCTCGTCGTCGTAACACTCGACGTACAGGGTGTCATCCATGTACACATTGAGGTGGAGGCCCTCCCGCCTGGCGTAAGCTATAACCTCCCTCGCATGCTCCAACGGCACAGGCCTGTGGCTTATGATTTCACGCGTCTTGACTGTCTTTATGAGCGCGCCATTGTACGCAACGAGCGGCGCGTCGAGCCCCAGTTCTTCCGCGAACGGGAGCGTAGCCCGGAACATCCGACCGCTTGCGAGAGTGACCGCGCAACCCGCTTCGACGGCGGCACGTATGGCGGCTTTGGTGCGCTCCGCGATCTTAAGATCGCCTCCAATGAGGGTGAGGTCTACGTCGATCGCAATAAGCTTGATCCCGATCTGAATCACCCCGCCCAAGGCGGGCCGCAAGCCAGCGGCCCGCCCTTGGTCAGCGTCATGAGAGAGTTGTGCTGCGTCCGTTCTCCATTCGCTCCCCATGGGCTCCCTCCACCCGCACGTCGCTAAGTGGGGGTGCGTTAGTCCTTGCCCCATTTCCAGCAGTTGCCGGGCTGCCGGTGTTGCACTCGGGGACGGCGCCCCAAGCGGGGCGCGCTTCGCCAAAATCCGGCCTGTCAGGCCAGTGGCTGGATTTTGACACCCCTCGTGCAATCATCGGCAACCCCTCCCAATAGTCGGAAGCATTTCTGCACCCCCACTTAGTTGGCCCTGTCGTTCACGAGAAAGCTCAGCAAGCTGCTGCCGATGGAAAGAAGAATGGAAGCCAGCACCGCGGGCCAGAAACCGGCGACGTAAAAGCCGCCCACCAGCCTCGCGACGACCCAAAGCATGAACCCGTTGATGACAAACGTGAACAGACCCAGCGTGAGGAGCTGGATCGGCAGCGACAAGATGATGAGGATCGGCCGGATCAAGGCGTTAACGATGCCGAGCACGAACGCCGCGAGGAGCGCGGGCAGGACCCCGCTCACTTGGACGGCTGGGCCCATGACGTATGGGATGAGCAACAGTATGACCGCGTTTACGAGGCATCTCGTAAGAAAACCCCTGGCACGCAAGGTTTTCATCCCCTTTCGGGCACGCGCCGCGAGCGACTCGCCCGAGAGCGCGACCGCACTCGCCGGGACTCATTTGGACTAGCACCCGTTCCGGCGTCGCCAGCGTCGCCGGCGGACGCCGCCTTTCACGGCGAGATCACGACTCCCACCTACACCAGGCGGATCGAGATCTCGGTTCCGCTGGCCCCTTCAACCACGTGGATCAGCGTGAATCTCCCCTCGAGCCTCAAGGCCCTCACGGCCCTCGCGAGAAACAAGAACCACGGGGCCGCATCTCTTATGGAGAATTCGATGGAAAGCCGTCCTTCCCTTTCTCGGTGGTGTTCCGACGCGAGCGCCCACCCATGGAGCCACGAGCTAGGGGGGTACGAACGCTCGCACCCCCCGGCCCGACCGTCGCCCGAGGAACCGCCGTCCTTCCCCAAATGCTCCGGCATCTCCAAGGAGAAAGTAGGGAACAAGAAAGAGAACACCGACATGAGCCGGCCTGCTGACTCCAAGAGATCTTCGAGCACAAACAGCGGGAAGATGATAGGGACGGCTCGCTTCCAACCCGGTAATCTCAGGGTCGCAAGGAGGAAGCAAGATGGGAAGCGAAGCCCGGCGGCTCTCGCCCAAGCCCGGCCCAACACCGTTTCGCCCCGCCGTGGGGGGGAACTGTTGCCGAAGGCCATCCCGCTCCTTTCGGCTTGCCGTCCGATCTCACTCGACATAGACTTCCACCTTCGTCGTGTCGCTGTCCACGTCCACGATCTTGCCGACCGTGGCGTCGGTGATGCTGGCGAGGATCCCTTCAAGGTCGATGTCTTGCTCCTTGATCTCGGCGGCCACGTGCTTCGGAATGAACTTCATCGCCACTTTCACGAGACTGAGTGGGAGATTCACGTTCACCTTGGTGTTCTCCTCAACATCGAGGACGCGCACGCGAAGCATTCTCGCGGGCTTTCCCCCGCTTGTCCCGCCGGCCTGCCCGTGCCCGGGTGCCGAGCTCTCGAGGGCTTCGAGGAGCTTGAGCCCCTCATCTACGGAGATCTTGCCTTCCTGAACCATCGTCAGTATCTGTCTCTTCTCGTCAATCACCGTCATTGTCCTCCTCAACCTCGGGAATGGGTCCGGCCGGCGCGTCGGAAGCGCCCGGCTCCCCCGGCCTCCCATTGGGATGCACGTGCGCGTCCCGAGCCGCGCCGCCCGCACACGCGTCCGCGCTGCTGATCGTTATGGAGCCGTTGGAGGTCTCCGCTTTGATCCGCACCCTATTGGCCTTCGCCTCGTAGTCGGGGGTCATGGCTTTGACTTCTTTGTGTCCCATGGACCTCGTGTTGGCCTGGTACACGAGATCCGGCAGAGCGACGTGAATGTCGCCATACGACGTCTCGGCTTCCACACAACAGCCGACTTCGTCTCCCGCCGCTAGCTGAACCTCGATAGACCCGTTGGACGTTTCGAGTTCGTATACGGCTTCGCCCGAGGGCTTACGGCAAGCCAGGAATATGCTCCCGTTCGAAGTCTCGGCAACCAGCTTCCTGGCCGCCCCCCTGCACTGGATGCGGCCGTTGGACGTCTCGAGCTCGGCGACGGTCGCGCTGGTGCCGTCGAGATCGATCCGACCGTTGGACGTCTCCACATCGATGGTCCCGCAGTCCAGCGGGCCGATCTCGATCTTCCCGTTGGAGGTTTCGAGGCCAAAGTCGTACTTGAAGCGCCGCGGGAGTTGAATCGTGAGCGACGCCCCGCTCACAGCCCTTCCACCGCTGCAGTCGATCCTAAGCTTGCCTGGGGCGGCCTCGTAATCGATGGCCTCTTCAAGCCGGGCCTGGGCGCTCGCGGGATCGCTCGGGACCCCTCTCACTCGTGCTCGGACCTCGACGCGAAAGCCCGGGCCGTCCCACGGTTCGATTGCGATGCCGCCGTTGGACGTGACCGCCTCCACGGTCACCGTTTCCGAGTGTCCGTCAAAAGTGCCTTCGAAAGACTTCTTCACCGTGACCCCCGGAGCGAAGGCCCCCAGGAACGGCATGGCGCGCTCCTTCTCTTCGACGGCCCGCTCCACGGCCTTCTCGATGCGGTCGGCGAGGCTCTCCAGGGCCGGGCCGTAGGATGCCTCAGCGAGATGCGCCAACCTATCCGCCAAGGCCCGAATCTTGGAGAGGTCGGGCCCGCGTCCGCCGCGCCTCCACTCCCCGGCGCGCTCTCCGATGCCGCCGCCCCTGGTCTCTTGGGTGTCCTCCGCATGGGCGCCGTCCTCTACGCCGGCTCCGGCTCCGCCAGCGCGCTCGTCCGAAGGCGCCGCGTCCCCCTCGGTGGCCCCGCCAAGTTCATCCGGAGGCCCGCTGCTCCCACCGGCGCCACCCCGGCCCGGAGAGCCGTGCCCGGCCTCCGTCGCCTCGTCCAGGGCCTCTATGAGCGCCGCAGCCTCCTCGCTCGTGATCTTACCCTCTTCGAGCATCTTGAGGATCATCATGTGCTCTTCCCGCACTGTTCTCCCTCCCCATCTCTGGGCTGCCGAGCGGCGGAACATCATCGCTGTTTGAGAAGCTTGATCGCCTCGTTGGCACGGATCTCGCCCTTGGCGAGCGAGTCCAGAATCCCCTTGCGCCTCGCCTCGGCTTGCGCCTCATCATCCTTCTCACGTTCCACGGGGTAGCCCAGGGCCTGGATGACCGCGTCAAGCCGGCCGCGCACCGTGGGATACGACACCCCGAGTTCCCTCTCCACTTCCTTGATGTTGCCGCGAGATTTGATGAAGATCTCCACGAAGTCCCTGTGCTCGTTGGAGAGCTGGCAGAACTTGCACGTCTCGAACCGACCCTCGATGGACGTGTCGCACCTTGGGCACGACAGCCTCGTCACGTCGAGGGCTTCGCCACATACGGGGCATCTGCCTAGTGCCCTTCGTCTCATGGTCTCACATCCTTCAATATCATAAAGTCGGTCCTCAATCTCATTAAGCCATGCATTAACATCATAAATCCATCGGTCTCGGCTGTCAACGAGTCTGCGGGATCTTTCTCGCAACGCGCGACGCGCGAAAATCACAACCTGTTCGGCAGGAAACCCCGGGAACGTATCGAATGTATGTTCGTGCTGCAAAAGGAAAACAATTATATGCTGGGCAAACTCATCCCACAGGGAGCTCCGGTGGCGTTGCACTTGCGGCACGGGTGTCTTAGAATTGTACGGTGGAATAAGCGGTAGCCCGGAACGGCCTGCCCGCGGCACGAGCCACCACCAGGAGGCGGCGCGCTGCAAGTGAAGGAGTTCAAGCTCAGAACGGATCTGGAACCTAAAGGCGACCAGCCGAGAGCCGCGCGCGAGCTCGCGGAGGGGATCAGGGCAGGTTACCGCTGTCAGACGCTCCTCGGGGCGACGGGCACCGGCAAGACGTTCACCGATGCCCTCGTGATCCAAGAGGTCCAAAAGCCCACGCTGGTGATCGCCCACAACAAGACGCTCGCGGCTCAGCTGTGCAGCGAGTTTAGGGCGCTTTTCCCGGAGAACGCGGTCGAGTATTTCGTCAGCTACTACGACTACTATCAACCAGAGGCGTACATTCCGCAGACCGACACGTACATCGAGAAGGATTCCTCCATCAACGACGAGATAGACCGGCTCCGGCACGCCGCGACGAGCGCTCTGCTCGAACGGCGCGACGTCATTATCGTGGCGAGCGTCTCGTGCATTTACGGCCTCGGGTCTCCCGAGGACTACAAGAACCTTACCCTCACGCTTCGCCAGGGTGACGACGCCGACAGGGACGCCGTCTTGAGGAAGCTCGTGAGCATTCAGTACACGCGTAACGACATCGGATTCACGCGGGGCACTTTCAGGGTCCGGGGCGATGTGGTGGAGGTGATCCCGGCTTACGGAGAGAACGCGATGAGAATCGAGTTCTTCGGCGACGAGGTCGACCGCATCCTCGAAGTGGACGTGCTCACCGGCGAGGTGGTGCGGGATAGGGATTGCGTGACCATCTTTCCGGCCACGCACTTCATTACCAGCGATGAGAAGCTGAAGAGGGCCCTCGTCGGCATCGAGCGGGAACTGGAAGACCGGCTCGCTGACCTCCGCGCCGCCGGGAAGCTGCTCGAGGCTCAAAGGCTTGAGCAGCGCACCCGCTACGACTTGGAAATGCTGGCCGAGGTGGGCTACTGCCAGGGCATCGAGAACTACTCCCGCCATCTCACAGGAAGGCAGCCAGGCGAGCCGCCGGCCACGTTGTTGGATTACTTCCCTGACGACTTCCTTGTCATAATCGACGAGTCGCACGTGACCCTGCCCCAGCTGCACGCGATGTACGCGGGCGACCGGTCGCGCAAGGAGAACCTGGTCGAGTACGGGTTCAGGCTACCGTCAGCCTTCGACAACCGGCCGCTCACGTTCGAGGAGTTCGAACAGCGCGTGAACCAGGTCATCTTCGCGTCCGCAACGCCCGGGCCGTACGAGCTCCGCGTGAGCAGCCAGGTTGTGGAGCAGATCATACGCCCGACCGGGCTCGTCGACCCCGAAGTCGAGGTCCGTCCCGTGAGGAACCAAATAGACGACCTGCTCTCTGAGATCCGCTCCCGGGTAGACGCCGGCGAGCGCGTGCTGGTAACGACCCTCACAAAGAAAATGGCAGAGGACCTCACGGACTACCTGGTGGACATGGGAGTAAAGGCACGATACTTGCATTCCGAGATCGACACTCTGGAACGCGTGGAGATCCTGCGGGACCTCCGGCTCGGCGACTTCGACGTCCTCGTGGGCATAAACCTCCTGCGCGAAGGCCTGGATCTCCCTGAGGTGTCGCTCGTAGCGATCCTAGACGCCGACAAGGAAGGCTACTTGCGCTCCGAGACCTCTCTCATCCAGACGATCGGGCGCGCGGCGCGCAACGTGCACGGCAAGGTCATCATGTACGCTGACGTCATCACCCAGTCCATGAAACGCGCCATTGACGAGACGAACCGGCGGCGCCGGATACAGCTCGAGTATAACAGGCGTCACGGCATAACTCCCGAGACTGTCAAGAAAGCCGTCCATCATATCGCGGAGTTCGCCAGGGCCGCCGAGGATAGACCCGCTTATGGGGCCCCGGCGCCGGCCGGTGCCGGGGGCCGCCGAGGGAGCACGGCGGGGGCTCAGCCCGGGGCGGGCTGGCCTTCGGACGAGCTCGAGGCGGTCGAGAGAATGTCCGACAAAGAGCTTGCGGCGCTCATCCGCGCCCTCGAGGATGAAATGCGCAAGGCCGCGCAGGCACTTGAATTCGAGCGCGCAGCCGAGCTACGGGACAGGATTCGCGCTCTCAGGCGCCGGTTCGCGTCCTGAACGCAGGGCGCACGGGCCCTCGTGCGCGCCGGGAGATGTGACCCGACACCGCACGAAGAGCGCCGCCGGACATGACCGCCTCGCGGTGGGATAGCGGCGGTGGCCCGCCCGCCCGCGAGAGCGGATGCGCGAGCCCCCGTGAACATGGAACGGCGTGTTTTCGGAGGAAGCGAAAAGTGGGAAAGCAGCAGATAGTCGTGAGAGGTGCGCGCCAGCACAACCTCAAAAACATAGATCTCGAAATCCCCAGAGACAGACTGGTCGTCATCACGGGTCTCTCGGGCTCGGGCAAGTCTTCTCTGGCCTTCGACACCATCTACGCTGAAGGCCAGCGTCGCTACGTGGAGTCGCTCTCGGCATACGCCAGGCAGTTCCTCGGACAGATGGACAAGCCGGACGTGGACTACGTCGAAGGGCTGTCCCCCGCCATCGCCATAGACCAGAAGAGCGGAAGCCGGAACCCCAGGTCCACCGTGGGGACGGTCACCGAGATATACGATTATCTGCGGCTTCTCTTCGCAAGAATAGGAAAGCCGCATTGTCCGAAGTGCGGCAAGCCTATCACCCAGCAGACAGTGCAGCAAATCGTTGACCAGGTCATGGCGCTTGGCGAGGGCACGAGGGTGCAAGTCCTCGCCCCGGTTATCCGGGGCAAGAAGGGCGAACACAAAAAGGTCATCGAGGATATCCGGAGGGAAGGGTTCGTGCGCGTGCGGGTCAACGGAGAGGTGCACGGCGTGGATGAGGACATATCCCTCGAGCGGTACAAGATCCACAGCATCGAGATAGTCGTGGATCGCCTCATCATCCGTCCCGGCGTCGAGAACCGCCTCGCCGACTCGCTGGAGCTCGCGATGAAACGCGGCGAAGGGATAGCCGTCGTCAACGTACTGGCAGGGGAAACCGGCCAAGACCTCGTTTTCAGCGAGAAGTTCGCCTGTCCGGACTGCGGGGTTAGCTTCGAAGAGCTTGCGCCGAGGATGTTCTCGTTCAACAGCCCCTACGGCGCGTGCCCGGAGTGCGCCGGCCTGGGCACCAAGGAGGAGATCGACCCCGAACTCGTCCTCGACCTTGACAGGAGCATAATCGAGGGCGGCATCGTGCCCTGGGAGAGGTCCTGGCAGGGGACGCGCAGCGATTACTTCGCCCGCCGGGTGATGGCCGTATGTGAACGGTTCGGGATAGACCCGTCGGTGCCGATAGGGCACCTTCCCGGTGAACACCAGCGGATCCTGCTGTACGGCGCGGGCAGGGAACGGTTTCGATACCAATACCACAATTTCGCGGGCGAGCTCGTCTGGCATGAGAGTTGTTACGAAGGCGTCGTGCCGTACCTCGAGCGCCGGTACAGGGAGGCCCACTCAGAGGCCGCGCGGGAGGAAATAGAGCAGTTCATAACGGCGAGGCCCTGTCCCGCATGCCACGGCGCACGCCTCAAGCCGGAGAGCCTCGCGGTGAAGGTGGGCGGCAAGTCCATAATGGAAGTGACCGCCATGTCGTGCTCCGAGGCAAGGAAGTTCTTTGAAGGACTGTCCCTGACTGAGCGCGAGGCGACCATAGCGAGGCAGATCCTCAAAGAGATCCGTGAGAGGCTGGGGTTTCTGGTGAACGTCGGGCTTGACTACCTCACCCTCGACAGAGCCGCGGGCACGCTTGCAGGCGGAGAGGCTCAGCGCATCCGGCTCGCGACGCAGATCGGGTCCAGCCTCGTCGGCGTCCTCTATATACTCGACGAGCCGAGCATCGGCCTTCACCAGCGTGACAACAAGCGGCTCATCGACACCCTCAAGCGCCTTCGCGACCTCGGGAACACCGTGCTGGTCGTCGAGCACGACGAAGAAACCATTCGGGCGGCGGACCACATCATAGACATAGGTCCGGGCGCAGGCGCAGAGGGCGGGTACGTGGTCGCGTCGGGAACCATCGACGACATCATGGCCTGCGAGAGGTCTATCACAGGTCAGTACCTCGCAGGCAAGCGGAGCATCGTGGTGCCGGCACGCCGCCGTTCGCCGAACGGAAAGTCCCTGTTGATCAAGGGCGCACGCGAGCATAACCTGAAGAACATCGACGTCGAGATCCCGCTGGGAGTATTCTTATGCGTCACGGGCGTGTCAGGGTCAGGCAAGAGCACGCTCATAAACGAGATCCTTCATCGGAAGCTCGCCCATGAGCTTAACCGCGCCGCCGTGAAGCCCGGTGCTCATGACGCCGTCCTCGGGATCGAACACCTGGATCGCGTCATCGAGGTAGACCAGTCCCCAATCGGACGCACGCCTCGGTCGAACCCCGCCACGTACACCGGGACTTTCGACCTCATACGAGAGACCTTTGCGCTCACGCCGGAGGCAAAGGTGCGGGGCTACGGCCCGGGCAGGTTCAGTTTCAACGTGAAGGGCGGGCGCTGCGAGGCATGTAAGGGGGACGGCATCATCAAGATAGAGATGCACTTCCTGCCGGACGTGTACGTTCCGTGCGAGGTGTGCAGGGGCAAGCGCTACAACCGGGAGACGCTGGAAATCAAGTACAGGGGCAAGAGCATCGCCGACGTGCTCGACATGCGCGTCGATGAGGCGCTGGAGTTTTTCAAGAACCTCCCCAGGACCCGCCGCAAGCTCGAGACGCTCAACGACGTCGGCCTCGGTTACATCAAGCTGGGCCAGCCCGCCACCACGCTCTCAGGCGGCGAGGCGCAGAGGGTAAAGCTCGCCACCGAGCTCGGGAGACGGAGCAACGGCCGCACCCTTTACATCCTGGACGAGCCCACCACAGGGCTTCACTTCGCCGACATCGAAAAGCTTCTGAACGTGCTGAGCCGGCTCGTGGACGCAGGAGACACCGTGATAGTCATCGAGCACAACCTTGACGTCATCAAAACGGCGGATTACATCATAGATCTCGGTCCAGAGGGCGGAGAGCGCGGCGGAACGGTCGTGGCATGTGGCACCCCGGAAGAGGTCGCGAGGTGTGAACGGTCTTACACCGGGCAGTTCCTCAGGAAGGTGCTTGGGATATGAATGACAATGCGCCAGACGAAGAGTTCAGCGCAGCGAACTCAAGGGAACGCCTCCACGAGAGGGTGAAGAACCTGCCTGACAGGCCCGGCGTTTACATCATGAAAGACGCTGCGGGCCGTGTCATATACATCGGGAAGGCATCTTCCCTCAGGAACAGGGTACGTTCCTATTTCCAGTCTCCTGAGAGCCTTCCCAGACGAACGCAGGTCCTTGTCGAACACATCGCGGACTTCGAGTACGTCGTCACCGACTCCGAAGTCGAGGCGTTGATCCTCGAGAACACGCTCATCAAGCGGCATCGCCCGCGGTACAACGTCCGGCTCAGAGACGACAAGACGTACCCGTATATCAAGGTCACGCTGGCCGAACCGTTTCCGAGGGTCGTGGTCACGCGCAGGCTTGAAGAGGACGGCTCGCGCTACTTCGGACCATACCCGGATGTCGGCGGGATGCGGAGCACCCTCGCGTTTCTGAGGCGGCTCTTCCCCGTCCGCGGGTGCGCGAAGAAGGTCTCCGAGAGTTCGCACGACCGGCCGTGCCTCAATTACCACATCGGAAGATGCCTTGCCCCGTGCGCTGGGGCGATAACTCGCGAGGCTTACGCCGAACTCGTAAAGCAGATCGTCCTCTTCCTGGAAGGACGGCAGGACCAGCTTGTCCGGGAAATGAAGCGGCAGATGCAAGCGGCGTCGGACCTGCTGGATTTCGAGGCCGCGGCCGCTTTGCGCGATCGCGTACGCGCAATGGAACGCGTCATGGAAAGGCAGAAGGCGGTCTTGGGGTCCCGCAGAGACCTCGACGTCATCGGCTTCGCGCGAGACGAAAACGAAGCCGAGGCATGCGTGGAGGTCTTCTTCGTCCGCGGCGGCAAGCTCGTGGACCGCAAGCGATTCTTCATGACCAATTCTGATGATACGCCCGACGCGGAGATGCTGGCGGCTTTCGTCAAGCAGTACTACCAGACGGCTGCGTTCGTGCCCGGGGAGATAGTAGTGCAGTCGGGGCTCGGCGACGATGCGGGCTCCATCGCTTCTTGGCTCGGCTCTCTCCGCGGGTCCAGGGTGGAGATCACCGCGCCCCGCCGCGGCGAGAAAAAGCGTCTCGTGGACATGGTGCATGACAACGCGGTGCTTGGGCTGGAGGAGGCCCGCGCGCGAGCCGCACGCGCCGCCGACATGGAGGAGGGCGCTCTCGCCGAACTCCAGAACGCACTCGGGCTTCCGAGGCTGCCACGCAGGATAGAGGCGTTTGACATTTCCACGATCCAGGGCACTGACGCCGTCGGATCGATGGTGGTTTTCGAGGGCGGGCGACCGTTCAAGTCGGGGTACAAGCGCTTCAAGATCAAGACCGTGGGGGGACAGGACGACTTCGCAATGATGCGCGAGGTGGTCGCAAGACGTTGCCGGAGGGCGCTGCGCGAGAAGGAGGAGCGGCGCGAGAACCACGAGCCACAACTGCAAGGCTCCGCGGTCCTCACCGCCGCAGCCGGCGACACGCCCGGCACGCTCCCCGACCTCATGTTGATCGACGGCGGGAAAGGCCAGCTTAACGCGGCTCTTGAGGCGCTGCGCGAGTGCGGCTTGGCAGAGAAGGTTCCGGCCGTGGGGCTTGCAAAAGAGCACGAGCTCGTGTTCACGGAGGGTAAGCCCGACCCCATCGCCCTGCCCAGAGACTCGAAAGCCCTCTTCCTGCTCCAGCGCGTGCGAGATGAGGCCCACAGGTTCGCCGTGTCATATCACCGCCAGCTTCGCGCAAAGCACGCTACCCTCTCAATGTTGGAGGACGTCCCAGGCATAGGCAGGAAGCGTCTCAAATCCCTTGTCACGGCGTTCCGCTCGGTCCAAGCCATGCGCGAGGCGAGCGTCGAAGAGCTGGCGAAGGTCCCCGGCATGACCCGCAAAGCCGCCCAGCGGGTCAAAGACGCGTTGAGTTCGCTGCCGCCGCCTTCCGCCGACTCGTAGAGAGGAATCCGCGCCTGTGCCCAGCTTGTCGCTTCCGCGATTGACGGACCTGCGCGCTCATCTCCGCCGGAAGAGCCTCGCGAGGGGCCCGTCGACGCCGGCCACGGGCACGCTGACATGGGCCGGGTCCCCCGGGCCCGGCACGGGGATGATGCCGAGCCTCTCCACCTGGCCTGAGATGGACCTAGTGAACCGCACCGTCTTGCCGTCGCCGGATCCGCCGCCGTGCCCAGTGTGACCAGCTGCATTGGTGGAGTCCCGCTCGGCTTCTATATAGAACCATGGAGGGGACCCGCTCATGGCGTCAAGAAGGTCTGCGGCGGTCCTGACGGGCTGTCCGTTCACGGATATGATGATGTCACCACTTCGAAGGCCTACCCGCGCAGCCGGGGAACGGGGCACCACGTCGAGCACCTTGAGTCCGCGGGGGTCAGCCACATAGATGGCGTTCGACCTCGTCTCAGCGCGTCTCCCCGCAGCTATGACCATCTCGTGCCCCAGCGGCGAGAAGAGCGCGGCAAGCCATCTCATCCAGGGGTAGACCGACGCGCCAAGCGCCAGGCCCAGGAGCACCACGCTGAAGGCCATGAGACTCCCGGCGGTGCGGGCGCTCCTCTGTTTCGGCGCCCTCGCAACCGCGAAATCGCCGTAGCCGAGCGCGGCGGGCAGCGCGAACATTGCGAAGAGCATCTCTCGCCCTTCCGGGACGGTTACGTCTGGCTTAATGAGGGGCCACCAATCCGGCATGTTTATAAGGCCCCGCGTCAAGCTCTCGATCTCGCTCAGGTGCGGCGTGAGCAACATCATGCCCACAAGCGGTATGGGCCAAAACTTCTGAAGGAGAAAGCCTCCAACCACGCTCCCGTCGCGCGTCTTCATGTAAAGAGGCAGCGCGCCTTGGTTGCCCGTGCTCCAGATAAGAAGGCTCTCCATCAAGTGCAGCACGGCCACGAGGATCATGATCTCCGGTATGCCTATTTTCGGAACACCGAAGACCAGGTTTGAGAGGGCGAGGACCCCTCCCGCGTACGAAAAGCAAAGGAATCTCGGGTCGATGAGCATCAATACGAGGGCCACAGGCAGCAGGAAGGCGACCCCCGCGCCCGTGACAGTGACCCCAACGAACACGAAAATTAGGCTCGCGACGAACCCCGCGGCCGCCCCGAGCACGAGGGACGTCAGAACTGACGAAGCAGGCGACTCCATCGGCTCGCCGAACACGCGCTGTTCCATCCTGGCTATGCGCGTGTACTGCATCGCAACCAGCATGACCACCATCCAAAAAGCAGGGTGGAGAAACACCTGCGGGATCAGCATGAGAATCGTCAAGATAACCTTACCGAAGGGAAACATCCAGGCCACTCCTTGCCCGCGCACGAATCGAATGCCCCGAGATCGTTTCAAGACCATTATACGCCGCGTTGTGCGCCGGCCTGCAAGTCCCGTCGCCTCGTGTCGTTTTACGCCGCCTTGCGCGCTGCGAGCTTGGCCTCAAGGATCTCGAGGGCCTTGTCGAGTTGTGGGTCCTGCGTGGCTTCCTGCTCAGACTCTGCTTGAGCGTCCCTGGAGTTAGTCAGGCTCACCACGACGTCCGGCACTATCCCCTTTTTGTCGATGGAATTGCCGCCGGCCGTGAGGTACCTGGAAGTCGTGATGGACACCGCGGACCCGTCGGACAATGGGTATATCGTCTGGACGAGACCTTTCCCGAACGTGGTCACGCCCACGATGGTCGCCACCTTCATGTCTTGTAAGGCGCCGGCCACGATCTCCGACGCGCTCGCGCTCGCCTCGTTAACGAGCACGACGACCGGGACGGCGACCTTTGGGACCCGGCTCGAATAATAGGTTACCTTCTTGCCGTCCCTTCCGACCACATGCACCACCGGGGATCCAGCCGGAAGGAACCTGCTGGCTACCTCGATCGCGAGCGGGAACGAGCCGCCCGGGTTATAGCGTAGGTCAAGGATAAGCCCCCGCATCCCCTGCCGCGTGAGGACGTCCAGTTCGTGATTGAGGGCATCCATGGTGTCGTCGCCGAAGAACGACGAGATTTGCACGTAGCCTATGCCATCTTTCAGTATCTCGGAGGCCACATGCGGGACCCTTATGGTGTCCCTGACGACCTTTACATCGAAAGATCGCGTCTTGCCCCCCTCGTCCCGTTCAATGCCGAGCACGACCTCCGTGCCCTTTTTCCCCTTCATGAGGGACACGGCGTAATCAAGGGCCATGTCCTTTGTGGGCTTGCCGTCGATGAACATGATCCTGTCCATGGACCGAAGGCCCGCCCGTTCGCCGGGAGTCCCTTTGAGAGGCGCGACCACGGTGAGCTGCCCGTCACGGATACCCACGGTGATTCCAATCCCGTCGAACGTGCCCCTCATGTCGTCTTGCATCGTGCGATACTGCGCGGCATCCATGTAACGCGTGTATGGGTCGTTCAGGATCGCAAGCATGTCGGCTATGCTGTGTCTCTCGTCGTACGCCTTTAAGAGAGCCTCCACGTCAACCGGGGAAACGTAAGCGTTCTTGAGAAGGTTGATCACCTCGAGGGCTACGAGACCGCTGTCTTCACTAGAGCCTGAAGTGCTTTTACCCGGGCTCGCAGTCTCTGACCCAGTCTGGGCCCGGACGTCTGCTTGCTCCTGCGTTTGCGCCTGCGTTTGCGCGACCTCTCCCGCTGACACATTTGACAGAGGGCCGGCGCAGTCGGCAGGCGCGTGAAGCCATCCGGAAAGGCCAAGCGCAGCGATGACCGCCAGCGCTGCCAAGAGACCGTATACTGCCCGCGCATATCTTCTCATAATACATCACCAGTTTCCGTGTGCCTTGGAGCAGCCCCGTGCCGCCGGAGCGCCAGCCGCTCCGCCCCGGCGAGCTCGCATCGCCGACAGCGTCGCCCGCCGTCCGCGTGGCCGTTCGCAGCACGCCATGATCTAGACGCAGCAACCGTCATCTCAGCCACTGCCACGGGTTAACCGGGGTGCCGTTGTCCCTGACCTCGAAATGGACATGGGGACCTGTGGAAAGCCCCGTGCTGCCCGATCTTGCTATCCTGTCCCCTTGAAGGACCGATTGACCGCTCTTCACGAGGAGCGCCGAATTGTGCCCATAGAGGGTCGACAGGCCTCCGCCGTGATCGATTATCACGGTGTAACCGTACCCGCTCACCCATCCGCTGTATATCACAACACCATCCGCCGCCGCAAGCACCGGTGTGCCGGACGGCACAGCTATATCTATGCCAGAGTGGAATCTAGAAGTCCCAAGTATGGGATGGAACCGCATCCCGAAATCCGAGGAAATCCGCCCCTTGACCGGCATCAGGAATTTCCCGGTCCATCTCGGCAAAGATTTCCCTGTCCTCGCCTCCCGTGCCTGCAGCTCCCGGATGGCTCGCTCGAGTTCGCGGCTCATCTCCTCGAGCTCATTGAGGGCCTGTTCGTACTGAGCCCGCTCCTTCTGCACCCTCGCCAGGATGGCTTCCCTTTCCCGCACCTTCGCCGCAAGCTGAGTCTCCTGGACCTTGACCTGAGCCTGAACACGCGCGAGATCCTCGCGTTCTTTCTGCAGCTTTGCCTTTCTGTCGGCGACCTGGGCCATCTTGGCCTCGATCGTCGCGACCTCTGCCTTGACCTCGTCGAGGCATTCCGCGTCGTGCTCGGCAAGCATCTCCACGTACTCGAACCTCGTCACGAAGTCAGCGAAGTCGGCAGCCGAGAAAAGGACTTCCAGATAGTCGGCGGGCCCGGACATGTACATCGCCCTGAGCCTCGTCTTCAACACAGAAAGCGTCCTGTCCAGCCGCTTCCTGGCTACGGCGAGGTCATCCTCGGCCGCGGCGAGGTCCCGCTCCGCCTGAGTCACAGCTTGGGCAAGACGCTTCGCTTGACTTTCAAGAGAGCTCAGTCGAGCCCTCGTCTTTTCCAGCTCCATCTCGGCCTTCTGGATCTCGGCGAGGATCCCCTTCTCTTTCTGCTTGACGGTGAGAAGCTGTCGCTTCGTTTCCTGCACCTGGTCGTTTACGTCACCCAGCTGGTCGCGTTTGCGCGATAGCTCGGAGGCGGGCTCGCCGGACACGACAAGAGGTGACAGGATGAAGAGGGCGGCCATCAGCGCTGGTATCAAGACATGTGCCAACCTTGCCCGGGCTCTCACCGCTGCACCTCCAACCGAACTCGCCGTTTGAGTCACGTTTCCGCGGAACACGTCCCAGCAGGCCAGGGCGGGCGGGAGCGGGACGAGCAGCGTCCTTGCACGCGGCTCAGACCCGCAGGTATCTCTTCACAAACACGCCTCCAGCCACAGCTCCCATAAGGATGCCCATGACTAGAAGGGCGACGCACAGGGCGGCAACCGGCTCCGGCGCGGTGACGACCGGGATGAATGGTGCGAGCCCGGCAAGGTACCGAACCGTAAACTTGTAGCCCACGAACAGGAGCAGCCCCGACACCGAAGCTCCCACCAGCCCCACGACCATCCCTTCCACGAGGAACGGCCATCTGATGAACCAGTCCGTGGCGCCCACCAGTTTCATGACCTCTATCTCGCGGGCCCGCGAGATTATCGTAAGCCTGACGGTGTTCCCTACTATGAAGATCACCGCGGCCACGAACAAGACGGCGACCATCACCCCCGCCGCGCCCACGAGCCTCATCGTGGCAAGAAGCTTCTCCGTGAACCCCTGCCCGTAGTTGACGCCCGCCACACCGGGGATTCGCGAGACCCTCGCCGCCACTTCAACTGTGTGGTCAGGGTCGTCCACCTTCACATCGAAGGCGTCCGGCAGCGGGTTCTCCCCCACGACGTCAAGGATGCTGGCGCGCTCGCCGAGCTGGGCTCGGAGTCTCCGAAGGCCCTCATCTTTGCTGACGAACGTCACCTGTTTCACACCATCGGTCGCTTGGATCTGGGCTTTGATGGCCGCAACGCCCTCAGGTGACAACCCGTCTTCGAGGAACGCCCTGATCTCGATCCTGGACCGCAGCAACTGGGAAACGTGGTTCAGATTCAGGAGAACGAGCCCCACCGCTCCCAGCACGAACAGAGAGGCGGCGATGGTCCCCAAGGATATGAGGCTGACGTTGCGCCTGGCCGAGCGCCAGCCCTCAGCCAGGAAGTACCATATAGTGGTCAGCCTCACGCCTGTAAGCTCCCCTCTCGTCGTCCCTCACGATCTTGCCGCCGTCTAGCTCGATCACTCTGCGCATCATGCCGTTCACTATGGAACTGTTGTGCGTCGCCATGATTACTGTGGTGCCCGTCTTGTTGATCCTGAGGAGCAACTCCATGATACCCCATGACGTGTCAAGGTCGAGGTTTCCCGTGGGCTCGTCGGCGAGCAGGATGGTCGGGGCCCCCACAATGGCCCGGGCAATGGACACACGCTGCTGTTCTCCGCCGGATAGTTCACCAGGGTACGTACGCGCCTTCCCCGCCAGGCCGACCAGCTCCAGCGACTCCATTACTCGCGGACGAACCTGTCTCGGATTCGCCTCGGTGACACGGAGCGCGAAGGCCACGTTCTCGTACACAGTCTTGTTGGGAAGGAGCTTGTAGTCTTGAAAGACCATCCTCACGGCACGGCGAAGGTAAGGGACCTCGGAGGGCTTCATGCGCACGACGTTGCGACCGTCCACGATTACCTGGCCCTGAGTCGGAAGAACCTGCCTCGTAAGAATCTTCATGAACGTGGTCTTGCCTGCCCCGCTCGGCCCCACCAGAAACACGAACTCGCCCTGTCTTATGTGCGTGTCGACGTTGAGGAGCCCGACCGCCCCGTTGGGATAGACCTTCGACACGCTGTAAAGGCGAACCAACGTCATCACTTCCCGCAAGTTCCGGAAAATCGGGTTTACTTCGTATACTTCGATGGCCCTCGGCAAAAACCTCCTCGTTTCCCCAAGAAGTATCTTCCAGAGCTTTTCGGGACGCAGGTGAGACGCCATGTTCGGACGCTATCTGCCGCCTGTGGCAATGCTCAAAAGAAGCGCCCAGGCTTCCTTTGAGTGCTTCGTCTGTACGCTGATCGCACAGACGGTTGCTTCATCCTTCGCAAGTCCGTATATCCCGCTTCCAACGCGCATGCCGTTCACCAACTCAGGCGGTAGCTTATCCATCCCGCCGCTCTTCTCGATGAACGGCTCGAGGTCTACCAGCGCGCCCTTCTCCGCATAAAACTCATATCTGTCTCGAGGAAGGTACATGACGTCGGGAGCATCCTGGGCCGCCATGAGCACGATGAGCTTCTGCTCGTATGCGGTGATCCCGCCCGCGATCTGCATTGCCGGTGCGGCCTCGATTTCCACCGTGACGCCGGGGTTCGAGGCCTCGTATGCTTTCACGATGTCCTCGACCATCCGCTGCTCCTGGAGATCCCCCCATATCGACAGCCTTAGGGTCACCCCGTCATCCTTCGTTCTACCGCAGCCCGCAACAAAGAGCGCCAGCACCACGCAGGCCGCTGCAATTATGCAAACCCGGCGGCCAACGATGGCCGTTATCTGCATCATGCTGCCCACTGCCGTCACCTCCCACGAACAGCGCCTCCGTAAACAGGCTTGCCCGCCCGAGCCCCTGCGTCCCCAGGCTCACCCGGGACGCCCAGCACGTCCCGGGCGACGGCTTAGCCACGACAGGCCTGGGGTCGACGATACGCTCCGCGCGGCGCGCTGCGGCGCCTCTCCTCAAGAGCTCACCTTCCCGCGCCGCGTTTTCTCTCGATCGCTTTGAGAGCGGCCCCTACAATGTTCTCGGGGAGAAGCCCGTACGCTTTGAGAAGCTCCTCCGACGTCCCCGACTGACCAAACGCGTCTTTGACGCCAACACGTTCCACCGGCACCGGGAAGCGTTCCGCGGTTATCTCACACACCGCGCTTCCCAGCCCCCCTATAACGCTATGCTCCTCAGCCGTCACTATGGCGCCGGTTTCGCGCGCGGCCGCCACCACCGCCTCAGCGTCGGCAGGCTTGATCGTCGCCATGTTGAGCACCCTGACCGACAGCCCTTTGTCCTCGGCAAGCCTCGACGCCGCCTCAAGAGCAGACGACACCAGGACGCCGCACGCGATGATCGTGACATCGCCGCCATCTCGGAGAAGAGCGGCCCTGCCGATCTCGAACTCATAATCCTCGCCGAAGACCACGGGGACCCCGCTCCTCCCCAGCCGTATGTACACCGGCCCCTTGTGCTTCGCGGCCGCGAATACCGCTTTCTCCGTCTCGACCGCGTCCGCCGGCACAATGACCGTCATACCTGGGATCGCCCTCATAAGGGCTACGTCCTCGACGGACTGGTGTGAGGCACCGTCCTCGCCCACGGTGATTCCGCCGTGGGTCGCGCCTATCTTCACATTAAGCCCGGGGTATCCTATGACCTGGCGAACCTGGTCAAATGCCCGGCCGGCGGCGAACACTGCGAACGTGCTCGCAAAGGGGATCTTCCCAGATGCCGCGAGGCCGGCCGCGGTGCCCATCATGTCCGCCTCGGCGATACCCATGTCGAAGAACCTTTCCGGAAACTTCGCTGCAAACTCGTCCGTCTTAGTGGATTTCGCAAGGTCCGCATCGAGGACCACGACGTCCGGGTTCATCTCGCCCAGCTTGACAAGGGCTTTGCCGTACGCAGCACGCGTCGCTATCTTTTTCGGTACATCTGCCATAACGCTTTGAGCCTCCGTTCGTTTCAGAATCGGCGAGTCGAGTCCGGTGACGTGCCGCGGGCGGGCAGCCATGGGTCCATCTCATCTACCCTCTATGGACCGGATGGCTTGCTCCGCCTCATCGCGGGAAGGAGCTTTCCCGTGCCACTCCACGATGTTCTCCATGAACGACACACCCCTGCCCTTCACCGTGCGAGCGACGACGACCGTGGGTCGCCCCTTGGTGGCTTTAGCCTCCTCGCACGCGGCGAATATGGCGCGGACATCATGTCCGTCTATCTCCAGCACATGCCACCCGAACGCGCGCCACCTCGCAGCGATGTTGTCAAGGGATTTCACATCTCTCACCGGCCCGTCGATTTGAAGCCCGTTGTAGTCGACGAAGGCTGTGAGGTTATCCAGTTTCCGGTGAACTGACGTCATTGCAGCCTCCCACACCTGGCCCTCCTCGAGCTCGCCGTCCCCAAGGAGGACGTAAACCCGCGTCGGCCGCCCGTCGAGCCTCGCGGCCAGCGCCATGCCGTTGGCCGTGGAAAGCCCCTGCCCGAGCGAACCCGTGGACATCTCAACGCCGGGGGTGTGCTTCATGCTGGGGTGCCCTTGAAGCCTGCTTCCGAACTTGCGCAACGTGAGAAGCTCTTCCACAGGGAAGAACCCCGCCTCGGCCAACACCGCGTAGAGCGCGGGAGCGGCGTGTCCCTTCGACAGCACGAACCTGTCCCTGTCAGGCCAGGCAGGGTCCTTCGGGTTAATCCTCATCACCTTGAAGTAGAGCGTAGCCAAGATCTCCGCGGACGACAGGGACCCCCCGGGATGGCCGGATCCGGCCTCCGTCGTCGCCCTTACCACGTGCACCCTCACCCGCCTCGCCTTCTCTTGCAGCATGCGGACCTCGTCCTCCGCGAGGGCGGGTACCTCGCAACAGCGCCTCTCACCACTACCAAGCATGTCCGTCACTCCTTACCTTGCCGCATTATGCACTCCCCGCGAAAGCCTTTCCGCGAGGACCCGAATCACGAATTTGGGCAGAGCCAACACCCTCACAAACCTTCTGGGCTCCTGAAACAAGCGGTACAGCCACTCCAGGCCCATTCTCCCCATCCAATCGGGGGCCCGCGAGACGCGGCCGGCCAGCACATCGAGGCTCCCGCCCACTCCGATGCATACCGAGGGAGCCAGCCGAGCCCTGTTGCGCGCGATCCACTTGTCCTGGCGGGGGGCGCCCATGGCCACAAATACGAGCTTGGCTCGGCTTTGCCGAACGCGCTCGACCAGTCCGTCCTCTTCCCGGTTCTCGAAAAACCCGTGATGGGTCCCGGCAATCCTCAGGCCCGGCACGCGCGTCGAGAGCCGCGCGGCAGCTTCATCCGCCACGCCCGGCGAAGCACCGAGAAGGAAGACAGGCCATCCTTCTGTGCCCGCGCACTTGACGAGCTCCTGCATGAGATCGAATCCTGCGACTCTCGCTGGAAGAGGGGAGCCCAGAATGCGGGACGCCCAAACCACGCCAGCGCCGTCGGGCACCACGAGGTCCGCGCTGTTGATGATGGCAGCAAGCTCCGTGTCGCGCTGGGCCGTCATCGCCATCTCGGAATTCAAGGTCACGACTTGGTACACGCGGTCGCCCGCGGTCACCATATCGTGCACCTGCCGCACCGCCCCGGCCATGTCCACCCTATGAATCCGGAGGCCCAGGATGTTCACGGTTTCCACGGATCCAGCTTCGTCCACGGTATCACCCCGTCAAAGTCCCGCTTCGACGGCCGGTTTCCACGGCTAGGCGCGCCGCTCTCCTCGCAGCCTCCGCCAGGGCGGGCTTCGCCGCGGCAAGAGCGGCTTTCATGCTGTCGCGCCTCGCCCATACATCCATGACCTTCCGAGCAAGAGCCTCGCCATCCGCCACCCCGCGCCTCGATGGGGCCACCGAGAGACCAGGCTCCTCGCCTACCATTCTGAGCAGGCCATCGATCTTCGGATCATAGGACACGGCCACGAACGGTGTCGCGCACGCGGTCGCGAACACGAGCGCATGGTACCTCATGCCGATTACAAGGTCGGCGCAGTCGACGAGGGACATTATCTCCTGCGGCGTGTAGTCCCTCTCAAGCACGTACGAACCCCGGTGCATGAGCTCGGCGGCGGCTCGGCTCGCGACCACGTCACCAGGCTTATGAAAAGGCACGTACACGATTGCCGCCCCCAACGAGCGTTGCGCTTCGTCAGCGGCGCGCGCCACCGCCTCAAGGTAGCCCGACCCGTCCGCCCAAGGTCGCACTGAAACCAACACAAGCGGCGTCCCGGCCACCGCTGGCACGCCCTCGGACGCGAGGATGTCGACGCCGCGTCGCACCGACGGGCCCAGTTCAAGGCCAAAGGCCGGGTCGGCGGTCACCACGATAGGCGGGCGTCTCACGCCGACTTTCTCAAGGAGCCGGCGCGACGGCTCGTCTCTCACCGTGATGGTGTTCACCCTGTCCGCGACGAACCTTACAAGCCAGCGGCTCCAGGCGCGCTTGAGAGGGCCCACACCCTGGGAGTAGAAGAAGACGGGCTTACCCATGAGCCTAGCCACGGCAGCAAGGCCCAGGTAATACGCAAGCGACCGAAAGCTCGTCACATCTTGCAGGAGGCTGCCGCTCCCGCTGATGAACAGATCCGCGGCGGCGATCTCCCGCAAGATTTGGGGCAGGCTGGTCCTTTCCACGGCGTCTATCCCGTGCGTCCGCCGCGTCGCCTCAGGCTCATGCGAAAGGGCCACTATAGCAGCGTCGGGGACGGCTTCCCTGAGGTGCTGAACCATTGCGGCCAGCATGGCTTCGTCCCCGGCGTTTCCGAATCCGAAGTAGCCCGAGAGCACGAACCTCATCCTTCGATTCTCTCCCCCTCCCCCGCACCAGCACCGGCAGTGGTACCCGTGGTCCGGCCGGTGGGGCCAGACGACCGCGCCGCCAGCCGCATATACAGACTGAAGGCGCCGTACACCACAATAGCTACGATCGCGCCGATGACGAGCCCATACACGGTCCGCAGGACCGTAGCCAGGAGCGGGGTGTGCAGATGCGAGAACGTGTTCACCATCGAGATCTGACCTATACACCCGACGAGCGCAAGCGGGAGGGCCAGCCGCTTGTCGCCTCGCAGCAGAGCCAGCGCCCCGAGTATGAGCGCAGGATGACCTATAAGGAACTCTTTGGTTCTCGGACGGTAGACGAGCACCTTCTCGAGGAACACTCTTATTCCCGCGTCGAAGGACGGAATGGGGAGTCCGAGGTAAACATTACCGGTCCGCATGATGTATACGATGCCCACCGCCCCTATCACGCCAAGCGCCACGACGTGCCAGACGCGGACGGGCTCTGAGAGTATCTCGGCGGCAGCCGCCACAAAGCCTCCGGCGGCTCTTCGCTGGACCACCTGATACCTCCAGTAGAGAGCTACCACGAGCACCAGCGGCAGGATGTGCGCGACTTTCACGCCAATGAATTGATCGAGATGCAACATAAAACTTGTGCTGGAGAGCGTCGCCGCAAGCATCAGGCCCCCGACTATTGACACCCCGGAAGCCTCGAGCCAGAGGAGACACGCGTCTCGTAACCCTGTCCCGTCGCCCCACCGCGCGCCGCGGCCGCGCCGCGCCCTTGCTAGGATCAGTCCCACCGCCAGTGCGGGGAACACGATGGCTGAGCCTAGGGCCGCCAGTTGCCGGAAGAACGTGGCGAACCCCGTGCTTATCAGGCCGGCATACGCGAGAAGCCCGAGGACGAACATCCCGAGCTCCGCGATGGGCGGCACGAAGGCTATCATATCAAGAAGCATGAACCCCCCGGCCAGAATGCCGGCGGCCACAACCACAAGCAAGGCTTTGCTCGGGCTGTACCATTCGAACGGCCGAGCCTCGCCGAGCCTAAACCCGGACTCAGTCATCCCACGCGCTATCGCCTCGACGTAATCGAGGTTCTCGCTCACCGCCGCGGCTTCCTCCCCGCTCTTCGCCGGGAACGGACGAACGTACATGACCCTGATGTTCCGCTCGCGAGCAGCCCTCACAAACCGGTCCACAGCGGTTTGAACGTCGATCTTGTTCATCTCACCCGCGGTTATGCTGTGGACCCTCACGACCGCGGCGCCCATCAGCTGGGCGAAGGCCTTATCACCCTGCTGGACCGCGAATTCCACGTGGCCGAACGTAAGCCCATGAGAGTTAAGAACGTCCGCCGCCTCGCGAATGTAGTCTGGGTAGCCGAGCACGTCCTGCCCTTCGAAAACGACCAGGCTGACCCCATCAGACTGCGCCAAGCGGTCTACGAAGAACGTTATCTTTTCCGGCGTAACGCCCGGATAGTTCTTGAACCTCGCAACCACGCGAAGACCGGCGGCGTTGACCTCGCCCACCTCGGCGGGGTCGAGGCCGATGTTGACCTCTTCAACCTGCTTCAAGCTCTTCGCTGTCTCGATGAAAGGCCCGAGACGCCTTGAGTTAAACACCGACACCCGCTCGCCCGCAAGCCTTTCGGCGAGCAGCGGCGCGATCTCGTCGTATGTCGACGCGTCCCGGGGGAAAAGGTACGTGTTGCTGCCAAACAGGCGCCCCTGGTCTATCATTTGCCTGAGGACCGGGTCGGTCACAGGCGAGAGCTTGTCGTAGTCAAGTATCTGCCTGCCGGTGAAAGCGCGGACTTTGCCCTCTTCTATCAAGTCGCCGATGGTACGCTCATTCAAGGCGACGGAAGTCAGCCCCGCCGCCTTTGCCCTGCGCAGGAACGTGTCAACGGGATACCCGGATGCGCGGCACATCTCGACCGCCGCGTCGTAATCCATCACGAGTTCAACCTGGCGGTTGGACCGCTCCACCGCGACGCGCCCAACGGCGATGTACATCGATGCCAACACCGCCGTTATCAGCATCCACACCCACAACTTCCTCGCCCGCCAGGGTCCTGCCATGCCATCTCCACCCCACATTCCCGCCTAAACGGCGGGCGATCTCTTGCGATTCCCTTGAGTCCCCTTGAGACTGAGACCGCCTCGAGGGCCAGGCTTGCTTCAAGGTCGAAGGCCGCTGCTTACTTGTCCGCGGACGCGCCTCCGAAAACGTACACGACCCCGTCCTGCACGCTCACCCCGCGCAGCACGACGGGAATCGGAAGCTTCGATACATCAACCGACAGATCCACGTTCTTCAGGAGCCCGTTTTTCACAGCCTCCGGAACCACGGCGTTTCCAACCCTGATACGGTCCACCACATACGCGAGGTGCGTGTCTCCCCTCACCACGAACCTGCCGTCGAGGGCCAAGTCCACCTTCATGCCGAGGATGCTTGCGCTGCCGGAGATGGTCGCGATGTCGCGCCGAAGCTTCACCGTGAGGAGCTTCAGGATCCCATCGCGTGAGTGGAAGTACGCGTTCAGGTCGTCCTCTGCAAGCATGACCGTGACATCGCCTCTGCCGACGTGCCTTACACCGAGCCTCCCTTGCTCCAGCACGGAACGGACATCTATATCCGCCCGGCGTGCGTCCACAAACAAGCGCTGGACGCGGAGCCCGTCCACCGTGATGTTCCGCGCGTCAATCCTGAGGACGTCTATCCTGCCCAGCGCGACTGCAAGCGCGGGGAAGGTCTTGACGTACACCTGAACCGACTCGGCCTCGTCGAGGCTCGCTGCTATCGCTTTCTCGAGCCGAGCGCTCACAGCCCCCGGGATCGTCGCCTCCGCCACCAAGAAGACGCAGACGACCGCGAGAGCCGCGAGCGTTACCGTGTATTTCATGGCACCCCTCGATACGTGGACCGCACGCCCCGGCCGGCACGGCCGCCGACGTCACGCCGGCGCCTACGCCGACGCCCTGGCAGCCGCCCGCAGGTAAGCCTCGATGAACTCATCGATCTCGCCATCCATGACGGCCTGGACGTTTCCGGTTTCGAGCCCGGTCCGGTGGTCCTTCACCATGGTGTAAGGCTGGAACACGTAAGACCGAATCTGGTTGCCCCAGGCGATTTCTTTCTGCTCCCCCCGGAGCTCACCTAGCTTCCTTTCCTGCTCAGCCTTGTAGTGCTCGAACAGGCGCGCTTTGAGGATCCTCATGGCAACCTCGCGGTTTTGATACTGCGACCGCTCGTTTTGACAAGCCACTATGATCCCCGTCGGAATGTGCGTTATCCTCACCGCGGACTCGGTCTTGTTGACATATTGGCCCCCCGCGCCACCGGAGCGGTATGTGTCGATCTTGAGGTCCTCCGGTCTTATCTCTATGTCCACGTCCTCCGGCACCTCTGGGATAACATCCACTGACGCAAACGACGTATGGCGTCTCGCGTTGGCATCGAACGGAGATATCCTCACGAGACGGTGGATGCCCTTCTCTGCCTTGAGGTAGCCGTACGCGTTCTCTCCGCTTATGAGGACGGTAACGCTCTTCAACCCCGCTTCTTCGCCGGGCAAAAAGTCGGTGATCTCTGCCTTGTACCCGCGCCTTTCCGCCCACCGAAGGTACATCCGAAGGAGCATCTCCGCCCAGTCCTGAGACTCGGTGCCGCCCGCGCCCGGATGTATCGAGAGGATGGCGTTGGCGCGGTCGTACTCGCCACCCAGCAAGTGCGCGAGCTCAAGGCCGGTGACCGCCTTGGCAAGGGACTTAAGGCCCTGTCGGACCTCCTTCTCCACGGATTCATCGCCCTCCTCGAGACCCAGCTCAAGGAGCACAACGAGGTCCTCGGCCTCTGCGCGGGCCTTTTCCCATCGCTCCACATCGGCCTTGATCTGGCTCACCTGTTGGAGCACCTTCTGGGCGGTCTCCCGGTCGTCCCAAAAGCCCGGCATGTTTACCTGCTGCTCGAGCTCGGACAGCTTTGACTTCTTTGCCTCGATGTCAAAGGTACACCCTCATCTCTTCGACCCTAGAGGCAAGGTCGTCCAAGACGGGTTTCAGCTCACTTAACATCCGCCTATGCACCCCTTCCGCAGCACTTTTTGTATTTCTTGCCGCTCCCGCAAGGACACGGATCGTTTCTCCCAACCTTCTTCACACGTCGCTGCTCCACACGAGGGCGCTCCTCGTCCTGCCCGCCCCCGCTCATGGTGATGCGATAACGACGCGCTTTCGGCTGTCTCTCACCGGTATCAACGCCGACCCGGAACATCCAGGTCACAACGTCTTCCTGGATGCTGGCCTTGAGAGCCTCGAACATCTGCCAACCCTCGATCTGATACTCCTGGACCGGGTTGTGCTGCCCGTAGGCCCGAAGCCCGATGCCCTCCCGCAAATCGTCCATGGCCTGCAGGTGGTCCATCCACTTAGAGTCTATGATTCTGAGCATAACGAGCTTCTCGAGGGCTCTCATGCGTTCGGGCCCGATGAGAGCCTCCCGCGCCTCATAGGCTTTTCGAGCGGCTTGCACTATATGCTCCTCAAGCTCGGGCCGACGCAGGCCGACCAGGCTTTCTCTCGTAACAAGCGACGAGCCTGGCGCGAAAGTCTTGTTCACTCGGTCGGCAAGCCCCTCGAGGTCCCATTCCTCCTGGAACACCTTTTCGTTGGCGTAAGTGTCCAGCATCCCCCGCACGACCTGGGCAATCATCTCCATGATACGGCCCTTGAGGTTCTCGCCACGCAGGACCATGCGCCTGTCGCGGTAGATGACCTCGCGTTGCTTGTTCATGACGTCATCGTACTCGAGGACCTGCTTGCGAATGTCGAAGTTGCGCGCCTCGACCCGTTTCTGCGCGGTCTCGATGGCTCGGGAGAGTCGCGGATGCTCGATCGGCACGTTTTCCTCCCAGCCGAGCCTGTTCATGATGTTCGTGATGAATTCGCCGCCGAAGAGACGCATCAAATCGTCCTCAAGCGAAACGTAGAAGCGCGATGCCCCTGGGTCACCCTGGCGCCCAGACCGTCCGCGAAGCTGGTTATCAATGCGCCTGCTTTCGTGGCGCTCGGTGCCGATAATGAAAAGCCCGCCGAGCTCGACGACCTTCTCGTGTTCCCCGGCGCACGCAGCCTTCGCGTCTTCAAGATAGGCCTGGAACTCCTGCCTCGCCTTGAGGACTTGCGGATCCTTCGTAGGGAACCTCTCGGCGGCCTCGGCCACGACCTCGCTTGGGTAGCCTTGATCACGCAGTTTCTGCTTGGCGATGTACTCCGGGTTGCCGCCCAGCACTATGTCGGTGCCGCGGCCAGCCATGTTGGTGGCTATGGTCACCGTGCCAAGACGACCGGCCTGCGCAACTATCTCAGCCTCACGCTCGTGATGCTTGGCGTTGAGCACCTGGTGAGGAATGCCGCGGCGACGCAGCATCTCGCTGAGCCTTTCGGACTTTTCGATGGAAATCGTGCCCACCAGGACCGGCTGCCCTTTCTTGTGCAGCCTCTCGATCTCGTCGACGACAGCATTGAACTTGGCACGTTCCGTCTTGTACACGACGTCCGGGTGGTCAACCCGGATCATCGGCAGATGCGTCGGGATCACGACCACGTCAAGCCCGTATATCTTGCGGAACTCCTCTTCCTCCGTAGCCGCAGTGCCTGTCATGCCTGCCAGTTTCTTGTACATCCTGAAGTAGTTCTGGAACGTGATTGTCGCGAGCGTCTGGCTTTCCCGCTCGACCTTCACGCCTTCCTTGGCCTCGATGGCCTGATGCAGGCCTTCACTGTAACGTCTCCCGAACATGAGCCGCCCGGTGAATTCATCGACGATGATGACCTCGCCGTCCTTGACGACGTAGTCTCTGTCGCGCCGCATGAGCGCGTGAGCTCGCAGAGCCTGGTTGAGATGGTGCGCGAGCTCCATATTGGCATCATCGTACAAGTTGTCGATGCCCAGCATCTTCTCGACTTTGGCCACGCCGTCCTCGGTCAGCGCCACGGTGTGGGCCTTCTCATCCACCGTATAGTCCACTTCAGGCTTGAGCCTCGGCACGAGCCGCGCGAAGTGGTAATACAAGTCCGTGGACTCCTCCGCCTGGCCGGAGATGATGAGCGGCGTCCTCGCCTCGTCTATGAGGATGCTGTCCACTTCATCTACGATGGCGTAATTCAGCTCGCGCTGAACCATCTCGTCTTCGGATGTGACCATATTATCGCGGAGATAGTCGAATCCGAACTCGTTGTTCGTCCCATACGTTATGTCAGCCGCGTAAGCGGCCTTTCTCTGAGCGTAATCCAACCCATGGACGATGACGCCCACCGTAAGCCCGAGGAACCTGTAAATCGTCCCCATCCATTCAGCGTCTCGCCGCGCCAGGTAATCGTTCACCGTGACGACGTGGACGCCTTTCCCTGTGAGGGCGTTGAGGTATGCTGGCAGCGTAGCCGCGAGCGTCTTGCCTTCACCGGTCTTCATCTCGGCGATCCTGCCCTCGTGGAGCACGATACCGCCCATGACCTGCTCGTCGAAGTGGCGCTGTCCCAGCACCCTGGCAGACGCCTCCCTGACAACCGCGAACGCTTCCAAGAGCATGTCATCCAGAGACTCGCCGTTAGCAAGTCGCGACCTAAACTCGGCCGTCTTCGCAGCGAGCCCGTCATCAGACAGCTTGGAAACCTCGGGTTCGAGGGCGGTAATAGCCGCCGCCATGTCCCGCAATCTGCGGAGCTCTCTCTCATTGAAATCAAATGCTTTCTTAAGAAAGCCAAGCACCCTGCTTTCCCTTCTTTCAAACCGCGCATTGCGCCCATGGCTCGCGCGGACGCGGTGAAAAGCCGACCACCAACCCCTTGTTACCGATCAGCGGTTCGCGTGCACCTTGCCGGCTGCTGACGACCCCGGAGACGGGATCGGAGAGACGCGATCACACGGGACCGCCGTGACGCACCCCATTCAGCGAAAACCATCCGTGCGAAAGCCATCCGTACCGGACGGACGCGCCCCCTAGGCGCACGCCACGTCCCTATCTCGGAGCGGGACTGCGCCCGCGCCAACACGCGCTCGCACAAGCTAGCGCCAGAGGTCTAGGCCTTTTGTTGGCTCCGGCCCCGTGGCGCGAGATAATTATACCATTCACGCGACGGTGCAGCAACCTCGCGCCCGGCCAGCGGCCCAGCCGTCCAGCGCAGCCGACCCGCCGCTCGGCCAGCCTTCCGGCCGCAGCTGCCGGGGTGCCCGATCACCTGACGTCGCCGAAAGCTCGCCCGCCGGAGGGAATTACGCAAGAACGAGCCTTACGCGGCGTCGGCGTGGCTTCGCCGTCCTGTTGCGGAAGTTGGGAAGTTGCTATCTCACAAGGCGGTTCTCATGATGAGGCAGCTAACTGCACGTGGGAGTGTCGCTTCTTCGACCGAGCTTGGACCGCGGGCTTTTCCTGGCGAGCATCTCATGCTGGATCAGGAGGAACACGCCCAGAGACATCACCACGTCACCCAGGCTCACGACGCGGTGAATGGGATACGGCTGGCCGATTGGGATCACGTCCCCGAGCTGCCACAAACGTGTGGTAGCATCGACGAGTCTATAGGTGAGGACCTTCCCTGACTGAATTGCGGTAACCTGCTGCGCCATCCCTACCGCGGTGAGCATGTCGGCGGATACCGGCATTCTCATCCCATTCGCGAGGATGACCAGGAAGTTCAGCGCAACTCCGATCCCGGTGAGGAGCATCCAACGGATGTGACGGTTGGCCCAGATTGCATAAAGAAGCAAGGCGTAACTGACGAAGAATGCGTAGGGCGCAACGGACGAGACAAACGCGGTCCCGCGCAACCCAAGAGCTACCACCGCAGCCTCGATGGCAAAGGAGGCGATTATGCAGTCGACCCTCTTCAGTGGCATCTCTCCAAGGCTCGAAAACGTCCCGCCTCGGAGTTTACCTACGACCATCGATGCGACGGCGGTGTCAACCAGCATCGCCTATCACCTTCTGGTTCTTGAGCTCCTCGACGAACGCCTTCACTACCTCCGGGTCGAACTGCTTGCCAGACCCGGCGAGCAGTCGCCGCACCGCTTCCTCGGGCGGATAGCCACGTCGATAAGGTCTGTCGGAAGTCATAGCGTCGTAGGCGTCGGCCACGGCCAGAATCCGCGCGTGGATAGGGATGTCCTGCTCCGTCAGACCGTTTGGGTAGCCGCGTCCGTCAAGACGCTCATGGTGACATCGTATCGTCGCAGCAACGTCTCGCAAGAAGCTGATCTCCGACAGGATCTTGGCTCCTGTAACCGGGTGTTGCTGGATTCTCTGGAACTCGTCGGTCCTGAGCTGACCGGATTTGGAGAGGAGCTCGTCGGGAACGCCGATCTTGCCGATATCATGCAATAGCCCCGTGTATTCGACCTTCTCAACCTCACCCTCGGACATACGGAGCTGGCGCGCAATTGCTGCAGAATAAACCGCGACCCGATCCGAATGCCCCCGTGTATATTTATCCTTCGCTTCGAGGGCGGCTGCAAGCCCACGGACCGTGTCAGCGTACAACTCTCTCATTTTCATGTATTCCTGGAAGGAATACCGGGCGAGCAGAAGGGGGATAAAGAAAAGCGTCGTGCCGAGCATCCCTATGGCCGGGTAGGCCGCAGCCATGAGGAAACCGAGCGGAGCAAGAGCGAGGTAATTGCGGACCGTTGTACGGATGTTAGCGGACCAGAGCATGCGAAAGGCAAGTCTTTGAGACACGGCCATGACTCCGGTAACCAGCGAAGCGTTTACAAGGAAATAGGCCATAGCGCTCGCGATAATCGGCAGCGCGTCTTCAGGCAGCCGCGGTAACCCGACATGCCCACCCACAGCCACATATACAAGCGCAGCCACACCTACTGCTAGCGTCGCCTGGCCGGTATTGAACGCACCTTTGACGAACCCAGCACGGCGTCGCAGACCGTTCGCGACCCCATCCACCATCCCGACCAGCGCAGCTACTGAACCGCACACTAAGACAGCCGCAAAGTTCGTTGCAAAGCTGACCGAGACAGCGCCCCCGCGAGGAAGAGGAACCGGAAAAAGCTCCGCGGCTACTGATAAGGCAGTGAAGAAACCCAACGTTGCCCACGATACGCAGCCCGCATACAGCCACCCTACAACAAGGACCACGATCGCACCACCAACAGTTATGGCTACGTACACGTGAGTGAAGCCTCGCAGATTGGCCTGCTTCGAGCTAGTATTCTCGGGTTCGTTCACGCCTGAATTCACCTCATGTACACTAATCCGTGGAACCCCTGCCGTCGAGCAGGCGCTACGTCACACAGTTACCCCAAACGATGCGTAAGGTCTACCACCAGTACGTGCCGCCTCCCGCCAAAATCAACGCCACGAGAGCAACGATCGCCTTCACGATGTTCTTCATTTGCCTTCCAGCCTCCATTCGCATTTGTGAAATGCCGGGCTAGAGTGGCCCGGAGAACTCGAATCGGGACCTGGTCTCCGCTCAAGGCGTTGCTTCAGGCCGCTCTGCCGCTCCCAGAGTTACACGGTAACCCACGATAGCGGCCTGTTGGCGGTTCTCCGGCGGGGGTTCCAAGACCAATGACGATGTTAGATTATCGCCGTGAGCACGTGCCCCTACAACCCTACGAGAGGTCTCCGGAAGCTATCCGACGTCCTCGTCGTAAAACTCCTCCCCTCCGTACGTGAGGGTCACGCACCTGTTTACGGCGTGAAGAAGAGCTCTTATCACCGCCTCCTCTTCGCTTCGTGTCACGTATGACGCGCCCGTGGAGGGTACATCGCCCCACGGCGACCCGATAGTCGCGAGCACCACCGCGGTTTCTCTGCCTGATAGCCTGCACAGCTGAACATCATCGACCGAAAGTCCGACAAGTCCCCCGAATGCCTTGTCAAGGGCTTTTAGCGCCGCGGCCGCCGGCACTCTAAACCTGTTATCCTCGTTGGGCAGGTCGTCCTCCTCGCCGGTGAAAGTCCGCGGACCGTATGAAAGCTCAACCACGGCATGTATGCGATCGGAATACACGTTCACTCCTAGACGCTTGAGGCCGATGCGAGGCTCGGGTCGCATCTCCTCGTCGCCGCTCGTCCGCGCACGCCAACCCTCTCTTGGTTTGTCGCCGCCCGGCGAAGCCGTGCCCGCGCCAGACACAACCCTGTACTTCTTCACGGCGGGCGCCTTGGCATCAGCGCCCTGCTGCCCGGCGTCCTCTGGTGCCCTGCCCTCGCCACTCTCGCCACTTACGGTCACGCGCACCCCACCCGCCCGGGCGGCATCACCGGACACAGGACTCTGGGGAGCATCAGGCGCCAGGGTCCCCATTGCGCCCGAGGTCGCCCGGCTTAGCCGCTCCGGGACGAGCGCTCTCTGTCTCACCGACCTCGCCGAGCCGCTTCGCCCCCTTGTTATGCTGACCGCCTCGAGAGGCAACCTGCGACCCAGATGCGCTGTACAAGCCGACTCAACGTCTCGCACGATGCGGCGAGACTGGACGCGGCCTTCTACGAGTATGTCGATGGCGGTGACTTCGCCGTCAGCACCACAATCCACGCTCACGGAGGCAACCCCGGGAATCTGCCTTATAGCGGCTTCGAGCATTGCCGCCTGCTCGGGGCCGCGCACACCGCTCACCATACCATTTACATCGCTGCCTTCGTGACGCGCTTCCTTGCGGGGTGCCATAGCATTGGCTCCCTTGCTTGCAACTTCATGCCAACGCTTATGCTATTCTACCTCACAGCAGGGAATCCTGCCGCAGCACGGGCCCGTTCCCGGTTTTTTGTCGGTGGACAGCCGAGTCGACGAGAGCTCGCAGACCTCCCGATACCAGGCAATGTCCCCCCAAAACCACCGGAATTGCGGCATCCAGAATAGACCTCGTGAAGTCCCGCGCTACGTGGTTCTTGATATCCGCCGGGCGCATCAGATCGGAGCTGAACCTATCCCTCGCGGAAAGCCTCAGGCCGAGGTGGTGGAAAAGCACTCTTGAATCCATGAAAGCCGCGTCCGCCACCTTTTCGAGGGCCGTTACAAAGGCGGTGAACCCCACCTGCTCAACGAGACAACCGATCAGGGAAACGACCTCTCCCCGGTGCTGCCTGCCAAGAGCTTTCATCCCGCGTTCCTCGGAGAACACTCTCGTTCTGCATCTCAGGCGCTGGTTCACGTACATGACGGCACTTGGGTTGACGCGTCCGATAAGCACGATCTCTGCGAGGTAACTCGACAGCGCGTCTCGCGCCTTGAGAAGTCGCCCCCGGGCGGGCTCAAGGTCGAGGTTGCTGATAGCGGCCTGCGCGTAAGGGCCTGCGTCGGGGTGAAGTCCCAGCACCATCACGTCCGCGGGCGTATCAACGTCAAACATCGCCCCCACAGTCTCGTCCATCTGCGCCACCGGCAGCGTACGCGCCAGGGTCATGGCAAGCGTGTTGTCAGACACCGGCAGGTCAGCCGAAAGACTCAAAACAGCGCCGGCCGGCGTGAAACCCACGATATCGCTGGAAAACACGTTGTTGGCAACAACCAGGGCATCCGTAGCCGCTAAGCCCCGTGCCACCGCGGCGACCTCGCTTGCCGCGAGGAGCGACCCGGACGCGCCGCCCATGTAGAGCACGGCTTCCAGGGCATGCTTCTTCACGACTTCGGCAATGTGTTCGCCGAAATGGAATCGGCCGCGCGCCGGTACCAGCTCTACTTCGATCTTGGTCCCTATACGCGCGGCCCTGGAAGCAAGGTCTTCATAGGTTGTGTAAAGCAGAACGCGGTCGAGCTCGGGGAGCCCTGTGAATTTGCTGAGGTTGTCGAGAACCACCGCCTTTCTCACTGAAACCACGAGGTCCTCGACCTCGCTCAAGGGCCTGCCGCCCTCGAACACCACGAGCGTAACCTTACGCACCGCACCACTCCTTCATGCCCGCTCTCAACCGCATACAATAAGGGCTGAGGGCGAGGCCGGGCACCCAGGGAGACAACTTCGCCGCCATCCGACGGGGCCGCTCCTTGCGCGCGTCCACGCCTCAGAACTCGGGCTCTATCAGGCCATAGTTCCCGTCCCTGCGCCGATAGACGACATTGACCTCCTCCGTCTCAGCGTTGGAGAACACGTAGAAGTCGTGGCCCAGAAGCTCCATCTGCATGACGGCTTCTTGAACCGACATGGGCTTCATGGCGAACCGCTTCGTCCTGACGATACGTGCCTCCTCTTCGGCCTCCTCGGGAACGTCCGGCCCCTCAGGAGCGAACGCCGCCTCCACGAGGTGCGCACCCATCTGACGCAACCGGCGATTGATGCGCGTCTTGTACTTGCGTATCTGCCGCTCGATCTTTTCGACAGCGCCGTCCACCGATGCATACATATCGCCCGTTTTCTCCTCGCCGCGCAGGAGCAGGCCGTTTATTTGTATCGTGACGTCTACGATGTGAAGCCCTTTCTCGATGCCCATGGTTACCTGGGCGTCGATCTTGTCGCCTTCGAAGAACCGCTGGATCTTGTTGACTTTCTTCTCGGCGTAGTCCCGGAGAGCTTTTGTCACTTCTACGTTCTTGCCTTTGATGGTTATCTCCATCCCCGTCAGCTCCTTTCCGGATCGTGAGAATGAGGCTTCCACGTAGTATATTCCCCCTCGTGGGGGGAAATCCTGCCCCACCATCCATCGCCCGGTGATGGAGCCTCTGACTCGTTCTGATCTGTGTTGGTCGCCGCAAGTTCGCGCAACTCTTCAAAGCGTAAGTCGTCTGCGGAGTTGCCGCTGTCGCCTCTTTCCTTTTCTAGGGCCTTGGACAGCCCGTAATTCCGCGATAAGGCCTGGACACGGCCCACTCCACTTCAGCCGGGCACGCGGAGCTTCCTTTCGGTAATCATCACTAGCCGCGAGATGGTCAGCGTCATGACGAGGTACATGAGCGCCACCATCATCCATATCTCGAACGGTCGGAACGTGCGCCCTATCACTATCTGACCCTTTCTTACGAGCTCTTCCATGGCTATCACTGACACGAGGGATGAATCCTTGAGCAGGGCGATGAACTCGTTCCCCAGTGGCGGCACTATACGCCTGAACGCTTGCGGAAGGATCACGAAGCGCATGGCCTGCACGTAAGTCATGCCAAGCGCCCTGGCGGCCTCCATCTGCCCTCTGTGGATGGATTGAATTCCCGCGCGGACTATTTCGGCTACGTACGCGCCGCTGTTTATGCTCATGGCGGAGATCGCGGCGAGATACGGAGGCACCGGGAACCCCAGCACTTGCGGAAGCCCCATGTAAATGATGAATATCTGTACCAGGAGGGGAGTGCCGCGGAGGAAATCCACGTACACGGCCGCCAAGTACGAGATCAGCTTCGTCTTGGAGATCCTGGCTATGCCGACAAAGGTTCCGATGATGATCCCGAACATGATGGAGATTGTGGTCAGACGCAGCGTCATCCACGCCCCTAACAGGAGAAATGGAAGCGATCTCTCGATCACGTCCCACCTGAACCCGGGGAGTAAGCTGGCAAGAAATGAAAAAGCGGCGTTCAACTCTCTCCACTCCCACTCTTGTGTTCTGTATCGGACTGGCTTGTCCATTCAGAACTCTGACGGCCTTGAAGATCTCGGCAGCGGGCCCGGCCGCGCAAACACCAGCGGTGTTAACGCGTTTAGCCTCCCCGGTCGCTCCCAAACCGCCGGTGAACGCAAAGCCCGTCGAGCACTACTCACAATTCATACACTTACGTATAATGGTTGCATCACAAAAAGACGCGTAACACCGCCGCCGCGTCACCAGAGCGGTTCCGCACGGCTGTGTTACGCCTCGGTCTTCCGATAGTCCTGAGTTTGCCGACCACGTCTCTCGGGCTTCCTGCGTTTCGGTCCCACATCGGACCTGCGTCACGCCACCTTGCACCACCTCATCACGACGGTGGTGCTAGCTTGCTTTCGTGTCGCATGCTTACTGGCCGAAGTACTTAGCGTAGATCTCGTCGTACTCGCCCGTGCTTTTCAGCGTGGCGAGGGCTTTGTTGATGTTCTTGAGGAGGTCCTCCCTGTCCTTGCGCATAGCAATCCCGTAGTATTCCACGGTGAATGGAGCGCCGACTATCTTCAACGAATCGTCATTCTTGACGGCATCTGAGGCAACCGCGATGTCCATTACGCACGCATCGACCGCGCCGTTCTTAAGCTCCAGGAACGCGTCGGGCGCGAGGTTGAATCGCTTGACCTCTCCGATTCCCTCGATCTTGGAGGCCGCGAAATCACCGGTCGTATTGATCTGCACAGAGACTTTCTTGCCCTTGAGATCGGAAGGCTGGGTTATGCCCTCGGTGTCTTTGCGGACCACGATGACCTGGCCGGCGGTGAAATAAGGATCCGAGAAATTGACGCTTTGGGCACGCTCGTCTGTTATGGTCATTGCGGACACGATTACGTCGTAGTTGCCATTGAGAAGGCCGGGCAGTATGCCGTCCCACGCCGTGTTGATGATTTCAGCCCTCATGCCCATCTGTTTCGCGATAGCTTGAATGAGCTCTATGTCGAAACCCTTGAACTCCCCGGTCTGCTCGTCCTGCCACTCGAAGGGGGGGAATGCCACATCGCAACCCACCTTGAGCACGGGGAGTTCTCCTTGTGCCTCGGGCCCGGGCGCCGCTGCCTTTTCCGGCGCTTTCTTCAGAGCAAGGGCCACAGCCAAGACGATGATGACGATGACACCGATGATCAGTACGAGGCCGGACTTTTTCATTATTGCTCCACACCCTCCTTAAAGTTCCAGGTTTCTAGTCCGATTATATTGCACGCC
The DNA here is from genome assembly GCA_050260395.1 of Betaproteobacteria bacterium. Lineage (GTDB taxonomy): Bacteria > Bacillota > SHA-98 > UBA4971 > UBA4971 > UBA6256. The sequence goes on from JBLNCC010000110.1 coordinate 51,197, forward strand.
ACAACCCGTAGCAAGTACAGGTTTCGCCGCGCCCGGCATGAGGAAAAGCGCGGCCTTTCGGCCGCGCCGTTCGCCCATTCACGTCGCTCAGACGGCATCGCTTGAATGCCGCGCACGACGCCGTCCGACTCATAAACCTTAACCTTGAAACTAGTCTCCTGTTAGCAGGTTACGCACCGCGATAACTCTTCTGAGCCTCGAAGCACTCTCGGCAGTACACCGGCCTGTCTTCGCGGGGCTTGAACGGGACCTGAGTCTCCTTGCCGCAGGACGAGCAAATCACCGTGTACATTTCCCTCGGCCCATCGTTACGCTGGCGCTTGCGGGCCGCACGGCAGTCCTTGCAGCGCACGGGCTCATGTTCGAACCCCTTCTCTGCGTAGAACTCCTGCTCCCCTGCGGTGAAGATGAACTCCGCACCACAGTCGCGACACGTCAACACCTTGTCTTTGAACTCCATGCTGGATAAATCCCCTCGCTTTGTGGTAATGACACCCCTGCTCAGATAACCGTTGTACCCCGGCGCGCCTTTCTCGTCTATCCGCGCCCCTGGCCCGCGGCTGGCCTTGAGTATACCGGAACGACCTGAACAAGTTGGGCTTGAGTCTATTCTATTCGTCCGTGCAGATAAATGCAAGTAAATTTGCAATTTCCTTTCCGCCTTCAACGGTTGTGCTTCCCTCAGCGAAATGACGGCTCAGCCCAGGAGAATTCTCTTGGACACACTGGCAGGAGTTTCGCCGGGTGTGGCGAATTGCAAAAACTTAAGTCCGCCGGGGGCAGGCGGGCAAGACCAACTCGGCCGTGGGCGCCTAGGTTGCCGTAGGCCGACAGATAGAAGGAGTGAGGAGGATGTATCGCAAGAGCGCTCTGTCCGTCGCGGTAGCCGCCCTAGTGTTGTTGTTGGCCGCCGGGGTGGGTTCCGCTCAGTCTCCCAAGTACGGTGGCACGATTGTATTCGCGCGAGGCGCGGATTCCGTGTCTCTCGACCCGATCAACGTAACCGATGGAGAATCACTCATCGTAACCAGGCAGATCTTTGACGGCTTACTTCAGTACAATGAGAAGAACACATCTGTTGAGCCGGCCTTAGCGGTCTCGTGGACCGTGTCCAAGGACGAGAAGGTATGGACGTTCAAGCTGCGCCAAAACGTGAAATTCCACGACGGCACCCCCTTCAACGCGCAAGCCGTCAAGTTCAACTTCGACCGCTGGAAGGACCCAAAGAATCCGTATCATCAGGGTGCCTTCGAGTACTACTCTTACATGTTCGTCCAGGGCGACACCGACCTCATCAAGTCAGTGGACGTGGTTGACGACTACACTGTCAGATTCGTTCTGGAGAGGCCACTTGCTCCCTTCCTGGCCAACCTGGCGATGACCCCGTTTGCCATCGCAAGTCCCACGGCCATCAAGAAGTACGGTGCGGACTTCGGGAACCATCCGGTAGGCACGGGCCCATTCAAGTTCGTAAGATGGGACCATGGTGACAAGATCACACTGGAGCGAAACGATGCCTACTGGGGCGGCAAGCCCTACTTGGACAAGATAGTATTCAGGTCCATCCCAGACAATTCGGCCAGATTCATGGAGCTTCAGGCGGGATCCATCGACATAATGGACGGTCTCAGCCCCGATGACGTGAAGATCGCCGAAAAAGACAAGGCTCTCAAAGTGCTCTTGCGGCCCAGTTTCAATGTGGGCTACATGTCGATGAACATGGAGAAGAAGCCATTTGGTGATATAAGGGTGCGGCAGGCGATAGCCCACGCCATCAATAAGCCCGCGATCATCAAGGCGTTCTTCGCTGGTCTTGCCGAGGTCGCAAAGAACCCAATGCCGCCGTCGCTTTGGGGCTACAACGACAAGGTGACAGACTACGAATACGATCCGGTGAAGGCCAAGAAGCTCCTGGCGGAGGCTGGTTACCGCAACGGGTTCGAAACCACTCTTTGGGCAATGCCGGTGCCAAGACCATACATGCAACAGCCACAGAAGATCGCCGAGGCGATCCAGGCAGACCTGGCGGCAGTGGGAATCAGAGCTAAGATCGTCTCGTACGATTGGGCAACCTACCTCGACAAGATAGCCTATGGAGAACACGACATGTGCCTCATCGGGTGGGTTGGCGACAACGGAGACCCAGACAACTTCATCTACGTGCTCTTCTCCGGGAGCAACGCAGTTCCTGGCAGGGCAAGCAACTACTCGTTCTACAAGAATCCGAAGGTGGACGACCTCCTCGCGAAGGCACAGACCATCTCGGACCTTGCAACGAGGACCAAGCTCTATGAGGAAGCCCAGCAGATCATACACAACGACTGCCCGTGGGTGCCGCTAGTACATTCAACCCCGCCTCTTTGCGCGAAAAAAGAAGTCGAAGGGTACATTCCGCACCCGACGGTATCGGAGAGTTTCAGGAAAGTCTGGATCAATAGGTGAGCCAACCAGGCAAGTTCGAGTAAGCTGACGTTTGGCGGCGG
>JBLNCC010000111.1:0-50323 GCA_050260395.1 Betaproteobacteria bacterium
CACCTGAAGCTGAACCAGGGCAGCCCTGTCATCGAGGTCCGTCGCCTCCGGCTCACGGGCAACGGTGTGCCCATATCTCTCCAAACGTCTTACATGCCGAGCGATCTCTGTCGCCCCGTCCTTGAGCGCGACCTCGCGCGTGAGTCCCTCTTCGCTCTTCTCATCGAGGTGTGCGGCCTGGAGCTTGTGCGCGCAGAAGAGGTCCTCAGCGCGGTCACGGTCGACGAGTACGAGGCGAAGATCTTGCTTGTGGCTCCTGGAAGTCCGGCGTTCTTGGTACGGAGGACGACGTTCGACAAGAACGGAACCCCCGTTGAGTTCGTAAAATCCGTGCTGCGAGGTGATAGGTGCAAGTTTACAGCAACGCTGACTGCGAGGGCGAATGGACGAGCGACTGGAATGCGGACGGAAACGGGAACAAGCGCGAATCCCGCGGAAAGAAGAGAGCAGACGATCGGGATCAAGACGCAGGTGTCCTAACCATGTTCACGTTACGGTCGGTTTTGACACAATGCCCACAAGGACAAGGAGGAAAGGTCAATGGGAACCAACCCCGGACTTGAAGGTGACCTGCGCAAGACTTACTGGACTCCTAGGCGCGTTGCTCGGATGGCGATATTCGTGGCGCTCAGCGCCGTAGGCTCAATCATTAAGATCCCGAGCCCGACCGGCACGGTGGCGCTTGACTCGTGCCCTGGCTACTTCAGCGCTGTATCCTTCGGCTGGCTCGAAGGCGGCATCGTCGCCGCGATTGGGCACATCTTCACGGCAGCCACGACCGGCTTCCCGCTCAGCGTGCCCATTCACATCCTGGTCGCCATCGAAATGGCCGTCTTCGCCGCAGCTTTCTGGTGGATCAACAAGAAGCTCGGCATCGTACCGGCGATAATCGCGGCTACGTTCCTCAACGGAGTAGTGGCCGCCTTCGTGATGGTCCCGATCGGTGGCATGGGGCTTGCACTCGGGCTCCTGGCACCGCTCACGGTAGGGTCCGCCGTCAACATCATCATCGCGGCCGTGGCGTACGCGATCGTGAAGCGCAGCAACATGATCTAGCGGTGTCATCCGATGATCTAGCAACATGATCTGATGAAACATCTGATGAAACCAACGGTATTCGCGGGTGATAAAGGGTCATGCCGAAGTCAAGACCGTTTGAGTCTCAAATGGCTCAGATAGAGAAAGACCTGGCCGAGCTGGTCGGGGCAGACTCGATGGGCGTGTGTTCGCCTCCGGATTCTTCGCCCGAAGCGGCAGGAACGATCCTTCGGCACCGCGTCGCGAAGTGTCGCGACCTGACGCTGGTTCGGCTTGCAGGTCCTTATTACATGGTCATCGCGTGCGACTCGGACGGCGGGATAGGCCCAAAGCCCCACGACACGGTCAAGGTACCGGGCTACCTCCTCGGGCGGTTCGCGGCGCGCGTGCCGCTCATGGAAATGCTCGCCAGCGGCGCGCGCCCGCTGGTGATTGTGGATGCCCTGAGCGTAGAATTGGAGCCTACAGGCAGGGAGATCATCGAAGGCGTGAGGTTCGAAGCTAGTCTTGCAGGAATCGAAGGCGATGGAGCGGTCACCGGTAGCACAGAAGACAACGTGCCTACGGTCGCAACAGGGGTTGGAGTTACAGTCATAGGACTTGCCGAGGAACGCCGGTTGAGAGCAGGCACCGCTGTTGCAGGCGACATCGTCGCAGCTGTCGGGATCCCTAAGAGTGCACCCGGAGATGCCGTGACGGTCGATGATCCTGAGATCGCAGACGTCCCCACAGTGATGAAGTTGGCACGCTTGGCGCAGGTTCACGACATCCTGCCTGTCGGCTCCAAGGGAATTGAGTATGAGGCGCGCCAGATGGCGGCATCGGCCGGCCTTTCCTTGGTCATGAGCCCAGACCCCGGCCTCGATACAAAGAAATCCGCGGGTCCCTCCACGTGCGTCTTGGTGTCAGTCGCCGCCAGCCGTGGCGGGTACGCGCAGATGAATACGGACATGGATACGGACGCGCACGCGGAGGCGGAAGCGGAGGCAGAGGCAGAAGAGGCGGACGCAGAACGCGCCGCGCTCCGTGAGATCGCCCGGGTGGTGGGGAAGCCCGTGGCCCTTGTCGGCCGTCTCACCCGGACTTGACCGCAACGTAGTCGGTCTGCCGAGACGGCTCCAAGAGTCGCTCAAGCTCGTGGGCCGGCTCGTTCGCACGTTCGCACCTCACCGCGCGTAAGCATGCCCGAGTGCGCACGAGTGTGCCATCGTGCTCCCAGGTGCGCCTCAGTACAGCACAGCGCGCGGCAGAGCGCTGGCGGCAAGGCGGCACGGCCGACGCGCGGGCATCCGAGGGCTCAGCAAGCCCGGCCCGGGGAATCCACCCGGCCTCCACGCAAACCCACACCAGGCTGGGCTTGCCCGGAGCGTAGCAGGGCGGGCCGCCGCCCAACACGAGGATTGGGGAGTGTATTGCAGCACATGCCAGAAGCAACGATCACGCAAAGCTCAGGGTCAGGGATCGTCCAGGTCGAATCCCTTTCGTACAAGTATCCGAAGAGCAAGGCCCCTACCCTGAAGGATATAACTTACGGAATCGATTCCCCGCGCTTCGTCGCCATCATGGGCCCGACAGGCGCGGGCAAGACCACGTTCGCCATGACACTGAACGGCCTGGTCCCCCAGCTCTTTGAGGGCGACTTGTCAGGCCACGTCGCGCTAATGGGCATGGACACGCAGAGATTCCGCATCCAAACGCTGGTCTCAAAGGTCGGGCTGGTTATGCAAGACCCCGAGACACAGATCTTCGGTATCACGGTACGAGAGGATGTGGCCTTTGGCCCAGGCAACATGGGGCTTCCTCCCGCCGAGATCGAAGCGCGGATAGCTGAGTCTCTCGGCGCTGTCCGCCTCGCCGGGTACGAGGGCCGATTCACGAGCGAGCTCTCGGGAGGCGAGAAGCAAAGGCTCGCGATAGCCGGGGTGCTTGCGATGCGTCCGCAAGTGCTCGTGCTGGATGAGCCCACGTCAGAGCTTGACCCGCTGGGTCGGGACGAGATCTACGCAGCCGTCGACCGGCTGCGCCGCGAGCGACACCTTACCATCCTAGCGGTGGAGCACTCCAGCGAGGATATAGCCGAACGTGCGGACGAGGTAATCGTCATTAACAAGGGCGAGGTGGTCTGGCGCGGGCGACCGCGCGACCTTTTCTGCGACGTGCCGCTCACGATGCGCTTGGGCATCAGGCCGCCCCAGGTATGCGAGTTCGGGTGGCGCCTGCATGAGGCGGGGCTCATAGACGCGGGCGACGTCCCTCTCACCGTCCGGGAGGCGGCGGACCTCGCAAGACGCATCCTGGGAGGGCGAAGGATTCCCGCGGCGCATAAGGCCTCGAGCACGCGCAAGACGTCGGGCGACGACGGCAAGGCGCCAGTAGGCCCGCCACCGCCGACGTCGAGCCCGGACGTTGCGCATAGCGGGCCAGACGCCGCGTCTGCATCTCCCATCGCGATCAAGGTCGTGGGGCTCGAGCACAGCTACGGCCCGGGCACCCACGCCCTTCGAGGCGTCGACCTCGAGATACGTCGCGGCGAGTTCGTGGCCCTCGTCGGACAGAACGGGGCAGGCAAAACCACCCTCGTCAAGCACTTCAATAACCTTCTCAAGCCCACGAAAGGCCGCGTCGAAATCGATGGCGTCGATACCAGGGGCGAGACCGTGAGCAGCCTCTCACGTCGCGTGGGATACGTGTTCCAGAACCCTGACCACCAGATATTCTGCTCCACGGTGGGAGAAGAAGTAGGGTATGGCCTGCGCAACCTCGGGCTTGCGCCCGACGCGGCGCGCGAGCGCGTTCGCGAGGTGCTGAGCTTCGTGGGCCTCGAGGATGTGGCCGACCGCCACCCGTTCATGCTGGGCAAGGGAGAACGCCAGCGTGTGGCGGTGGCGTCCGTACTGGTCATGAAGCCGAACATCCTCGTCATCGACGAGCCCACCACAGGTCAAGACTGGACCGGAGCTGAACAGATGATGCACCTCGTCCGCGACCTCCATCGGGCGGGACATACCATCGTCATGATCACGCACGACATGCGGATCGTTGCAGAATACGCCGAGCGGGTCGTCGTCATGCACAAGGGGAGGATCGTGGCGGATGGCACGCCGCGAGAGGTCTTCCGCCAGCGTGACGTGTTGCGCTCGGCCTACCTTGCGCCGCCGCAAATATCGCTGCTTGCGGAGGAACTGGGCGACGTGGGCATGCCTGCCGGGGTGACCACGGTAGACGAAGCGGTTGGGCTCGTCATGGCGGCTCTGGGACCGCTGGGACCGGCGCCCGCGAATACCGCAAGCCCGGACGACCGCAGCCGCGACCGCACCTGCGACCGCAGGCCGTAGTCCAGCGGTCCGTGCGAAACGCTTCAAGGCACCCGATGCTCGTTTGATTCCGAGGTTGGCCATCGATAAGGACCCACATTCACCCTTTCGATGGCGGCGGCAGCCGGCCGCGCCTAAAGAACACATCGCAGGAGGAATCACATGTTTCTCGAGTACATCCCGGGCCAATCAATCGTCCACCGCCTCGACGTCCGAACCAAGGTCGTGGCGTTCATATGCCTGATGGTAGTGCTGTTCCTATTCAGGAGCCCCATGTACAACGCTGCTCTCGTGCTCGTCGTGGCAGGCGTCGCGGCCGCGGCGCGCCTTCCCGCGCGGAGGCTCTGGGGGGTGCTGGGCCCGCTCATGCCGGTGTTCGTCATAGTGATGGTCATTACCGGCTACACGTACCCGGTCTCGGCCTTCACTACCGATGCCGCGCGCAGGGTCCTGTTTTACTCGTGGCCCGGAGGCCACCTGCCCGTGTCCGTGGGGGGCGTCCTGTACGGCGTGACACTGCTCCTCAGGATCCTTACGATGGTGGTTGCGTCGTCGGTCCTCACGCTGACAACGCCCTTGGACGACTTCCTGCAGCTTCTTAGGACCATGCGCGTACCGTATGAGATGTCGTTCATAATCACAACCGGGATCCGTTTCGTGCCCACGATGGAAAAGAAGGCGGCGATGGTCCTCGACGCGCAGAAAGCACGCGGCGCAATGGTGGAGACAGGCGGCATGATACAGCGCATCAAAGCATACGTTCCGGTCATGGTGCCGATGATCGTCGACTCGATCCGGATGTCAGAAAACCTCGCGTGCGCCATGCTCAACCGTGGTTACGGAGCCACGCGCAACTGGACGACCTTGCGCAAGATGATGATGCGCCCACGCGATTACGTCGTCCTCGCGGTGTGCATCGCCCTCACCGCGGCCGCCGTCGCGGCAGCGCGAGCCGGTTATGGAGCACTTTGAACTTGGAGTCGATAACTACACAGGAGGTTACTTCGATGAATCACGCTCTATTCGAACGCGCATACGGATGCCTCATGGGGGTCGCTGTAGGCGATGCGATGGGAATGCCCTCCTCGCTGATGACACCGCAAGAGATCGCAAGCCAGATAGGCCGCATAGACCGCTTCCTCCCTGCCCCGCGCGGCCACGTCATCCATGACGGTCTCCCGGCCGGAAGCACGACCGACGATACCGCGCAGACCGTTGCCGTGGCTCGCGCCATCATCGGCGATGGCGGCAAGGTGATGCCTGAGAGCGTGGCGCGGGAGATCCTCGCCTGGGCTGAATCCGTCGGGGCCCTCGACGAAGGAGCCCTGGTGCTCGGTCCCAGCTCGCGGGCGGCCCTGGCGCTTCTGCGCGCTGGCGTTCCTCCCGCAGAGGCCGGGAAGTCCGGTGAGACCAACGGCGCGCCCATGCGAATTAGCCCGGTCGGCATCATCCATCCGGGTGACCTCGACGGCGCGGTTGCTGACACCGAGCTGGCCTGCCTACCGACCCACGGGACGAGCGTGGCCATCTCGGGTGCGGCCGCGATAAGCTGCGCTATTGCGTGCGCCGTGGGTGGAGAGACCTCACTCGAAAACGTGGTACGCGCGGCGATACGGGGAGCCGATCTCGGAGCTGCCCGCGGGCGGCTCGTGGCTGCGCCGTCCATCGCGAGGAGGGTCGAGTGGGCCGTGGACCTAGCTCTTTCAGCACGTGACGAGTCGCGGGCGTGCCGCGACCTGTACGAGCTCGTGGGAACCTCCGTCGCCACGGCGGAGACTGTGCCGGCCGCGATCGCACTCTTCGCGCTTGCCGGAGGCGACCCAATGAAGACGGCCATCCTCGCCGCGAACACCGGCGGGGATTGCGATACCGTGGGTGCCATCGCAGGCTCGGTGGCCGGCGCGTTCGCGGGAATCGCGGCTTTCCCGAGCGATGTGATCGAGACCATCGAGCGCGTGAACAGGCTCAACCTGAAAGCAGTCGCAGCCAGCCTCGTCGAGACCATGGGGTCCTGACCGACGCGCCCGCCCGCATGGGTGTCATCCTCGCACGGACCTGGTGCCAGCCACGCGCCAAGCCAGGCGGCAGCTCTTCGACAGACGGAGGCAACTGCTGCTCGGAGACCTCGCGCCGGCCATACCCCAAGCCACACCACGGCCACATCTGCCGCGCGGCCCCTGCCGAACGGGGCCGTAGCGGCTCTGCGGCGCCGTGACCACGCTGTGCCTGCACAGTACGTCACAAGTGCGGGCGGCCACGCTTCAGGCCTTTAGCCCTCTTTTAGTCCTTTCGGGAGAGCACTCGGGAGACCACCCCGGCAAGCCGCTCGAATGCCGGCTTGAGCCACGGATAAAGCGCCCGGTACAGGTCATAGTACTCGTCATAAACGGCTACCACCGGCGGGTTGGGCTCGGTTACGCCGTCGGTCTCTATTGCCAGGTCACATGCCTCGGGCACGCTGGTGAAAACGCCCGTTCCCACCCCGGCCAAGAGTGCTGCGCCGTACGCGGGGCCTTCAGCGACCTTCAGCATTACGAGAGGTGTCCCGAGCACGTCAGCGATGATCTGCCTCCACAGCGCGCTTCTCGCTCCGCCGCCGGAGACCCGCACCTCTCCCATGGAAACACCGAGGGCCTTCACAAGCTCGAGGCAATCCCGCAGGCTGAAGGCCACGCCCTCCATGACTGCCCGCGCCATATGGGCCTTCGTGTGCCGCAGCGAAAGCCCGAAGAACACACCCCGCGCATTCGGGTCAGGATATGGCGTCCTCTCGCCAGCTAAGTACGGAAGGAACACGAGTCCCTCGCATCCGGGCTCTGCCTGTGCGGCTTCGGCCGTGATGAGCTCATAGGGGTCGATGCCAGCACACCGGCCCACCTCCATTTCGGATTCGCACAGCATGTCACGGAACCACCGCATCGAACCGCCGGCCCCGAGCGTGACCCCCATCGCATGCCACTTGCCTGGGACGGCGTGGCAGAACGTGTGGAGCCGCCCCTCGGTGTCGAGGGCAGGCTCGTCCATATATGCAAACACGACGCCGGAAGTGCCCACGGTCACGGAAATCGCTCCGGGCCTGACTATGCCGCTGCCGACGGCCCCGGCAGCCTGGTCGCCCGCTCCCCCAACCACCGGCGTGCCGTCGGCAAGGCCGGTTTCGCATGCTGCCTCCCGCGTGACCCGCCCCGTGACTTCCGGGGATTCGTAGCATCGCGGGAGCCAGTCCTCGGGGATCCCGAGCGTGCTGAGGACATCCCGCGACCACCTGCGGCCCCTCACGTCAAACAGGAGGGTGCCCGAAGCGTCCGAAACCTCAGTTGCATATTCCCCGGTAAGCTTGAACCTGATGTAGTCCTTGGGGAGAAGGATCTTGCGGATCTTCCCGTACAGCTCGGGCTCGTGGTCTCTGACCCAAATGACCTTCGGCGCCGTGAAGCCGGTAAGTGCGGGGTTGCACGTGAGCTCGCGAAGACGCGCCGCCCCACCAACCGCCCCGGTGATCCATCGGCACTCATCCGCCGTCCGCTGGTCGCACCAAAGGATGGCCGGGCGGAGGACCCTCCCCTCCCTGTCGAGCAGCACGAGACCGTGCATCTGTCCGGTGAGCCCCACGCCCCCGATGTCGGCCGCCCTCACGCCCCCGCTCGCGCATGCGCCGCGTATGGCGGCGCAAGTGGCGGCCCACCAGTCGTGCGGGTCCTGCTCCGCCCAGTTGGGGCGCGGGGTCTCGAGGCGATATGTTTCCGTCGCCGACGCCACGACGCGCCCCGTCTCGTCCGTGATAATGACCTTCGTGCCGGATGTCCCGATGTCGATCCCAAGTAGCAAGGGCAAAGCTCATCCCCCTCTCACGCGGCGTGGCGGTCAGCCACTGTGCAGATTCCGGACGCCAGGCCCGGTCACACGCTCGGGGTCCGGCGATCCCAGACCCCGAGCGTAGCCATTCCCGTATCTGTGACCCATTGGAACGCGCGCCGGACGGCAACCGCCCACGGCGCCCAAGCCCCGTGGCGCTAGAACACAGACTCTGGCGTGTAGTAGTCTTTCGCGTTTTCCTTCGTAACCAGCTCGGCGCTGAGAATGACCTTCGACGGTAGCTTGTTCTGATAGAAGCCGTTCAGCTTCTCGTTACGGAGAGCCATCACAGCCATGCTGATGCCGGTGGCGATCATCGACGGCGGGTACGTCACGTCAGCCCGAACCAGCGGGTCGCCGTCGATTATCATCTTGATGATATCCTTGGAGCCCGCCCCGCCGAGGAAGAGCTTGATGTCCTTGCGTCCCGACTCCTTGTATGCCTGCAGCACACCCTTCAGGACGTCATCATCCTGCGCCCACACGGCGTCGATCTGTTTGTACTTCTGGAGGTAGTTCTCCATTACCTCGAGACCCTTCTGCGTAGACCAATATGCCGGCTGGGAGTCGAGGATCTCGATCCCAGGGTACTCCTTCATGACCGCGTTGAAGGCTTCCACCCGCTCCGTGTTGATCACACAGGGGATACCCTCGAGAACCACGATCTTCCCTTTCCCCTTCAGCTCGTTGGCCATCCACTCCGCTGATACCCTGCCCATGCCAGGATTGTCGCCTGCGACGTAGATGTCCTCAACAGGTTTGGTAAGACCCCTGTCGACCGAGACGATGAATATCCCTTTCTTCTTCGCCTTTTCCACCACCGGGGTGAGGGGCGCGGAGTCGTACGCCAGGATCACAAGAGCGTCGATCCCCTTCACCATCAAGTCCTCTACCTGGCTTACCTGCTGTGAGGCGGAGTCCGCCGTGACGAGGAAGAACGTAACGTCCTTGTCCTTTGCCTGCCAATCGCTGATGGCCTTCCTGGCCCACCACACCACGCCGCCGGTCCAGCCGTGGTCCGCCGTGGGAATCGAGACACCCACCCGGATCTTCGCCGGTGCTGCATACGCCGGGCCGAGGAGAGCAGTCGACGCGAGACAGAGCGCCAGCAACATAACCAGGCCCCACTTGAAGCCTTTCATAGATCCATCTCCTCCTCATCAGAGTGTTGACCTTGACTCGTGAGACTCGTGACCCCATCGCATCCAAGACACCGCTGGTCCGGCTTCGGACCTCATGTACCCGTTCGCCCAACGTCCATCGGCCCCGTATCTCTCGCCAGCACCTTTGTGCTCCCACCTCCCTCAAGCCTAGAAACGCGTAACCGCCGGACTCTAAGGTCGTACGCCAGTGTTGACGCGAGACGACGCACCCCGCGCTCGAAGCACACAATCCCGGGAGCCCACCGCCTAGCGCCTTCTCCGCTGGATGAGCACTGCACCAATGATCACGAGGCCTTTCACCGTGCCCTGCAAATAAGGTGATACGCCCAACATGTTCAGCATGTTGTTGATTATCCCGAGGATGATAGCCCCAAAGACAGTGCCCGGGATCGTGCCGCTGCCGCCTGTCAAGGGCGTGCCACCTATGATCACCGCCGCGATGGCGTCGAGCTCAAAGTTTAAACCCGCATTGGTCGAGCTAATGGAGTTCAACCTCGAGGAAAGCAAAACGGCGGATATCGCAACGGTCAGGCCTACGATAAGGTACGAGACGAACCTGATGGACTCCGTCTTTATTGCTGCGTACCTGGCCACCCTCTCGTTGGAACCCACTGCGCACACGTATCGCCCGTACCGGGTCCGGGTAAGGATCACGTAGAAAAGGACAGCAAGCCCGCACATGATCCACACCGGGACGGGGACGCCCAAAAGATCGCCCATCCCAAGTTCGGGGTAGACGGCGCTTATCGAGCGAAACTCCCCGGCGTTGCTGATGTAAAGCGCAAAGGAGCGGAAAATCGCCATGGTGCCTAGTGTGGCAACGAACGGGGCAACTTTGCCAACCGTGATGATGAAACCGTTTATCGCCCCGCCGACAAGCCCGAGGATCAGCCCGACGATAACAGCGATGATGATCGCCCCGATCTCTCCGCCGAACTTGTTAAGCGTGAGGATCACTATCCCGCCGACCAGCGCGGTCATGGACCCCACGGACAGGTCGATGCCGCCCGAGATTATCACGAACGTCATTCCCAGCGCGATGATCCCCGTGTACGAGACCTGCCTTAGTATGTTGAGGATGTTTTGCAGTTGCAGGAAATACGGGCTCGCAAGCGACGATACGACGAAGAGCAATATGAGCGCGTACAGGGAGCCGTACTTCTCGTAATCCAGCCTTTTTCGAACCGCCTTGATGTCCATGTCACGAAGCCCGTCCCTTCAAACCTGTAGCATAGTACATGATCTCTTCCTCGTTGATCCGGTCGCCTTCCAGGATGCCTGCGATGCGACCCTCGCGCATCACGACCACCCGGTTGCACATGCCGATGATCTCTTCGAGCTCCGAGGAGATGAGGATACAGGATATCCCCGACAGCACCAGCTGCCGTATGAAATCGTAGATCTCCCTCTTTGCGTTCACGTCTATCCCCCGTGTGGGCTCATCCAGGATGAAGATCTGCGGCCCTGGATCCAGGCTTTTGGCGAGCGAAACCTTCTGCTGGTTGCCGCCGCTCAGAAACTCCAGCCTCGTTTCGAGCGACGGCGTCTTGATGTTGAATCGGTCCACGTAGAACCTGGCCCTTTCTTGCTCCTTCCTGGCGTTAATGAGAAGCCTGCAATACTTGCGGAGCGAGACCAATGTGGTGTTGGCAGCCACGTTGAAGCTGGTCAAGACGCCGGTTCCCTGCCGATCCTCAGATAGGTACGCGATCCCGTGTCTTATGGCCTCCCCCGGTGAGTTCAACGCACACTCCCTGCCGTGGACGAAGATCCTCCCCGACGACCTCCGCCGCACCCCGATCAGTGCCTCCGCGAGCTCGGTGCGGCCGGCTCCGATAAGCCCCGCGAACCCCAGGATTTCGCCTTTCTTGAGATCAAAGCTGATGTCATGCAACAGGCCCTTTACGCACAAGCCCTCCACTCTGAGCACGCTCGCGGCTTGGGCCTCGACCTTCTCAGGGAAAATCGTGTCGAGCTCCCGGCCGACCATGCGTTTCGCTATTTCATGCTCGCTGAGACTACCGACGGGGTCGATGCTCACGACCTGGCCGTCCCTAAGGATCATCACCCTGTCGCAAACACGTTTCACTTCCTTGAGCCGGTGGGAGATGAAGATGACCGTCACGCCCTTTTCCCGGAGGCGACGGACGAGGTCCAAGAGGACGTCGATCTCGTACTGCGTCAGAGACGCGGTCGGTTCGTCCATTATCAGGACCTTCGGGTTATACGAGATAGCCTTCGCGATCTCGACCATGCGCTTCTGGGCGACACTGAGCCTATCGATGCGCTCTTCAGGGGGAATGTCAGTGTGAAGATCGTGGAGCAACTCGCGGGCCTCTGAGACCATCCTGCGCTTGTCGAGCAGGCAGAGGCCCGCCCGGTACTCGTTTCCGAGAAAGATGTTCTCGTAGACGTTGAGGTCGCCAACCAGGTTGACCTCTTGAGGGATGGTGGCGATCCCGATCCGCTTGGCCACCCCCGTATCTTTGATGTAGACAGGCCTTCCATCGAAGAAGATCTGCCCTTCGGAAGGAGTGTAAGTGCCGCCGAGTATCTTGATGAAAGTGGACTTGCCCGCGCCGTTCTCGCCCACAATGCCGAGAATCTCTCCACGCCTGATCTCGACGTTGACGTCCCTCAGCACACACACTCCTGAGAACTCCTTGGAGATGCCGGCCGTCTTGATGATGACACCGTCGGTGCGTTCTTCCATGGGCTTTCCCGATCCTCCCCGTTTCTCGAAGGCCAACACTTCAGAAGCAGGTTATTGGGTTGTGTCTCACATAGCCTTTACTTCACTTCTTCATCGCCTGGTCGAACGCAAGCGTGGATGGCTTGAAATCCACCTTGCGCACAAACTCCAGGGCCTGTTTGGCGCCGAATTCCCGGTCCATGCCGCTGTCTTCCCACTCGACCGACAGAGGCCCGTCGTAATTCATGTCGTTGAGCGCGCGGATTATCTCCTCGAAGTTCACGTCGCCGTGGCCGAGAGAGCGGAAGTTCCAACCCCTGCGGCTATCGCCGAACGGCAGGTGGGAGCCGAGCACGCCTGTGCGACCGTCGCGGGTAACAGCGACGTCTTTCATGTGGACGTGGTACACGCGCCCGGCGAACTCCCGCAGAAAGAGATGCGGGCTGACCCCTTGCCAAAGGAGATGGCTCGGGTCAAAGTTCAGCCCCAGGGTTGGCCGGTACTCGAACGCCTCGAAGAGTCGCTGGGTGGTGTAGAAGTCGTATGCTATCTCGGTGGGATGGACCTCGAGCGCGAATTTGACGCCGCATCGGTCAAACTCGTCCAGAATGGGAGTCCACAGCCTGACTATCTCCCTGAACGCGTCCTCGATCATCTCCTCCGGTGTCTGAGGGAACGAGTAGAAAAACTTCCAAATGGGGGATCCCGTGAAGCCGGTCACCACGCCGCAGCCCATATTCTTCGCCGCTTGCGCAGTGTACTTCATTTCCTGAACGGCCCACTCACGAATGGCTTCCGGATTGCCTTTCACTGCCGGCGGGGCGAAATTGTCCAGCCTCTTGTCGTAGAGGTCGCCGACGCACTGCCCGGCGAGATGAGCGCCAAGCGCCCAACACTTGAGGTTGTGTCTCTCGAGAATCGCCTTTCTTTGGGCCACATAGCTCGGGTCTTCGGCTGCCCGTTTCACGTCCATATGGTCGCCCCAACACGCGATCTCAAGGCCGTCGTATCCCCACTCCCCTGCTTTCCTGCACATCTCCTCAAAAGTCAGGTCGGCCCATT
This sequence comes from Betaproteobacteria bacterium, assembly GCA_050260395.1. Lineage (GTDB taxonomy): Bacteria > Bacillota > SHA-98 > UBA4971 > UBA4971 > UBA6256. The sequence continues at coordinate 13,125 of JBLNCC010000111.1, forward strand.
GACCTGTGAAGAGAGTTACTGGCCTTCCCATCTCAGGCTACCTCCTTTGGGTTTCCTAGGTATTTCGTGCTTCGCGGGGCTGGCGCACCCGGCGTCAGCGACCGCCGACGGGTCACTTCATCTCAACCCACACCGAGCCCTTCTTCGAGCTTTCCACGCACCTGTTGATAAACCTCACTCCGGCGATGCCCGCTTCAGCGCCGGGAAAGTCCAAATCATCCGGAGCCGGGGTCTCGCCAGCCTTGATCTTCAGGAGGGCGTCGACAAACGTGGAGTATATGTTTGCAAAAGCCTCGTAATACCCTTCGGGGTGCCCGGATGGGATACGGGACAGTTTTGCCGCCCGAGGGTAGACGTAGCCTTCGCCCCTTGAGAGTACCTGAACCGGCTGACCAAGGTAGGCCACTTTCAAGTAATTCGGACTCTCTTGGACCCACTCCACCGAGCCCTTGCTACCGAATATCCGCACCCGCAGGTCGTTATCGTGACCTATAGCCACCTGTGAGCAATGGTACACGCCGGTGGCACCACTCTCGTACCTCACGAGGATCTCCGCGTTGTCATCGAGGGTGCGGTTCTCACCGAAGATGTCGAGATTGGCACACAGGGACTTTATCTTGAGCCCGGTTATGTAAGATACCAGGTTCTCAATGTGGCTCCCGATATCACCGACGCAGTTGGACGCGCCGGATTGCGCCGGGTCGGTTCGCCACGAGGCCTGCTTCTGGCCCGCCTGCTCGATCGGCGTCGCGAGCCAGCCCTGGAAATACTCGGCGGAGATCACCCTGATGTCGCCGATGTCGCCACGCCGGATCATCTCGCGGGCGTGCTTCACCATGGGGTACCCGGTGTACGTGTAGGTAACCGCGATAAGGAGCCCTTTCTCTGTCGCGATGCGGGCAAGCTCCTCCGCCTCTTCGACTTTGCACGTGAAAGGCTTGTCGCAGACGACGTGAATGCCGTTCTCAAGAAAGGCCTTCGCCGCCGCGTAATGGGCGTAGTTCGGCGTCACGATTGAAACGAAATCTATGCCTTCCTCCCTTCCAGCCTCCAGCCGCGCCATCTCCTCGAAATCGCGATAAAGGCGTGACGCGTCGAGCCCGAGACTCTTGCCCGTGGCAAGGGTGTTATCGTATTTCCTCGAAAACACCCCGGCTACAAGCTCAGCTTTCCCGTCGAACATCGCGGCCTTCCTGTGGACGTCCCCGATGAACGCACCAGGGCCGCCCCCGACCATTCCGAAGCGAAGCTTCCTGCCAGCCGTTCCAGCGTTCTTACCTTCGATCACGATATCACTCCCTTTCCGGCTTTCCGGCCTGCTGGTTGGTAACCGGTCCGCGCACGCGCCGCCCCGGTCTTTGTAATTGTCGAAGGCCGACATCTTACGCCCGCGCACGTAAGGTCCTAGCCCTTAAGCCTTAAAGATGGACATGTCCAATCCCATGGCCTTATACAGTTCCGTGTATGCCTTCACAGCGTCCCTTTGCCGCTCGGCGACTGACATAGCCTCCTCGTCGATCCTGGCAGCGATCTGGTCGATGAACTCCCATTGAATTACGCTTCTCTTCACCGCCTCGACCTGGTTCTCCGTATAAGGGAACAGATCGTACCCGATGCGCTCGCCCCGGCTTCCGTACCCGGCCTTCTGAAGCTCGCGAGCAAGGGCGACGGTCTCCGTGAAGAAGCTCGCACCGACCATGTTGTCATCGTCGAACGTGCCCCAACCGCTGTTCGCATGCTGGTGGCCCAGAAGTCCTTCTTTTGCGAGGATGGCCGCGTACTCCGCCAAATGCTCCCCGTTCATGAGCAGGTGTTGCCAGTCCATGTTAAGCTGCAGCTTGCTCGTGTTCACTCCCTTTTCTCTGAGCTTCCACACCACATACAAGCTCATTCCCATGTTCCGCATGAGAATCTTCATGGCAGGCTCGCTGTTCTTATGCTCCAGGAATACCGTGACGCCCTTGGAAGCAGCGTAATCCACTACCTCACCGATGCCGTCTATGAAATACGACCATATCTCCTTGTAATCCGCCTGGAACGGGTAATTGTAGCCTTCCCCGCCCGGCCAGATGATGAACTTCGCGCCGATGTGGGCGGCCAGCTCCACCCCGCGTTTTGCGATGGAGATCGCCTCCAGGCGGCGTTCCTTTTTCGGGTTGATGAACGAGCCAAGCGCGAACTCCGGGAAGGAGAAAAGCCCCAGCGCTAAGCAGTAGATGTCTTTAGAACCCAGGACTCGCCTGACGTCATCAAGGTTGTCTTCGTTCAGCTCGTTTGGGTAGTGAAATTCGAAACCGTCGACGTAGTCCGCAAGACCTTCGACCGCTCTGGCAGTCCGCTCGACCATGGTCTCTTTGACAGCCTCCGGGTGGTAACCCCCGGGCATGAACCTTGTCGCGTTGGGCCCGAAGGCCCAGATGCCGACCGAGTTCTTGAGCCGTCGTTTCATAATGACGCCCCCTAGCGAAGTAGTACACGGGTTTCGCCGCCGTCTCGCGCACGTCAGAACGTTATCCGCGGCAAGCTCAAGAAGTCGCTCAATACGAGCGATACCCCACCGATTGCGCACGCATCCGGACCGAGCTTGGCAGGCATTACTCTGACGCCTGTTATTAGCTGGGACAGACCCCGCGCCTCCATCTCCTTGGTTGCCTCATCGAGCACCCAATGTCCGCAACGCCCGATGGTGTTACCGACGATGACGACCTCAGGGTTGAATGCGTTCACAAGGCCTGCGATCCCTATCCCCAGATACCTTCCTGTCTCCCTGAGCACCTCTTGCGCCGCTGCATCACCCCGCTCGCATGCCTCCAAAAGCAGATCCACAGAGAGCCGTGCCGCTGGGTCCCCCGCGGCTCCGCCGCCGGTGGCGTCGTCGGCGCCAGCCTGCCGATTGTCCGTGCCAAGCAACTCTCGGAGGATGACGGCCTCACCACGCTCCAACGCCTCCCTGGCTCTCCGGAGTGTGGCGAGCTCCGACGCGAACGTCTCCCAGCAGCCCCGGTTCCCGCAACCGCAGAGGGGTCCATCGGGATGAATTGTGAAATGCCCGAGTTCTCCGGCGTACCCCGTGGCACCGCGATAAAGCTCTCCGTTCAGAACGACGCCTGCGCCCAGGCCCACGCCGACGCTCAGGTACACCGTGTGGCGTATCCCTTGCCCCGCGCCGAACCATTTCTCGCCGAGCGCGCCCACGTTGGCCTCGTTATCCACGTAGACTGGAGCGTCGAACCGCTCCTGTATGAGGTCTTTGAGAGGCACGTTCTTCCATCTGAGGTTGGGCGCGAATTTGAGCAGACCGTGCTCCATCTCGACTAGCCCTGGAACGCCAGCGCCTATACCGAGGAGCCCCCGGGGCGTCGGCGGTGCGCCGGCAAGAATCTCGGCGATGCCGTTGAGCATCTTTTCGATGATCCGTCGCTCACCCATCTCCGGACTGATACACAGTCTCTTACGCGCGAGCACCTGGGCCCGGAGGTCGGCGAGCACAATCAATATGTAGTTGACACCTAGGTCGACTCCCACGACCACGCCGGCCTCGGCGTTCAGCTGCAACATTATGGGCTTGCGACCCAGCGCAGAAGTTCCCGTGCCTATCTCTTTGACGAAGCTATCGCGGATAAGCTCATCCACCAAGGACGACACTGTCCCCCGGGTTAACCCTGAGACCCTCGCGATCTCGGCCCGGGAAATGGAAGCGTGTCGCCATATGATATTGAGGATCACCGCCTTGTTGAGTTCCTTCACCAAGTCCTGATTACCAGTGGTAGGGCCCGTTTTTCCGTCCAAAGCCTTCTTCATCTGCGCCTTCCCTATTTAGTTTGTTCGATGCCTGAACTATATCATTGATTCGCGCCTCTTTCGTGAACTTCTTCTTTACTTCGTGTGCTCCGCCAACTTTTTTCACGATCGGGAAAGCCGTGCGTGGACAGGAAGCCCTTGCCGCGTTCGCCGCGCGCCCGGCACGTTCCACGAAAGCACGGCAGCCGCGACGCCCTGCGAAGGTATGCATGGGAGAGGAAGCGTGCGGGGACCGGCACTGATGTCGTGCAGGAATACTCCAGCGGGCTGCGAATTCACACTCGTGGGCATCAGCGCACGGGCCGCGGGCGTCCAGGGCGTTTGAGTGCCGCGGTCGAGAGGCCGAGAATGGCCCCCAGGTACGGCATGCCGAATGGAGAGGGACCCACAGGGAGGGGTAAGTCTCGTGGCGACATTGGTATCGGCATCGGCATCGGCATCAGGAATCAAACCGGCGGTTGAAGCCGGGATATTCGATCTCGACGGCGTTGTCGTGGACACAGCGAAGTATCACTACCTAGCGTGGAAGCGCCTCGCGAACGAGCTCGGATTCGACTTCTCGCCCGAAGACAACGAGAGGCTCAAAGGCGTCAGCAGGATGAGGTCTCTCGAAATACTGTTGGAAATCGGCGGCCTCGCCCTGGACGAGGAAAAGAAGGTCGAGCTGGCCGAGAAGAAGAACCAATGGTACGTGGAATACATAAGTAAGCTCTCGCCCTCTGAGATCTTGCCTGGGGCGTCCGAGTTCATCTGTGGCCTGAGAAGACTGGGGATAAAGACCGCTCTAGCGTCGGCAAGCAAGAACGCGCCCATCATCCTCAAGGGCCTCGGCATCGAAGCGCTCTTTGACGCGGTCGTGGACGGCAACACCGCGTCCAAGGCCAAGCCCGACCCCGAGGTGTTCCTGCTGGCCGCCGCACGACTCGGCGCGGACCCGCGCCGGTGCGCGGTGTTCGAGGACGCCGAGGCCGGGGTGGTGGCCGCCCGCAGAGCCGGCATGTTTGCCGTGGGGGTGGGCAAGCCGGAGGTCCTTCGCCACGCGGACCACGTGGTCCCGGGGTTCGCCGGGCTGGACCCGGCGGCGATCATCGAGCTCATCGCCTGCCGTCGCGAAACCTGCCCAACCCGCCCACCGCAGTGAGGCACCGCGAAGCGTCCGCTCGCACAAGTCGCACAATCTGCGGGGTGTCGCCACGGTGGGGCGATTGGGCATTGGGCGTGGTGGCGGGACTGGCAGCTCCGAGCTCCCCATTGGCACGCGTTGGCTCACTCACCCGCTTTTCAGTGGAGGTCGCCTCACGAGTATCCAAAGCGCCACGAGTGCCCACGGCAATGACGCGATGACCCCCACCGGCATCGGTCCGAGCAACGGGTTTGGGGTACCCCTCGCAAAAAGCATCCCGATCTGCGCTATCCCGTTGATCGCGCCGTGGCCGATCACCGCGGGCCACACGCTCCCGGCGCGGAGCGCTGCCCACCCCAGGAACGTCCCTGCCACGATCGTGAACCAGACCATCGCCAGCATCCCTAGCCAGGGCGCCCCGCGGTAACTCAAACCGTAGTTGTGCCCCATCGCGATCACGGGCCAATGCCAGACACCCCAGATGAGGCCCATCAGAAAGAGAGCCTTCCTCCCACCGAGCGGCATCAGCTTCGGCTGGAGGTACGCACGCCAGCCGAACTCCTCACCGAACGTGAAGAGCCCGTTGATAACCGGCGCTATGACTATCGCCTGGATTGTCTGGATCACTACGAAGGCCCAAGGGCTCAGGGGCACCGGACGCCCCGATATGCTCTCGGCTTCTCGAAGAATCGCCTTGACCGCGGAGAGGGACGGGTCAAAGTAGCCTGGGAACAGCGCGAAGAAGAGAGCGGCCCCTAGCAAGATGAGGATGCTCGGACCCACCCACGCCGCGACCCAGTAACGCCATGATCGCCTGAACCGTGGGGTGAGAAACGTGTCGTTCCAGCCCTCGCGCGTCAGCGCACGCGTCAAAAGGTGCGCAAGGGCAGGGGCCCACATGTAGCCGGTCGCAAGCAGCACGACCGCAAGGGTAATGGGCGTTCCTCGCACAAGCTGGGGGCTGTTATAGAGGCCGCCCTTCAGGTAGATCACCAGCCCGACAGCCCAGGCTATCCCGAACGAGAACGCCAAGTATACCGCGATTCGCTTTGTGTCAAGCTTCCCGATATCGCGTGCAGCGCGGTCCATTGTACCCCCGCCCCCTTATCCTCTCCATTATCCTCCCTGCTTCACGTTTGGCACCGCCCACGTGTGAGAGTTCGCCACGCCGGCGTTTATTCCTCTCCTCGCCAGAGATCCCTACCGGATTCTCGCCTACCCATTTATCTACACCTGTCTACACGTAGTTCAACCCCGGCACAGGGAGAGGCACTGGAAAGACTGTCGCCAAGACACGTCTGGGCCGCTCATGTGGAGCAATACGCTGTAATTCTTCCGTGCTGAGCCCTCCGAAGATCAGCCGCGTGAGGTGCTGCCTACTCGGTATCTCCACCTCTTCCCCGCCCACACCGAGAATCCATCGCGCCAGCCCAGATTCCGGGTCGCCCGATTCGCGCAGTGTAAACCCGTCCGTGCCTGGATGCGTACCTAGCCGCTCCTTAATGTATGAAGACAGCTTCTCCATGAGAGCCCGGACGCTTGTAACGTAGAGCGTATGACCAGGTAGGGTCGACCGCAATCCCCAAAGGCCTCCTGCGTTCAGAAGGCGTAGGGAATTCGTATCCCATGCTGGAATTGTCAACGTGATGACCGACGGGGAGTCCTGCCTAACCGCATAGCTGATGGCGTCGATGACATCCTCGCGGTCGCCAGCGTACTCCACGATGTGCAGCTTCGAGGACCCGTCCTGGGCCGTGCGCAAGCGCGTAATCACGTACGCAGACACCTGGTCCAAACGCCCTCTATACGATACGACGACGCGCTCGTCTCCAAACAGCCGCTTCAGCCCGGGGCATCTCCAGATGAGCCGGTCGAATTCCTCGAGCGTGCGGCCGAATCTCACAGGCTCTCCCTGATATAGGTTATGCAGAAGCGCAAGGTCGCCTTCCTGAAAAAGCCGAAACCACACACCGTTTCCGCGTGCTCGCGACCCCTCGGAACGCCGTGCCGCTTGCGCCCAGTCCTCGCGGGCGACTTCGAAACGTTCGAAACATCCTGCTTCCACGCACCCCAGCTGCTTATAAAGTCCCCGGTCTCCAGAGATCAGCGCGAGGGGAATTCCCACCGCTTCGAGCTGTGCAAACACGTCGTAAACAAGCCTTCCTGCCAGCCCGCGGCCACGGTGCTCAGGCTTCGTGCATACAGACCCGACCGACCCGACCGGCAGCGGGTGGCCATCTACCCAAATGGTCTGGCGGAGACAGCCCACGAGCGAAACGATCCTGCCGCACTCCGAGAACACGCGAAGGTTTCCGGCGTTCTCAGGCGAGAAAAGAAGCGGAAACTGCATTCCCATACTTGTGCCGCCGGGGCTGAAAATCCCGGTCGAAAGGGCAACAGCGTCCGGCAACTCGTCAGCCGTGAGGCTGCGAGGACCCTCAAGTGTTGCGGCGTCTCCGTTCCAGGTGCGTACCACAGCTTACCGCCTCCTTGAACGCGCGTTGTGCGCCCTTAGCGTCATCATCGCGTTCCGTGCTGCACACCGCGCCACGGCCGCGTTGAACCACCGTGGGCCATCCCGCGCTTATCCGCAAGGTGTACCCGTCTTTTCGATCTGACTCTCCGTGAATCAGCAGGAAGAGCCCGCGCGGGTGTCCTCGGACGGGTCATCCGGAAAGATGATGATGGCGACGGCGTAAGAGCTGGGTCGGATGCGTTCCTCCTCGCCATCCTGCCGCCGCTTCTCCCCTGCGCCCCGCTCGCCTCCATCGCACCGCTTCTCGTACTGCGCTACTACGTCCCACAATTTGGCCGAGAGCTCCCGCGCCTCGCACGGCCTGAGCCGGACATGCGTCAACCCTAAGGTGCCGGCGCGGTCGGCGCCTAGCCCGCGGGCGCCCGCCGCCTCGTCATCGCCGGTCTTAGGTCCTGCCGATGCCACGGTCTGCTCGAAGCCTCTTTTCGCGGTTCTATAGATGAAGCCGAGCATACGCTGGATGGAGTCGGTCGCGGAGTCTTGCGCCTCTGCGGTCTTTAGCAGGGAACCTTCGACGTGGAAGTCCCCGGCCACGGCCTCGTAGTACTTCTCAAGTATGCCTGACACCTCACGGGTCTCGACCAGCCTCACGAGCCCGACCTTCTCCAGCTTCTTCACGTGATGGTGGACTTTCGCTGGCGTGTCGCCGTACCTCTCCGCAAGCTGGGTAACGGTGAACTTGCCTTTCGCAAGGTCGTGCATGATCCTCAGCCTGTAAGGGTGCGCCATCATCCTGAGCTGGTCGACATCGCGAATGACGTAAGTACCCTCTTCCATGACTAGCCACGTCCCCCTTGCTCAAGCCGGACATTCCCGCTCGGCTTCGCCATCCGTGCTGCCGGACTGGGCGCTGCCCGTGTTGAGCTCCCGGAACTCCGCATAGCGCGTCGCAATGGCCGCCACGATCAGCACGAACCCGCCGCAGACTCCCATGCAGTTCGCGGTGCCGAAACTGCGCGCCACCGCGCCACCGAACCCAAGCCCCGCAAGGCTCGACACGTTCAAGAGCGAGTTCGTCACGCTGAACACCCGCCCCCGCATCTCCACGTCCGTTCGCTCGACGAACACAGCCGATAGCGGCACGTTGATGGCCGAAGTGCCAAGGCCGCTCAACAAGGCCCAAGGCACGACAAACGCGCACGGAGGCCTCGCGATGAACGCGGCGCTCCACACACCAGTCAGCGCAAGCCCTCCTAATATGACCCTGCCCCGGCCAAGACGGGTCGCCCACTGCCCCAAGAGCGCCGCACCGGCGAGCATGCCGGCCCCTTCGACGCTGCGGAGGAGCCCGAACATCTCAGCATTCATCCCAAGGAAGTTCAGGTAGTAGTCCGGGCCAAGGACGGTCACGAATCCGAGCGCGGACACGGATATCGCGAACACGACCACCAGATACCGCAACACGCGGTTGCATGCCAGAAACCCGATCCCCTGCCGGAAACTCCTTAAGAATTCGGCGGTGGTGAGGCGTTGCCCCACGACCAGGATAGGCGGGCATCTCACGCTCAAAGTCAGGAGGGCAGACACAAAGAACGTCCCTGCATCTACGAGGAACGCTGATCTCACCCCGAACAGGCCGGTTATCGCACCGCCCGCCGCGGGGCCGATAAGTGTGATGATCTGATATGTAACTTGACCAAGGGCAGTGGCGCTTATGTAGTTCGCCTTGCCCACGATCTCCGGGACCACGGCGGTCCGAGCGGGCATGAAGAACAAGCTTGCCGTGGCCGAAAGGAAAGCCAGGCCGTAAACTGTTGCAAGGTCGGGAGCGAAGACGATACCCAGCGTGAGCAGGCCACGCACAACGTCGGCCGCGATCATGACGACCTTCCTGTTCCATCTGTCCACCAGGACCCCGATGAACGGTCCAAAGGCAATCATGGGTACTAGCTGCACTGCAGCGATCGCACTGATGGACGCCGCGCTTCCGGTTTTCTCTGCAACCAGTATGAGCAGCGCCATCCTAGTCAGCGCATCTCCGAAGTTTGAGATCGACTGACCCACCCAAAGCCTTACAAAGCGCGGGTCTCGTAGCACTGCTCCGTAGCCCTGGCTCACTGTGGAGCCGGTGCCGGCTTCCCGCCCGGCCTGGATGCCGCTCGCAGGGCCGCTGCTGGCACTTGCCAACAAGCAAGGGCTTTTCCGCACGCCCACCCTTCCCCCCCCCTTCCATTCCCCAGGCCTGTTACTCTGTTTCTCTTCCCATGTTCCCTTCCTTACTTATACCGCGCAGCCCTCGTGCGTGCTGTGCCCTGGCCGGCCCACGGCCCACACCGGCGTCTCGCGCGGCCGGCCGCATTCGGCAGGAAGGCTATTCGGTCACCCTCGTATTCCCATTCCCATATCGCCAATTTGTATTTGCCTAAGGTTTTGTCTTTCCATAATACTAGGCAAAGCATACCACGGTACAGACGCAGCGTCAAAAGCAAACGCAGCCGGGGTCTGCTCATTACGGCTAGAAGTCGAACTCCCTTGCCCGCTATTCCCTTGCGGCGGACAGCAACACATCTGTTCTCGGGAACTGGGTCAGAGTGTGGGGCGCTCCAACTCGCCACATTCCGCGGAGGCCCGGCCTCGGGATCACCGGTAACTCTTCGCCAGCAAGGGTCTTGAAAATGCCACGGCCACGACGGTGAGCACCGCCGTGGCCGTGGGCACAAACCCTTGGTAGAGCTGCAACGCTTTTCAGGGCGGTTGTGCTGGGTCTACGCTCTTCCCGCAAGCCATTGGATGGCCTGTCTCCAGAACTGACCGTAATACTCCCATTTCACGAAGTCAACGCCCCAGTGAGGCGAGCAATCGGTGGTGAAAGCCATGGAACGCCCTTTGCCGTAGTCCCATACGACGACGAATGGGTCGTCGTTTATTGTTGCCAGCACTTTGGCACCGGGCTTCACCTTCACTTTGTTGTAACCTAACATAATGGGCCATTCCTTCGGGATGCCATTGAAGATGGGATGACCGGGCTCCAATATCTTGACCGCTCCACCCTCGGGACACTCCACCCGGTCGTCCATGCCAGCGAGGCATTCCACGGGCAGCGCCTTCTCAATGGGAGTTCCATAGTAAGCTGCCTTGCCATAGCGACCTGAGAAGGAGGTCCACCCGCCCACCATGAGGAACCCGCCACCGTTTTCCACGTACTTTCGCGTTGTCTCGAGCCTGTTCGGCCCCATGGGAGCCTTCGTCCATACCGGGTAAAGGACCAGTACGTCCTTCTCGACATCGCTTACTATGACCACATCGTACGCGGCCATTTCCTCGGGCGTCTTCGGGTACGAACCGTAGGCTTGCCAGCTAGGTTGATGGGTTACCTCGATTTCGCCAGTAGCCTGAAGCCCGTCGATGAGAGGCTGTCCCCACACGTGGACGTTGAACCCCTTTACCTCGACCTCGAACGGCGACGCCACGAAGACAGGCCCGACCACCCCTGCAGAATCCCCAACGTAGAGCACCCGAGTCTTGTGAGTCTTGTCCATTTCGAACCCTCCCTGTATTACCGTATCCTGTCACCAAATATGAAGCACCCAGCCACATTACAGTTGGACTGGCTGGCTCCGGTTGATGGACTCCGCACAGGCCTCGATAATCCGCACAGCTGCGAGAGCGTCCGAATTACTCACCGCATATTCGCGTCCGTCGAGCGTGCGGTCTACGAAGTGGGCTATCTCATCTCGCAAATCACCCACGATTTGGCCGTTTACCTCCGGCCAATGTAGCGTGTCCGGGTACTTGATCCCGTCCCCAGTGCATATGCATAAGCCCTGGTCCAGGATGTTGACGTAACCTGCCCCTTTGGTCCCCACAACTTCTGCGGAAGCATAAATGCCGGAGGGGAAGTTCTGCGGAAGCGCCCAACCCAGTTCGATCGTCCCGATTGCTCCGTTCTTGAACGTCAAAAGGGCGATAATGGCATCCTCGGCACCAGGGCCGCTGTTGGACTTGGAAGCTCTCTGGGCGTAAACTCGGTCCACATCACTCGATGCATACCAACGGATAAGGTCGGCATCATGGATGCCGAGGTACTGCAGTATCGGAACAGAGCCACCTAGCCTTCGAGCTGTCAGCACAGGGTTCTGCCGCCTCAAGCGAAGCTGAATCGGCTCTCCAAGCTCCCCCGACGAGAGAGAGTCGTGAAGCTGCACATACCTCGGGTCGAAGCGCAATATGTGTGCGACCATCATTCGAACCCCGGCGGCCCGAACCGCATCTATGATCTCAATTCCCTCGGCGGTGGTCGCAGCAAGCGGCTTCTCAAGCAGAATGTGTTTGCCGGCCGCGGCTGCCGCGACGCTCACCTCCCGGTGATGCACATCAGGGACGCATATCGAGACGGCCTCGACGTCTTCCCTGGCAAGAAGGTCGCGGTAGTCCGTATACAAGCTGCACCGTTGCTGTTCACCGATCGCACGGGCTCTCACCGGATCGGCGTCTGCTACCGCCACAAGGTGCACGTTCGGAAGCTGAGTCATGACCCTCGCGTGCAGGGAACCAATGAGACCTAACCCGATCACGCCCACGTTTAGAGTTCTGCCCACTATCGCACCCCCGATCAGAATCAGTAACGCAGTAGACTCATTTCGAAATGGTGGTCAAAAGGCCCCGCGTGATGTACTGCCTCAAGACGAGCGCCAGGACCACCGGCGGGATTATCGCCAGCGCAATGCATACGCAAAGCAAGGCATAGCTCACATCGGGGTTCGTTGAGATGCCTGCGATGAGCACAGGCATCGTCCTGCTCTTGATGGTTTGAGTGAGCATGAGCCCGAAGAGGAACTCGTTATAGACAGCCATGAACGCAAATGCTGCAGCGGCCGTTATGCCCGGCGCTGCGACCGGCGCCAGCACGAACCTGAGCGCTTGAAGCCGCGTGCATCCATCCACAAGGCCGGCCTCCTCCATGCTGGCGGGGACGCTTCGGAAGTACAACGTGAGATACCACACGGAAAACGGAAGGGTGACCGCGCTATAGACCAAAATCAATCCAAGGTACGTGTCCAGCAGGCCCACCCACTTGATGATGAGGTAATATGGGATCGCAATGGCGACCGCAGGCAGAAGCCGACTCATGAGGATGAACTGGTACACCTTCACAGACCCCTTGAACCTCATCCTCGCGAAAACGTAGGCAGCCGGCGTCCCGAAGACGAGGTTCACGAGGGTCACGAACACCGCCACCACCGTGCTGTTCTTGAGAGCACTGAGGATGTACCGGGTCTCTTGAGAGATCCTGCTCCTCATGAGGCCTTTGACCTCGTAGCTCGTGGGAATCTGGCCCGTGAACACGTACCTGTAGTTATCAAGGGTGGGATGTGGCGTGAACCACACGATCGGACGGGAGAAGAGGTCCTCCTCGCCCATGAGGCTGCTGCGAACCACCCAATAGAACGGGAACAGAATGAAGACGATGAGGAGGATCGATACACCATAAAGGAGCACAGTCCGCCAACGCTTAGCCCTCAGCATGACTTCGAACACCCCCGGGAAACCGCCTGTCTCCAAGGCCAGATCAGGGGATTGCCGCTAGGCCCCCGGCAGGCCCCGTCACCGGACCGACCGGGAGAAACCATCGGTATACCGCCTTCTTGAGCCCGTGCACTTGACATTGAGCCTCGCTGCGCCGGTGCTAAAGTCGCCCGCGGGATTCATGACCGGCGCGCCGGCGCGCCTTAGTATACTTCCTCTGTTCTGAGCGCCCTCAGGTACACCAATATCATTACCAGGATCACAGCTGCGATCGTGAACGACAGCGCGGCACCGTGGCCGAAATTGAGGAACCTGAACGACTCGATATACGCATACCATGAGACCAGCGCAGTCGCGTTCCCGGGTCCCCCGCCGGTCATTACGTAAACAAGGTCGAACGTCAGGATGGCGATCATTGTCTCGTAGATGGAGATCACGAGGAGCGTGGGTTTCAGGAACGGGATGACGACATGCCTGAAATACGTCCACGGCCCGCCGCCATCACACAAGACGGCATCGTGCAGTTCCCTCGGGATCGTCTGAAGCCCAGCAAGCACCAACACGGCAGCGAGCGAGCCTTCCTTCCAAACGTGGGCGATCACAAGGCAGATGCGTGCCGTAGAAGGCGTGCTGAGCCAAGGAAAGTAATCCTTCAGCAGGCCGAGTTGAACCAACAGCCCGTTGACCGCGCCGTAATCGGCATGGAAAATCCACTTCCACATGATGCCTGCGATCGCCGGCGGGATGGCCCACGGCAGGAGAATCAGGACCTGGAGCAAGCGCGAGGTCCAAAGCTTCGTGTCAAGGAGCAGGCCGCCAGCGCCTCCGTACACCAGAACGCCGACCACGGCCAGGATGGCGAACTTGAAAGTGCTCACAATGGAAGCACGGAAATAGTCGCTGGTGATAACCTCCCAGTAGTTGCGCAAGCCCACGAACGAAGTATCCCAGGGCTGCGTGAGGAGGAAGTGCCTCAGACTGAGCACGAGGGCATAACCAATGGGGAAAACGGTGAAACACAAGACGACCGCCAGCGTCGGGATAACCAGAAGAAAGGGCCTTTCGCCGCGTCTTCCGCCGATGCCAGCCTTTGGGGAAAGCCAACTGTGTCCAGCAGCAACCCGAGCAGGACTCATCGAAATACCCCCCGGTAGGTTCCAAAGAGGCTGAACCCCGACCATTTCTGTCTATCAGTCCGGTTGGTTTGTATCTCTCACAGGCCCTCGGGCGGGGCAAGCTCCAGCCCGGCTCCGGCCCGGCATGGGCGGTGGCTCGCGGAGCCGCCCCACGAACCCGATGGCCCCGATGACGCGTTACGTTGACTTGATGGTCCGACCAATGCCGCGTATTCGATGCGCGAATCCGACCGATAGACCCGCGCACCTTACTTCTTTCTCATTTCATTCCATTTGTTGGCGCAGCTATCCAACACCTGCTTGGGTGACTGTTGGCCAAGGTATGCCTTGTGGAGTTCGGTCCTCACGAAGAGGTCCCATGTTCCGTAGAACGGGCTCAGACCCTCCTTGGCTCTTGCGAGCTTCGCCTGCTCAAGCTCGAGCTTGACGTCTCCCCACGAGTTGATGGCCTTGATGACATCCGGGTCGTCATATAGGGGCAGTTGAGCGAAACCGAGGCCCTTTTCCACTGCCCACCGCTTCTCAACGATGTACTTGCCGTTCGTCTTGCCGCCGAAATACTGGATGAACTTCCCTACTGCGTCAACGACGTCCTTGCCGCGGTCCACAGCCATCTTGGTCATGGCATAGAACCTAACGTAGCCGACCGTTTCATGGGTATCTCCCGGCATGAGCGCCATCTTGAACTTCCCGGCGAGCTTCGACGAGGCGGGATTGTTCAGCTCGGCGAGGTTGTACTTGGGAAGAATGGTGAATGCATGCTGCCCGGCCTGCATGCTTTTGACCAGCTCGATCTCGGCCATCGTCAGCGAGGACGGGTCGATGATCTTCGAGTTCTGCATTCCATCGGTTATCCACTCCACGGTCTTGAGAGCGGCCGAGCCCGGCGCGTTGAACACAGGCTCCAGCCCGTTGAACATGTGCCCATCCTTTCGGGAGTACACCATCGAAATGAAGACTTCGTTGGCAGCGGCTTCCTGCTGCCCGAACTCAAAGATGATTGGGTACTTGCAGATGCCCTTGGCCTTCATCACCTTGGCCTGTTCGGCAAGCTCCTCCCAGGTCGTGGGCGGATGATTGAAACCGGCTTTCTTCAGCATATCCTCGTTATATATGAAGATCATCAAGTCCGCGTAGTAGGGGACTCCATAGAGCTTCCCATGGTAGGTCATGCCCTCAACGGCGTACTTGGCGAACTCGCCCTTGGACTCGCGGACCCACGGGAAGTAGTCCTCGAGCGGCACAATCCAGCCAGCGGCAGCCCACTCCTGAAGCCAATGGTCCGAGCTATAGCACACATCGGTGGGAGTCTGGGAGAAGAACCTTGTCGCCATGATGTCATGGTAATCAAACCATGAGAAGTCCGAGAACGACACCTTTATGCCTGGATACATCTGCTCAAACTTGGCGATATTGTCATTGACCGTCTCAACCCCATACGACCACGCTGTGAAGGTAAGGTCGACGTTCCCCGACGCGTAGCCAGTCCCCGCAACAAAGCAACAAGTGAGCACAAGCACCGCGGCCAACAACACTGCGGACCTTTTGAACATGCCTTTCAACTCCGACGACCTCCTTCGATGGTTGCTTGCGGGCCGCCTTGGCACGTACGACGCTGCTCGCTGCCCGGGCGACTCGCCCCCTCAATTCTGACTTCTGACTAGCCCAGCCTTGCCCGGAACCTCGCAGTTACACTCATTCATTCGTCCACATCGCCGTCGCATCACCTCGCTCCCCGCCAGACTCTGTGTGCTGTCGACTCCTCGCCAGAACACCCCAAGACAGCCTTAAGAGGCAGCGCCGGGGAAGTCACCTCCCGGCAGGAGCTGCACTACCTGCCCCAGGTACGTTCGTCTTTGCAGTCGCGCGTGCGCAACTGCCGCGGACAACGAGTGAACATGGAACCACTTGCCTTTTAAGAGAGCGCCTGCCCGGCCTCTTGGATAGTTTGTCAAGCAGCATCTTAGTCGCGATCTCACCTAGTTCCAAGTACGATTGTCTGACAGTCGTGAGGTTGATTCTCTTGAGAGAGCTCAGCATAGTATCGTCAAACCCAACCAACGATATGTCTTGGGGGATCGTGAAACCGACCTCAAGAGCCGCATCCATTACGCCAATAGCCATCATGTCGTTGGCTGCGAATATAGCCGTGGGTCTGTCAGGCAACGCCAGTAAATACTTTGCAGCTTCGTAGCCGCCTGAGTACTTAAGATAGCCGTACCGGATGATATCGTTATCAACCATGATGCCTGCCTTAGCAAGCCCGCGCAGGTAACCGTCAAGCCGCTCGCGGCTCGGAAGCGAGTCACGCGCCCCTGCGACGAACGCAATACGCCTATGACCGAGGGAAACGAGGTAGTCCATCACCTGTAGAGCCCCACCAACGTTGTCACTTACCACGCAATCGGCTTCAACGCCCTCAAGCCGCCGGTTAATGAGGACAACCGGGTAGCCGTCAGCGACGAGCTTTTCAATGACCTCGTTGCCGGCACCGGTCGAAGCGACGATTATGCCGTCAACCTGCCTGTCTCTCAAGACTTGCACGTGCTTCGCCTCGGCGTTCTCGTCATCACCTGTGGTGCAGAACAATGCGGTGTATCCGCGCCTGGAGCAAATCCGTTCAACTCCAGCCGCGATCTCAGAGAAGTAGGGGTTCAACATGTCCGAGATGACGAGCCCCACGGTGTACGTGCGGCTCACTCTAAGCCCTCTTGCAAGGACGTTCGGGCGATACCCAAGCTCCTCTATGGCCCTCGTCACCGATTCCACGAGCGCGGGGCTGACATTGCCCTTCTGGTTGATTACGTTCGAGACGGTGGCAGGAGACACGCCAGCCCGTCTGGCAACATCCTTGACAGTGGCCATAGAAAGACTCACCCGTAATTCTAGAAATGTATCATACACGGCCCGGCGGCACGTTTCCTCCCGTGCAATTCCGGAGCCTTAAATCGTTTCATTAATCGATTTAGTCATTTCGACGCGACCTCAATAACTCCTCTTGAGACTATGAGAAAACATTTGAGGAAACGCGGAGTCCGCCCCGATGTCAGACGGTCTCCCTAGACACTGTAAGGCATGTGCCCGCTGGGTCAAGCTCGTACTCGGTGCCGTAAATCGCGACGCGCACTGGCAGCCCCGCGGATGGTCCGGCCGACCCCGCCACCACCCTCACCGTCACGGCCCGGCCGTCGACGGTGAGGGCAATGACCGATCCCCGGTATGAGACGGGGAAACTATAGGAGGCCCATGCCTTCGGCAGAGAGGGGTTGAATGTGAGGATGTCGCCGTCGGAGCGCATGCAGCCGAACCCGTACACCACGTTCATCCATGCCGCGGCGATGGAGGTCACGTGCAGCCCTTCGCCGGTGTTGCGGTTGTAGTTGTCGAGGTCCATCCGGGTGGCGAACCTGAAGAACTCGAACGCCTCGTCGTGCTTGCCGAGTTCAGCCGCTAAGATGGAGTGGACCGACGGCGAGAGCGAGGATTCATGGACGCACCTTGGCTCGTAGTACTCGTAATTGACCCTTTTCGCTTCGGTCGTGAAACGCTGGTTGTACAGGAACATAAACATCAGCACGTCGGGCTGTTTGATCATGTCGTTCCGGAAGATCCTGTCGTAGGACCAGTGCTCGTAGAGTGGAAAATCAGTGACGGGGATCGAATCGACTTCGATATGGGGTAGATCGAAATACCCGTCGTGCTGCTCATAGATGCCGGTGTCCGCGTCATATGGGATCTTCATCTCGTCAGCCATCGTGCGCCACGCGGATAGTTCCACTTCGGTGAGGAGGGCCTCACGGACGAGCTCCGCGTGCCTCTCCGGCTCTTCCGCGCGCATTTCGTCCAAGACCTCCAGCGCGTACCGGAAGGTCTGTTGCGCCATGTAATTCGTGTAGCAGTTGTTGTTCACCATCATCTGGAATTCGTCCGGCCCCATTACGCAGTAATAGCCGAACTTCCCCGACTTCTGCCCCCATTGCCCCCGGGACGCGAGGAACCGGCAGATCTGGACCAGCACCTCGGCGCCTTTCGTGTACAGGAAATCCCGGTCTCCCGTCACATGGACGTAGTGCCAGATCCCGTACGCCACCCCGGTGGTCGGCTGCAGCTGGAGGCTGGCGTGTTGCCACAGGCCGCAGCTCTCAGTGCCATCGAGCGTGGCCACAGGGTAGCACGCTCCCTGGCAGTCGAGCGCGCGGGCACGCTCCATGGCCTGAGGCAGCGTGCGATACCTGTACTCGAGGAGGTTGCGCGCAGCTTTGGGATTGTTGAATAGGTAAAACGGCAGGCAATAGGTTTCCGTGTCCCAGAAGGTGTGGCCGTTATAGGCCTCTCCGGTGAGGCCCTTCGCCCCGATGTTGAGCGATGGGTCCGCGCCGTGGTAAGTCTGGTGGAGCTGGAAAATGCAATACCGTATCCCCTGCTGGTTCTCGGGGTCGCCATCGATGACGATGTCCGAGGCCCGCCACACTTCGTCCCAGTAGGCGCTGTTTTGAGCGAGCGCCGCTTCATACGAGGTCGCAAGGTGTTCCCTCGCTCCCTTCATGCCTGTCTCCCAAACCTCGTCGATGGTCTTCTCGGGCCGCTTCTCGGCGTGGACAAAGACTATTCTGTCGAGACGGGAGCACACGCCCTGTTCCAAAGGCAAGCTCAAGTCCACGCCGATGTATTTCTCGCCCGTCACGGCCGGAACCACGCCGAGCTTCTCCGCGCCCGAGAGCCGAAAGCCCGCGAAGACTGTGTGACCGCTCTTTTGGGTCCGGCCCACGATCCCCGCGATCCCGTCCTCGATTCCTTTTCTCGGGCACGACCAGAAGTTGGTCCCCGCCGACTCGTGCTTCACGGAAAAGTCGAGGCCCACCCGAATCTCGATGTTCCCGCTGAAATTCACCGGCTTCAGGGCAATGCGCCAGAATCCCATCTTCGGCGCGACCATGCTGAGAAACCTGATGAAGGTCACCTGCAGCACGCGTCCGGCCCTGGTACGCCACGTGAAGGACCGCTCCAAGACGCCGTTGCGGAGGTCGAGCGCCCGCCGGAAGCCCTCGATTCGGCATTCCGCGAGGTCGAGCTTCTCCCCTTCGAGGGTGATCCGGGTATGAAGCCAGTCGAGGGTGTTCACCATAAAGCAGAACCGGTCTGAGATGCCCTTGTACTGGGGCTTTGGGGTCACTTGTTCCTCGTAAACCCCGTTGATGTAGCTCCCGACCAGGCGGTCGCCGCCGTACCCTTCCTCGAAGTACCCCCGCACTCCCATGTACTCGTTCGCGAGGGAGAAGACCGATTCCGAGACACGCCCGCGCGCAGGGTCGAAGCCTTCCTCGATGATCCGCCACGGGTCGACCCGGTAATATCTATCCGCGATCTTGGCCACGCCCATCCCGTCCCTTCCGCCCCGCCGAGCTCCCCGCGGACTTCCTAAATGCGCCCTCACTTAGGCTCTGGGGGCCCACTGCCCGGCGTCACGATTGGCTCCGCACGAGCCGCGCACGACCAGCCGGTTGTTGGAGATGCACACGCGCGTCTCCACTTTCTCCCGTCTGCACTGGGCAAGCAGCATCTCCGCGGCTTTTTCGCCAAGCTCTCGAATGGGATAGTGGATGGTGGTCAAACCCGGTTCCACGTACGCCGCAAGCTCGATGTCGTCGATCCCCATGATCGCGATGTCGTCCGGCACACGTATGCCCAACATCCTGGCGGCGCGCATGGCTCCGATGGCCATCCGGTCATTGGCGGCAATGAGCGCGGTGGGAAGCTTCTTTTGCTTGAACGTCTCAACAAACGCGTCGTAGCCGCTGCTCTCCTCGTAGTTCCCCTTCAGGACCACGGATGGGGACAGCCCCCTGCTCTCCATGGCTTCTTTGAAGCCGCGCAGTCGTTCCGGGCCGCTGAATAGCTGGTCCGACCCGGTGATGAACCCGATCTCCGTGTGTCCCAGGTTTGTCAAGTGGGCCACCGCGCGGGCAGCGGCGTCGGCGTTGTCAGCCCAAATGGTAGGCATTTCGAGATCGGGGATCACAAGCTCCGTGAGCACAAAGGGATAATCTTGGAACCCCCGCGTCTGGCGGAACTCTTCTATCACCCGATCATCCATGCGGGCCACGTTGATCACCGCGCCCTCGATCCGATGCGCCCGCACGAGTTGGACGATCTCCTGGAGCCCGCCCTCGATCACGGAGACCAAGAGCCTCCAGCCGTTAGCTCGGAACCTCTCCTCCACTGTGGCTAGGAGGATCTGGGTGAACGGGTCAGCCAGGAGGTTCCGCATGGGGCATTCGAGGCGCCTAGGGTTTACGACGAGGAATCCGAGAGTGTCTACCTTTCGTGAGGCCAGCGCCCTCGCCGCAGCGTCGGGCGCGTACCCGAACTCCTCGATGGCCTTCAAGACCCTCGCCCGCGTCACCTCGCTGACCAAAGGGCTGTTGTTCAAAACGCGGGAGACCGTGGCCTGCGAAAGGTTCAAAGCCCTGGCCAACTCCGCGCTGGTGAGCTTGTGCTGCACATCAATCCCCTCCTCGTTCCGCCTAGCCGCGCTCGATCCTGCACCCCATCTTGTCGACGACCACGCTCACAGGCCGTGCCTCGTCCGGAACGTCTATCTCGACGACCTGGCGTCTCGTCGGAGCCTCGCCATCGGCTCCGCCATTAACCCCGCCCTCGCCCGCCTCGGCGCGAGCGACGGTCTCACCTGTCTTGCCCAGCTCCGGTGGAGCGCCGTGGAAACGGAGGCGGTACGTTTTCCGGCCGGAACGGCATCCTGAGACAATGGGCCTGATTTTAAAGATGATCCCTTCCTCCGAGGCGCTGCAATGGAACTCGGTGAGGTTATATGCTCCGTCACGGTGCTTCTGAGTGAGGCCATCATCTTCATAGAGAGTATACCAGGCCTCCGCCCCCAGGTACACATCCAGAGTCAACGCTTCCCACCGCTCCTCGCCCACATAGCTCGCGGCCGGGACGGAGGGAATCACCGAGCCGGCCCTGACGAAGAGAGGCAGTGTGTCGAGGGGAGCGTCGACGAGATAATCTTTCTTGCCCTCGTATTCACGGTCGGTCCAGTAATCGAACCAAATCCCCTCCGGGAGGTAGACGCATCGCTTGATGGTATCCGGCTGGGTTATAGGGGCGACCAGGAAGGACTCCCCCCAAAGGAACTCGGTGTTCAGGTTGTGCGTTCGCTCATCATCGGGATAGTCCAGGACGAGCGGTCGCATGACGGGCAAACCGGTCTGGCTCGCCTTGTAGAACTCGTTGTAGACGTAGGGGAGCAGCGCGTATCGGAGCTTGATATACTTCCGGCAGATCTCCTCCACCCGAGGCCCCCACGCCCAGGGCTCGTGAGGCCGCGTGTTGTGCATGGAATGCGCCCTAAAGAAGGGGGTGAACGCACCAACCTGCATCCAGCGGGCGAAGAGCTCCGGCGTAGCGTTTTCTTCGAACCCGCCGACGTCCCCGCCCACGAACGGCACACCGGAGAGGCCGATGTTCATGCACAAAGGAAGAGACATCGCCAGATGCTCCCACCAGCTGCAATTGTCACCGGTCCACACCGCCGCGTATCGCTGTATGCCAGCGTAAGCCGCCCGGGTAACGATGAACGGACGGTCTTCGGGCTTAAGCCGCAGGAACGCCTCGTAGGTACTCCGGCACATCTGGAGCCCGTAGGCGTTGTGGATGCGGCCGAACGTGCACGGGTCGCCGTCGTTCTCGGCTATAACATCATCAGGGACCGTGGCCTGCGTGCGGTCCTGAGCTGAGGACGAGAAATCGCTGGGTTCGTTCATGTCGTTCCAGATGCCCGCCACGCCTTTGCCCAGCAGGACGTCGTGCTTCTCAGCCCACCAGGAACGGGTTTCTTCCTTGGTGAAGTCGGGGAAGGCCGCCTCGCCCGGCCAGACGCGGCCGTGGTAGATCTCACCGGTCAACCATCGACAGAAGAGATTCCTGCGCACGCCTTCGACGTATACCCCGTAACTCGGGTCCTTCTTCACACCCGGGTTCACGATGGTAGCGATCTTGAACCCCTTCGCCCGCAGGTTCGCCAGCATGCGTTCGGGGTCCGGGAAGCACTCCCTATCCCAGGTGAAGACCCGGTAACCGTCCATGTAATCGATGTCCAGGTATATGACATCGCAGGGGATGTCCCTCTCGCGGAATGTATCGGCCAGATTCCGCACGACAGCCTCCGGGTAGTAGCCCCAACGGCACTGCTGGTAACCAAGGGCCCAAAGCGGCGGGAGGAACATCCTCCCGGTAAGGTCTGTATACGTGCCGATAACCCGCTTGAGGTCCGGGCCGTAGATGAAGTAGTAATCCAATTCGTGGTCGTCCACCTCAAAGCTGTAGCTCTCGTCAGACTCCGCGCCCAGATCAAACCAGATCTTCCCAGTGTAGTCGACGAACGTCCCGGTGGCCCATTTCCCGTTGAAAACCAGGAGCAAAGGGATGGATTTGTAAAGCGGGTCCTTGGTGGGCGTGTGCAGCGGATCGTCAGTGTTCCACATCAAGTACTCCCTGCCCCGCTTGTCTAGGAAGCCCGTCTTCTCCCCCAAGCCGTAGAAATGCGTCTCGCTATCCATGGCCTTGGTGCACATCACGGTGCGGCGGCCCCAGGTCAGGCCGTCCCCTACGTCCTCGGACACGACGCGGCCGTCCGAATCGGATATCTTTATCTTGGCGTCCGCTTTACCGACCTCGACAGTCAGTTCAGCGGTGCGAAGCACGACCGAGACGTCCGCGTCCTCGACGCTGAAGGCCTCGCAAGAAGGCGCATTCACCACCGCAACGGAACGCCTCCCCGTGAAGCGGTGGTCACAATTGAAGGTTACGCGCACACAATTGCCATAAAGCACAGCGAGGCGCAAAAGCCCCCCCTCGCAGTGGAAGACCACGGAATTTCCTTCCCGTTGAAAGCCGTTCACGCGACCGGCACGTTGCTTACCCATTCCAAACGTTGTCTTCGAAACAGCCACGATTTACTCCTCCGATTTCTCCCTCGTGCATTCGTTCGGATTCGGATTCGGATTCGACGCTCGGGCGCCCTGGCGCTTCGGGCCCGACGCCACTACCTCCACTTACCCCTTGAGGCCAGAGAAAGTCACCCCTTCCAGGACATATCGCTGAAACGCCAGGAAGACCACGATCGGCGGGATCGTCGCCAGCATCATCCCGGCCAACTGTATATTGGGCGTGAGGACCCGGCTTTGGAACACGTAGTTATATAGCGCGATCATGATGGTCCAGCGCGAGGTATCGCGCAGGACGATGTATGGCCACAGGAAGTCCCGCCAGGTCCCCATGAAGTTGAGGATGAACAGAGTCGCTAGGATGGGTTTGGACAATGGAAGAACGACCTGGCTGAGGATACCCACCTCCGATGCCCCGTCGATTCGCGCAGCCTCGATTATCCCCCTGGGCGTGCCGTCGAAAAAGCCTTTCAAGAGCAGAATGGCGAACGCGTCCGCGCCGGCCGGCAGCCAAAACGCCCAGTAGGTATTCAAGAGGTTCACATGAAAGAGCGGCAGGCGGTGCAGTATGAGATAGCTCGGTATCATATAAGCCATGCCGGGGACCATCAGCGTGACCATGAACGCCAGCAACAGTGCGCGCTTGGCTGGAAGCCTCAGGAACGAAAAGGCGTATGCCGCCATACAGGTGATGGGAAACTTGAAGAGCACGATCCCAGCGAAAAGCACAAACGTGTTGAAAGTGAATCGCGGGAAGGAAAATGCCCTCCATGCCGTGACGAAGTTGGCCCAGTTGGTCTGGTCCGGCAGAAGCCTGGGTGGAATCTCGTACACTTCCTTCGGCGTCTTGAGCGCGCCCATGAAAACCCAGACTAGCGGATAGATCATGAATATCGCAAGGGCGATCGCTACAGCGACGCACAACACATAGCCGATCTTAACTCCGCGACGTTTCAGGTCGAAGTTCGAGATGACAGTGCGTGCTCTCCCGGCCAACGCTCACACCTCTTCCGAATGCGCAATCCGGCTGTAGCGCACGTATAAGAAGGACAGGAAGAACAGAAAGAGAAACGTCAGGAAGCCCAACGCACCCGCCTTGCCGAACTCGAAATAGACGAAGGCGTACCGGTATACCTGGTACATGACGGTGAGGGTGGCGTTGTTGGGGCCGCCGCCCGTCATGACGAACGGTTCCTGGAACACCTGCACGGTCGCGAGTATCTGCAGGAGAAGCATGATCGTCATCGTGGGCCGTAAAGCGGGGAGAGTAATGTGCCGTATCCTCTGCCATACACCGGCACCGTCGATCTCAGCCGCCTCGTAAAGCTCCTCCGGGATGGAGCTCAGGCCCGCCATATAGAAGAGGGCCGTTGCGCCGAACCCGGCCCACGTAGCCATGAGCATCAGCGAAAAGAGGGCTGTCCTGGGCACGAGAAGCCACTCCTGTGGCGGCAGGTGGAAGAAGGCCAGGATCTGATTGAGAAGGCCCACTGCCGGGTCGAACATCCAAAGCCACATGACGTATAGGGCGATGCCAGGGATGATGTTGGGCATGTAGATGGCGAGCCGGAAAAACCCCTGCCCGCGCCGGAGCTCCATTATGCCTATCGCCACCACCACCGGCACGAGGTACCCGAAGACCAGACACAAGCCCACAAAGAGCAAGGTGTTCTTGAACGAGAGTATCACGAGCGAATCGCTCAAAACGCTCCTGAAGTTCGCGAGGCCCACCCAGGTCGGCGGGAGGCCTGGTACCATCTTCTGGAATCCCAGGATTAGGCCGTATATTATCGGATACCACTGAAACATGGCGAAAACGCATAGCGCAGGCAGGAGGAAAAGCAGCCCGAGCCCGCCGTTCTTCATCAGCTTCCCCCACCTGTAAGAATGTCCCAGGTCGGCACGTGCTCTTGTCAGAGCAAATCCGCCCATCCGGCTCCCCCCATGGCATCCATGCGGCCCGGTGCGCCCCCAGCGGGCGCCATCCGGTTTCCCGGCGATCAGGGCGGGGCACCGTCATTCAATGGTTCGATGGAACGATGCCCCGCTTCACACCATCGATCGCCGGGGCCGCCCGTCTTTCAAGCCGTTTTGGTCTACTTATTCAAGGGGTCCAGGACTTCCTTCTGGAACTTGGCCGCCGCGGCTTTGAGGAGTTCCGCCGGGTCGGCGTTCTTGTCGCTCAACAGCGCCTGGTAAACCGGAGCAAGGAACTCACCGTACAGCTTCTGGGCCTCGATCGGAGGCTCCGTATGGCCGGTCTTCGGCAGGTACATCCGGAGGTCCGCGGGCCAGATGACGCACACGTCCGGGTTGGCCGCTTTCAGCTGGTCCTCCTTTTTCTGGTAGCCGACGTTCGGATTGAGGACCGGGTACTTCAACATGGCCATGTACGTGCCGCTCTTCCGTCTCTCCTCGATATCCCTCTTGACGCTCTCGAGACCCTCGTCAGACCACCGCTCGAAATCGAGCCACTTGAACGCCGCATCGCGCACGGCGGGCGCGGCAAGGCCGTTGATGACATGGAACGTGCCACCTTGCACGCCGGCTTGACGGCCTTTGGGTCCATCTCCCTTCGGCATGGGGGCCAACCCGATGTCCTTGGGGTCCCACTTGAAGTTGTTAATCACCCACTCCACAGTGAAGTCTCCGTGGGGAACCATCGCCGCTTTCTCGGTGGCAAAGAGGTTGAACACGTCCATGTAGCCCTGGCTCCAGTTGGCGGGCACAACGTTGTACTTCCACTTCATGTCCTTGGCGAACTGGGCGCCGCGGATCGCCTCAGGCGAGTCGAAGACGGCGTACCATTTACCGTCTCGGAACTCCTCGACCTCTCCGCCCGCTTGGTAGATCCAGTCGGTCAGCATCCAGCCGCCTTCGCCGCCGCGCGTCATTGGCGCGAACCCGGCGATGCCCTTCGACCGGTCGGTGAGCTTCACAGCGGCATCAATGAACTCCTCCCACGTCCAGTCGAGCCGAGGGAAGGGCACGTTCTTCTCCAGGAACATCTTCTTGTTATACATGATGTGCTTGACATACCCGTCATACGGTATGCCGTAGATCCGTCCGTCCACTCTGAAGGGCAGGAACGCGTCTGGGTTGATCCAGCTTGTCTTGGGCCAAGTCTTCAGATAGTCGTCGAGCGGCGCGAGCCAGCCTTTCTCAGCCATGACCCTGCCCTCCGTCGCCCAGACGAGCAGCACATCAGGAGCGCTGTGCGCTGCCTGAGCCACGGCGAATGTCTGTGGATTATACTCGTAATTAACCGGGGTCACTTTGATGCCCGGATTGGCGGCCTCGAATCTCTTAATCTTTTCGAGCTCGAATTCGATCGCCGCTTTGTTCTCGGGCGTGTCAGCGGGAATGGCCACGCGCAACGTCACCGTCTCCGCACCTGCCGCCGGCCCCGCCGCCACCGTCGCGCCGAGCAAACACAAGGCCACCAACACGCACGTCAACAGTCTCTTGGACACAACCATTCCTCCTTGGTCGTTATTAGTCCTAGGCTTCTGCGGGACTCTTCACGGATCTTGAGAGGAATCGACCATTGATACCACGTATTCACCGCCAACCACCCAGCAACGAAGAACCACTGGACCGGTTTGGATTCAGACCAGACGCCACCCATCACCTCCCGCCCGGATGCGAGTCTCGAGTGAGTCTTCAGAGCCAGGTCTCCACATCGGTCGCTGAATGCGCATACATCCCATGTGGAAAAGGTGCTCGATCCCGGCCCCGGAATAGCGTCACGAGGCACTGCCATCCTCCGATACAACCTTTTCCCCTCGCCTCGCGGCGGCGCGACTCCGCACAAAAGCCCTCCGGGTTCCAGCTTGACGCCGCGTGGGCCTTGCGTGCTGGTAAGACACGGAGCCCTCGGCGCCCGCTGCTGGATGCGCATTCACATCCGCTCCCCGCCCTCCCTTGGGCGCGCCGCGCACGAGGGAACGGACGATGCCGTCCGGTCAGACCCGGCCCTAGCACAGGATGTAGCCCCGTCCCCGTTAATCCGAGGAGGAGTCCTGGGCCGCGTCGTCTAGATCCGCCGGGACGCCTTCGAAAGTGAGGTCTTCGACGTAAGCGAAGTTGCCGACCAATCCCGCGCTGGTGATATCCGCGACAGGAACACCGAGGATGGTTACGTCTTCGAGGTGGACACCCCTGATGACGTGAGCTTCATCCCAGCCGCATATCCTCGACATGGGCGTCCTGCCGCCGAGCACTTTGACGTTCTTGAAATACACGTTCTCGATCCAGCCGCGCTCGCGACCGGATTTAGACCATTGCGACGGGCCGATCCATAGGTCGATGAAGTAGTTCCACCCGTCACCCTGGCCCATCTGGGCGTCCTCCACGGTGATGTCCTCGTAACGCACGTTGCGCACGACCGCCGTATCGGAGTTGTGGATGCTCAGAACGGGCTTGTGGAAATTGTGTAGGACCGTGATGTTCTTGAAGTAAATGTCCTCCATCACCGCAGCCCTGCACTCGTATCCGATCTCACACGACTGGGCGAGGTCCGTCCATATCTGGATGTTTTCGAACGCAACGCTCCTTACGTCTCCGTCGTACCCCTTGACCACAAGGCTGTCGTCCCAGGAGCGGATGAAGCAATCTTCGGCCTTGAAGTTTACGCATGACTGCACTGTGATCCCGTCGCCGTTGGCGCGAGCCGAGATGATCTTGACATTGTTTATCCAAACGTTCGTGGACTTGTACGCCTCAAGCGTCCACGCCGCGGGATTGAAGATGCATATGCCGTCGACGACGGCGTTCGTGCAATATCTGAGGCTGATCGGGTTGACCGTGTCTCCCCAGCGGTCGTACACGCTGCCGTCAAGAATGCCCCGCCCCGTGATCCGCACATTGGTGGCGCCCGTAGGATGGATCCACCCGTACACGACCGCTCCCCCGGCGATGTAAACCGTCTGGCCGCTGCCGACGTTGATGCGGCCGACGTTATGGACCCCGGGCCCGAAGTAGATCACACCCGGGTCGCCCTGCGTCGGAGGGTCGCTTTCGAGCGGGTTTGCGAAGATGTGCAGCGCGCGGCGGATCTCCCCATTGATCTCGACCGTGACCTTGGCGGGGGCGTCCAAGGTAAATGTGATGGTCTCGTCCTTGATCTCAGGGACGATGCCGAGGGAAAGCGGCCGGATCACCGCGGACTCAATCTTCGTTCCGGGGGCTTTGACAGTGATGGTGACCGGGGCACCGCCGAAGTCGAAATAGGCGACGGGCGTGGTTTCCAAGGTCGGCCGGGTTGCCCACGTGCGATTGAGGTTCACGGCGGTGTCGTATACGAAGAGCGGCTTCCCATTGACGAAGACCTCGCGGTCGGCTGCGGCCGGCACACCCTCGGGGCCGGGGTAGATCACGACGGAGAGGGGATCCTCC
Organism: Betaproteobacteria bacterium; assembly: GCA_050260395.1. Lineage (GTDB taxonomy): Bacteria > Bacillota > SHA-98 > UBA4971 > UBA4971 > UBA6256. The sequence goes on from JBLNCC010000111.1 coordinate 41,550, forward strand.
TCGGTGCTCTCGCTGTAAACCTCCAATTCCGCCACCTGTCCTCCCGTGGCCCCACTGTTCTCTGTGAAGACCAGGCGGAGATACCTGGTTTCCACAGCCGCGAAGTTGATCGTGACAGCGTTGCCAGTCTCCGGGTCAAAGGTGTACTCGGCCGCATCGACCACTGTGACGAAGTCGGCGCCATCAGCGCTGGCAAGCACCGCCAGCGTCTGCGTCCTTCTAGCCCAGATGGGATCGGGATTCAGCTTGATGACGACGCTCTTGACGGTGCATGTGTCGCCCAGATCCAGCGTGAGCGTGTTGGGGTACGAGCGCGGTGCGCCTTCCCAGTACGTAAAGACGTTCCCGTCGTTCGCATTCTCAGCACGGTAGATCTGCGTGTAGCTGCTCGCGGTCACCTGCTTGTTCAACGCATGGTTCTCCCTGGGGCCTCCCGCATAACCAACGGGGGCCAAAGCAGCCATCGAAGCGAGAAGTGTAACGAGGAGGACGACTCCGCAAACCTTGATCCTCCTCGGCGCGCCACTCATTGCCTCGCTCGTCATCACGCGTCATCCCTGCCACGGCGCCGATTGAATGCGCATACATTGATCTCGATAAAAAAAGCGCTCAACCTCAAGACGACGAGTTCCTGCCACTAGTTTCACTTTCTACCCAATTCTACTATCCGACCCACCCCTCTGTCAATGCTTTATGAGAATAGGTCTCGTTTTGTGGCATAGGTTCCCAGTCTTGTACCAGCTGCCGCCTAGACCCGGTCCCCTGATATTGATGCCACGATCGAGCGCCGCGAAATTGGTTGTGAGTTCCCAGGCCTTGCCAGAGGTACTCTTCCTTCGATGTAGAATACTCCAGCATAGAAAGCTCGGGGTGTGGTTACCCTCGTGGAAGATGCGTCAGGATGAACGAAACTCGGGCCAACTCCGCAGTAACGTCGAGATTTGCAGCCCGCGATGACCATCAGGTGGCTAGGGCCATCTATGACCGCGAGGAGATCGATTCCCTCCACACCCTCGACTCAGCCGGCCTGCTCGATGGCCTTTTGGTCTTCATGAACGATATCGGGTTCTGCGAGTCTACCGCACGCATCCTGGAGCGTTACGGAATATAGACCCTTTTCCATGAGCCTGTAACGCGGAAGATCAGCAAAGAGAGCCCTCGTGTAGACGCCGCCACCCACGCGGCGCTATAGGTGCGTACCGTCATTGCCTACACACGGCTCATTCTTGTCATCCTCAACCATTGCAGGCCTGTGCTCCAAGCCGAACAGCGCCAGCACGCCCGCCAATCAAGAGCCAAAGAAGTAATTGCGCGACTTTTGCCCTGCGCAGCCCTGGTGCTGGCGTTACTCGGGTTTACGGCGTAAGCCGCTGCCCTGACGGCGCAGGTGCTCGCATGGAGGGCGTGAGTCCCAACGTGCGCGGTCGCAACCGCGTGACCAGTGGCACGCGCCGCATCGCACGCCCCGGCGTGATTGGCGCCTCGAGCGGCGGCGTGCGCGGCGAACGCGGCGGCTCGCGAGAGCCTCCCAGAGCCTGACCGGACCCCGCGCCAACGGATTGAGAAAGGGGTTGATGACCATGGGCTACATTCGGATCCACTCCGTCCTCCTGGGTCTTCTCATAATCGCCCTGGGCGCCGGCTGGCTCCTCCGAAACCTTGGGGTTATCGACGCGGACATTGGCCGACGGCAAGGGTTCTTGAGCGCCTCAGGTGCTTTCGGTCTGATCCTCGTCGTTCTTGGAGTCACCTTGGTCGGCCGCCACCTCGGCCTGTAGCATGTCGACCTTTCGATCCTCTGAAGACTGCTAAGGCACCACCACCCTCAATCTCACAGCTATCATGGGTGGCATAGAAGTCAAGGTTCCCGCGGACCTTGCGGTAGAGTGTCGGGGAACCGCCATTCTGGGCGACGTGAACTTCGTGGACGAGGAAGGCGGGGGTATAGTCTCATCCCGCGCTTACAGCCGGCCCGGAGCGGAGGGAGCCTCCAAGAAGCTCATCATAGACGCATGGGCCCTCATGGGTGGCGTCGAAGTCAAGTCGACCGGGTGCGGAACGCGTGCCGTGGCGGCGTGGCAGCACACCAGCCGTCGCGTGGCAGCGTGATCTACCTTGCTAAAGGCGTTTCTTATGAATCGCTTTCGCGAAGACCTCTGCTCCACGGACAAGTTCAGCCAGGGCTGCGTGAAGACGCACAAGCCCTTGCGCCGCCGGCGCATAGGTTGCGAAGACCGAGTCGCTGCGGGGCAAGACCCCGGGTCCGGGACGATGGTCGCCCGCGGGAAAAAACGGAGGGTTCCTGTATTGACACAGGGTGGCACACGTGGTAACATGCAGCTAAAATCGAATATCGACCGCGCCTGACGGCTTGTGCTTGCTCTTATCAAGAGTGGTGGAGGGACTGGCCCGATGAAACCCGGCAACCTTCCCTTGTGCAGCGGCTCAATTGTATCTGCTGCGCCACGGGAAAGGTGCCAAGTCCAGCGGGTGAATCCAGCGGATTGAACCGGCAGATGAGGGAAGTAGGACGAAATGATATTGGGGCCCTTTCCCACTGCGGAAAGGGCCCCTCTCGTTGCAAGAAACTCAGCAAGAGACTCCTTTGAACGGACATTTGATTCGCGGTCGGGAAAGGAACATGCTCAAGTGGTTCAGCTCGAGTCTATATGCAAGACCTTCAAAGTCGGCTCGACCACCGTCGTCGCCCTTGATAATGTGAGCCTCACAGTCCCGCGGGGCGAGATCTACGGAATCATCGGACTGTCAGGAGCCGGAAAGAGCACCCTCGTGCGGTGCATTAACATGCTTGAGACTCCCGACTCCGGCCGGATCTTCGTCGATGGCGTCGAGCTTACGGCGCTGCGCGGGAGGGCGCTTCGCGAAGCGCGAAAGAAGATCGGCATGGTCTTCCAGCATTTCAACCTCTTGTCATCGCGGACGGTCTTCGAAAACGTCAGCCTGCCACTGGAGATCGCCCGCAGGCCGAAACACGAAAGGGCGGCAAAGGTCCACTCCATTCTGCGTCTGGTCGGCTTGGATGACAAGGCGGACGCCTACCCCAGCGAACTCAGCGGCGGGCAGAAACAAAGGGTGGGGATAGCGCGGGCCCTCGCGAACGATCCGAAGGTCCTGCTCTGCGACGAGCCCACCTCATCGCTGGACCCCGAGACCACCAGGACTATCTTGAGGCTCCTGAAGAAAATCAACGCCGACCTCGGGCTCACCATCGTCCTCATCACCCACGAGATGAACGCCGTCAAAGAGATATGCGGGTCCGTGGCGGTCATCGAAGGTGGGCGGCTGATTGAAGCCGGCCCGGTGCTGGACGTGTTCACCCAGCCCAAGCACGGGACCACGCAGGCCCTCGTCTGGGGGCTGACGCGTCTTGCCGCTCCTCCGGATTGGGCCCTCGAAATCCTTACGGCAGCAACGAAATCACCTGGTAAGAGGGTTGTGCGACTTTCCTTTGTCGGCAAGGCTACAGGAGACCCTGTGATCTCGTCGGTCGTCCGTGACTTCAGGGTGGACGTAAACATTCTCACGGCTCACATCGATCACATTGGCGGCGTCCCGTTCGGCACCATGCTCGTGGAGCTGTCGGGCGAGCCGGCGAAGATGGACGCGGCGCTGGCGTTTTTGGGCGACGCCGGGGCTCGTGTTGAGGTGGTCAGGGACAGTCGCGAGCTCTTCGGTGAGCCGGGGGCATCCCGCGCGTCGACCGGCGCCTGCGGCGATGCTGAGGGCTCTTGCGCGTGTGGATAGGGGTGATGCCGCTTGTCTCGCATGCTGTTGTTTAAGGTGGTTCTCGCTAGTCTGGGTGAGACTCTCTACATGGTAGGCGCCTCGGCGGCGCTTTCCCTCGTCATCGGGCTGCCGCTCGGCGTCGCGCTCGTGGTCACCGAGAGAAATCATATAATGGCCAATGCCCCCGTGAACCAGGTCCTTTCGGCGTTGGTGAACGTCGGACGGTCGATCCCGTTCGTCATTCTCATGGTCGGGATCATGCCGTTCACACGGCTCGTGACTGGCACGTCCATAGGCACCACGGCCGCAATCGTGCCGCTCACGGTCGCGGCGGTCCCATTCGTTGCGCGAGTGGTGGAGACCTCCCTCAAAGAGGTCGATAGCGGCGTGGTCGAGGCCGCCCAGGCCATGGGCGCGTCCCCGTGGGAGATCATCGTGAAAGTACTCCTGCCCGAGGCGATGCCCTCTCTGATCCTTGGGGCGACGCTGACCGCCATAAACCTTGTGGGCTACTCGACGATGGCTGGCGCCATCGGCGGCGGCGGGCTGGGGGACCTGGCGGTGCGGTATGGATATCAGCGCTTCCGCGGAGACGTGATGCTCATCACCGTCGTGGTGCTGGTGCTTCTCGTCCAGGCCGTGCAAATGGCTGGGGGAGCCATTGCCAGGAAAGCCGGGTCTCGGAGGGGCTGAGGCGAGGCAAGGCAAGGGAGGTCATGCCCGCCAGGAAAGGAGGTGCGGCCAGACACCGAACAACGACAGAACGACGGGCCAGACTTCGTCAGGGAGCCCTGCTTGGGGTGCCGCGGCCGAGCGCAAGGACAACGCCGGCGACTCCGCGCGCGACTCACCCGCTGAAAGGCAGCGCGAGCTTGCGGCGGCCCATTCGAACGCCGGCCGTGCGCGAACCCGCACGGCGTGGTTGAACCGGGGTGGCGGTGCGCAGGACGATCCACCCATCGCTCGTGAGCATGGCTGCTCTTGAGCGCAACTTTGAGAAAAGGCGACTTTGAGAAAAGAGGTTGATACACGTGACGAGCTTGCACACGAACAAGTTTAGCAAGTGTAACAGCAGGCACCGAACCTTCACACCGGCGTTTACACTCCGTCTCGCAGTTATACTTACGCTTACGCTTACGCTCGCGCTGGCTTACGCATGCGCGCTCGGGGCCGGCGCCGCGGGCACGGGCACGAGCGCAGGCGGGGGCACCATCAAGCTCAGAGTGGGTGCGACGCCCGTGCCGCACGCGGAGATCCTTGAGCAAGTCAAGCCCATTCTCGCGGCGAAGGGAATATCCCTTGAAATAGTCGAGTTCACCGATTACGTCACCCCGAACCTGGCCCTGGCGGAGGGCGACATCGACGCCAACTTCTTCCAGCACATCCCCTACCTCGAGCAGTTCGCCCGCGACAGGCGGCTAGCCATCACCTACATCGCGAAGGTCCACATAGAGCCCATGGGCGCGTACTCAAAGAAGATCAAGGATATAAAGGACCTCAGGGACAAGGCGAAGGTGGGCATCCCGAACGATCCTACGAACGGTGGACGAGCCTTGCTCCTCCTGCAACGGGCAGGCTTGATAAAGCTGGATCCCAAGGCCGGAATCACCGCGACTAAATTCGACATCACGTCGAACCCCAAGAACCTCCAGATAATCGAGCTCGAGGCGGCTCAGCTTCCAAGGTCCCTGGACGACTTGGACCTCGCGGTCATCAATTCCAACTTTGCCCTCGAGGCCAAGCTCGTTCCCACGAGGGACGCCCTTTTCATAGAGGACAGCCAGTCTCCGTACGTGAACGTGCTCGCCGTCAGGACCAGCGACAAGGACAACCCGGCCCTCAAAGAGCTCGCCCGGGCGCTCACCTCCCAGCAGGTGGCCGAGTTTATCAACAAAACCTACCCCGGGTCCGTGGTCCCGGCCTTCGGACTTGAGTTCTGAAGACACCGGCACAGAAAACATCGACAGAAAACATCGGCACGGAAGGGCCCGGGCAAGGACCCGGGCCCTTCCGCGGATTTGAACGGAACATGGCGCGCCGCAAACGCGCCGCGTCCGCGGGAGAGCGGCGGCAACCTTGGGGCAATCTTGGAGGGAATTCGCCCGCTGGAGAACTCCGCGGACTTGCGGCGATCTGCACTCTGCACCGGCCCTCGGCAAAGGGAATAGCTGGCGCCCGCTCGGCCAGCGGCCGTTCGGGCAGCCGGCCGTTCGGACAGCAGGCGCCAGCGGGCGTCGGCGGGCGCCTCGGTATTCGATGGCGGATCGCGGCCGTCTTCCTACGCCAGCAGGTAAACGAAATAGAAATGGCTTGCGCTGCCCAGGAGAATGAGAACGTGGAATACCTCGTGGAACCCAAGCCATCCCGGTACCAGATTGGGCCTCTTGAGGCCGTAGATGACTGCCCCCACGGAATAGAAGAGGCCCCCCACGAATAGCCAAAGCATCGTGCGGGGACTGAGCGCGCGCACCAGCGGGACGACGAAGGCGACCACTAGCCAGCCCATCAAGAGGTAAATGGCGGTGTACGCCCACCGGGGCGCGTTGAGGTAGAAGATTTTGAAGAAAAGGCCGGCGAGGGCCAGCGTCCACACTACCGCAAGCAAGACGTAGCCCACCATGCCCCGCAACGTCAGAAGACACACAGGTGTGTACGTCCCTGCTATGAGCACGAAGATCATGATGTGGTCCAACTTGCGCAGCACGACCTGCGCCCTTCGGGAGACGTTCAAGAGGTGGTATGTCGCGCTCGCGGAGTACAGCAGTACGAGGCTTGAGCCGAAAACGGAGAACGACACGATCTTCCACACGTCATTGTTGGCGACGCCGGCGCGCACCAGAACAACGAGAGCGGCTATGGAAAGCAAGGCGCCAACGAGGTGGGAAAGCCCGCTCGCCGGGTCCTTCAGTTTCTTTGACACGGGTGACTCCTCCCGTCATGGAACCGCATGAGGCGTGAAGCGGCTGTGGGTGCACCGCACGGCGAGTCCATTATACGCCTTCCCACACTCTGGATAAAGACTCTTCTGCCTCTGCCGCTCCGCGCCGCACCGGTGCCGCGTGGAACCGCGTGAAACCGTCCACATACGTCGGTCTAAGCAGCTCGCGCGTGTTTGCAGGACTACAGGAAACCTCACGCTGCACGTCGGGCGGCACCGGTCCTCCCCGAAAAACTTCGGCGTGTGTGCTGTACCTTCACATACCCCCACGTCATGTGAGTACGGAAAGCTGATTAACGAGATAAGCGAGATATATCCGACCTCAGACAAGGCAAAGACCGATGTCGTGGTTAAAGGACTGAGCTACTAGGAGCGTTTTAGTTTGTCGAGCGAGAGAAGCCTTACCACAACGTGACCGCGTCGTGGCAGATGTTGGATGTCTCCCTCAGCAGGTGCTATGCGTAGCGCAATGGAGGCCCGCCGATCAGTGCGCTATCGACCGAGCCACGGTGCTGTGTACGTCAGGTTGCCTGAGGGATCCATCCGCACCTCGATCCGCCCGCCGTAAGCCGCGTCCGGCTGTGGAAAATCGCGTCTGAAATGGCTCCCCCGGCTTTCCCTCCGAAGCAACGCTGAGCTCAAGATCACCTTGCTCACCGTAAGTGCCACGTGCAAGTCCATGCTCGCGCGCGCACTGTCGGCGGCACCACACACCGCGTCACATGCAGGAGTGATGCCTCGGCAAGACGAGTTGCTCTGAGTGACGCCATCTCTTGTCAACGAGTCGATTTCGCCAATAGCCTGCTGGAGCCCGTCTTCATCTCGGACAAGGGAACAGGCTTTGAACATAATGGACCTGAGCCTGCCCAGGTATCTTGCCTCTGTCGGCGTGCCATCACCCGCCGGCGCATAGTGCGCCACCGCGGCGCCCTGAATCCCTCTCGCAACACGCCATGTTTCAGTGGCATAACGCGCACTATGTCTGCCAGCCCTCGTGCCAAACACCAAGGCCGAGGCGATCATGTTGCCACCGACCCGGTCCGCGCCGTGAGGTCCGGCAGCTGCTTCGCCGCACGCGTAGAGACCCTGGACAGACGTCCGCCCATGCTCATCAATGACCATCCCACCGTTGAACGCCTGGGCAAATGGAGCTATCTCGACATCCCCTGTAGACAAGTCCGCTCCCATCCCACGCAACCAGTCCAGCCACTCACCGAGTCCGCTGTTGAGAGGCTCGCCATTTGTTGCCGGCATAATCCTTAAGGACACGCCACCGTGCCGAGAGGCCCGACCATGATATTGGTTAAGGGGCTCACGAGGTCACGCGCGATGGACAGCTTTAGCTCCTGATAGCCTTTGAACCCCGCGGCCTGGCAGAATCTGATGACCGTAGCCTCACCTACTCCGCAACGCTCAGCCAACTGCGTCACCGTCGCGTAGATGACATCATTGGGGTTCGCCAGCACGAATTCGGCGATCTTCTGTTCGGCGGGAGCCAGGTTCGGCCAAAGGCCACGTATTCTGGCCTCCCTCAGTATATTGGCGAACGGAGAAACCTTCCGGGGCGAGCCTTCACCAGACCAGATCGGATCAGATCAGTGCCGCTCAGATCGGTGCCCGCTAGAGCTCCAACTCGACGGCCACAAGTTGGTGCTACCCTTCAGTCCAATGTGCAAGCCACGCCCAGGGCGGCCATCCCGGGGGCTGCCGGGGCGTCGCGCCTCGGGCGGCGACGGCCGCGCTTGCCGCGCCGGGTCCGCTCCACACAAGACAGGTCGAATCCGCGTCAGGTCAAATCCGAGTCCGCAGCTGGAGGATACTCTCCGTCGCGTGGCGTAATACTCCTCTATTGGCCGGGACTGAGTAGGCAAGACTAACTGAGCAATAGGGATGATTTACGTGCGATACCTCGCGGATCTTCACGTCCACTCACACTTCTCGCGCGCGACGAGCGACCACTGCCGGCCGCGCCCTCTGGCGGCCGCCGCGGCGCGTAAGGGCCTCACCGTCATCGGGACGGGTGACTTCACTCACGCAGGATGGCGCGCCGAGCTCGATGCCGAGCTCGTCCCGGCAGAGGATGGGCTCT
>JBLNCC010000112.1:0-29022 GCA_050260395.1 Betaproteobacteria bacterium
CCTGGCACCAAGAGAGTGCGGGCGAAAGGGATCGCCTGCATGACGAAGGCGCCGGCGATGCCCAACGACGCCGCCTCGACGGCCATCGTGAAGCTCAACGACGACGGCACCGTGGTGCTCAACATATCCGCCCAGGAGCTGGGCCAGGGCGCCTTCACGGTGCTCGCGCAGATATGCGCGGAGGAGCTTGGAGTGCGGTACGAGGACATCAAGATATACCCGGTCGACACCGACTACGGGGCGTACGAGTGGCAAACGGTGGCAAGCAGGATCACATGCTCGTGTGGCCGCGCTGTGATGGAGGCGGCCAGAGACGCCAAGAGACAACTCGTCGAGCACGGGTCCAAGTACTTCGGGGTTCCGGCCGAGGACGTGGATGTGGTGCGCGGAGAGGTATTCGTTAAGAGCGACCCCTCAAGGCGCGTTCGCGTGGGCATGCTCGCTCTGGGCGCCACGCTTCCTGATTTCAGTGGATATGGCGGCCCGGTCGTGGGGCGTGGCAAGTTCATCCCAGAGGGAATCGTGGCGATGGACCCCGAGACGGGCCAGAGCCCGAAACCGGTGGCGAATTGGACCTATGGGGCTCAGGCGGTCGAGATCGAGCTTGACCTCGAGACCGGGAAGATAGAGGTCAAGAAGGTGGCGGCCGTGTACGACGCAGGGCGCGTCATCAACCACGTGACCGCCACTGCTCAAGTTGAAGGAGGTGTTGTACAGGGGCTGAGCATAGCGCTGTTCGAGGAGATGAAGTTCGACGAGAAGGGCAGACTAATGAACCCGTCCTATGTTGACTATAAGATAGCGACAGCGGCTGAAATCCCCGAGATGTTGGTGGCCTTTGTGGAGGTTCCACAGGAAGACGGACCGTACGGGGCGAGGGGTATAGGGGAGCACGTCATGGTGCCGACGCCGCCAGCAATCGCGAATGCGGTGTTCCATGCGGTGGGCACTCGGATAAGGTGCCTCCCCCTGACCTCCGAGAACGTCTACTGGGCCCTTAAGCAAGAGTAGGTGACGGCCCGACCTCTTCGGTGGATATGACCTGTAGCGGAAAGCAGGTTTGAAGGGAGGAGAGATCCGTGGCAAGCACCCAGCCGAATGTAACGGTGCAGGTAAGAGGGCCGGTAAGGCCCGGGGACCCGTTGCCTTTCTCTCAGCTTCTGGTTCTCGGTCTCCAGCACACGTTCACCATGTTCGGCGCGACGGTTCTGGTGCCGCTTCTCACCGGACTTGACGTGAGCGTGGCGCTTTTCACGGCTGGAATCGGGACCTTGTGGTTCCACCTCGTGACCAAAGGAAGGGTTCCGATATTCCTCGGTTCCTCGTTTGCCTTCATTGCGCCCGTCGCGCTTGTCATCAAGGAGATGGGGATTCCGGAGGCACAGGGGGGAATCATCGTAGCAGGTTTGGTCTACTGTGTTCTCGCAGCGATCGTATATTTCGTGGGGCCGAAGTTCATGGAATCCCTTTTGCCGCCGGTCGTCACCGGACCTATCATAATGGTCATAGGTCTCAACCTTGCCCCCGTTGCCATCGGAAGCGCCAGCAAGAACTGGATAATCGCGCTTATTGTGCTTGCGACCGTGGCTTTCGTGAACCTCTATGTCAAGGGCTTCCTGCGGCTCCTCCCGGTCATATCCGGGATAGTCGTGGGATACATCGTGAGCCTGATATGGGGCATAGTGGATACCGCACCTGTGGCTCAGGCAGCGTGGGTCGGGATGCCTCATTTCACGTGGCCCGTGTTCAACACGGCGGCCATCGGGCTGATAGCCCCGGTGGCGGTGGCCACGATGGTAGAGCACGTCGGGGATGTGCTGGCTGTCGGCGCTACCGTCGAGGATGATTTCGTGAAAGACCCCGGGCTTCACCGCACGCTCATCGGCGACGGCCTCGGGACTTCCCTTGCCGGCCTGTTCGGTGGCCCGGCGAACACGACTTATTCAGAGAACACCGGAGTGCTCGCCCTCACGCGGGTGTGGAAGCCCGAGGTGATGCGGATCGCCGCGGTCATGGCGATCCTTCTCGCGTTCATCGGCAAGCTCGGGGCGGCCATAAGGACCATTCCCGAGCCGGTCATCGGGGGCATATCCGTTGTGCTCTTCGGGATGATAGCGGCCATAGGCGTGAGGACGGTCGTTGAGAACCAGGTGGACATGAAACAGCCCAGGAATCTCATCATCGCCAGCGTGATGCTGGTGATAGGCATCGGCGGCGCGATGATCAAGATCTGGGGCAACCTGCAGTTCGGCGGGATCGGCCTCGCGGCCATCGTGGGCATCATCCTGAACCAGCTCTTGCCTAGGGAGGCCGGGAAGTCTGAGGGGGGCCCGGCCTGACCTAGCGGGTTCGCGCGGTTCGGACGAATCGCCTCCGACTTTTGCGAAGGGTTGCCGGTGATCGCACGAGGGGTGTCAAAACCCTGCCATCTGCCCGACGGACGGGGTTCCGTCAGGGCGCTCTGCGCGGGGTGCTCTGCCCGAGAGCGACGCCGGCAACCCGGCGCTTACCGGAGATCGGGCAGGGCCAGCACCCCCTCACTCATCGCTGGGGGCGCGCTTGCTTCTTCTCTCGCATCGCTCCGCACTCTATGGCGCGCTCAGCCGGGGTTCCTAAAACGGAGGCGCGAACATGAGCACGAGAGCGATCACGAGGCCATACAGGCCTGTGGTCTGGGAGATCGCTTGGCCGAGGAGCATCGTCCGGGTTATGTCCATCCGCAAGTCTGGACGTCGTCCGACTGTCTCCGCTCCCTTGCCCGCGGCGTACCCTTGACCGATACCGGGGCCTATTCCCGCGAGCATCGCGAGCCCGGCGCCGAGGGTAGCCGAGGCCCGGGTGAGCGGCGGACCGGCCTGCGTGACGAGAGGGTTTGCGAAAAGGAGGAGGAGCGCGATTACAAGCGAGAAGATCCCCGACGTCTCAGCCACCGCCTGTCCTAGAAGCATTATCACCGTGATGTCGGAGCGTCTCGCGGGGTTGCGCCCCACCGCATCCGCGGCCTCGCCGGCAGCGTAACCCTGGCCGATCCCAGGCCCGAGCCCGGAAGCCATTGCTATACCAGCACTTAGCGCTGACGCGGCCAACACTGCTGCCTGGGGGTGGGCGCCCGCCGCCGCCACGAGTTGCCGCACGTCCCCGAGGCCCAGCAGGGCCAGGGCGCTAGACGTGTTGAGCGCGTCGAGTCCCTCGAAGATGCCGTGCATCTTGCTTTAGTCCATTGCCCTCCCGATGAACGTCATGGTAAGCATAACGAAAATGAACGTCTGGATGATTCCCGCGAAGATATCGAAGTACATGTGAGGAACGACGGGCACGAACGCCGGCAGGACTGAATACAGCAACCCCATGATGATGGCGCCGCCGAGCATGTTGCCGAAGAGTCGGAACGCCATGGAGAACGGCAGGGCGATCTCACTGATGACGTTCAATGGCGCAAGGAACGCCACAGGCTCGAAAAAACCTTTGAGGTAGGCCACGACGCCCTTGCGCTTGATCGAGTAATACTGGATGTTCACAAAGGTGATGGTGGCCAGAGCGAGCGTGGTGTTGAGGTCTGCGGTGGGAGGGGTGATTCCGATGAGGCCCGTGAGGTTGGCCACCACGAGGAAGAGGGCGAGCGTGCCGATGTACGGTATGAACCCCCTGTTCTCCTTGCCCATGGCGCCGTCCACGAGCCACTGGACAGCCTCGTAAATCAGTTCAGGCACGAGACGCCTCGCGGACGGGGGCTCCTCTGGCGGCCGCGATGTCATGAGGCTTACCGCGAAACGTGAGGCCAGGACGAGCAGGGCCATGATCACCCACGTGGTGATGACCGTCTCAGGTATTTCGTAGCCGAGCACGCGATATGTCCTTGCGAAGAACGGCATTTTCCGCGGTCCTCCTTGTCGGGCCAGCTTGGCGGCACCCGCGCGCCCTCGAAGGGCCGGCCGTCTATAGCGGGCCCAGGATCCCCGTGAGTAGGATGACGAACTTGACCATGACCATGCCCGCCGCCGTGCCGAGAAATAGCCCCACGTCGCTACGCAGTGCCCAGTATAGGACCAGCGCGGTCAAGGCGTACCTGGCCAAGTACGTCAGCCCGGCTTTCGTCTGCGCTCTTACAGGCCCCGCCGTCACCGCGGCGCCGATGGCTGCACCCAGCAGATGGAAGCTCGCAAGGCCGAATAGCGTCCCGGCGAGGCCGCCGATGGCAACGCGGTGAAGACCACCCGCAGCTAAGAGGGGCACCGCGACGGCCAACACGATGGCCGCCCGTTTCGCAATTGTGCGCTCGAGGTCACGCACTTCCTTCATTGTCGCCACACAGCCTTCCCTGACACATGTAGTTTCCTCCATTCACGCGGTTTTATGAGGGATGCGCGTGCCGCGCGAGCATGTGCGCCGGTGCGCCTGCAGCGAGTGGCTGCGGCGTCCCGAGGGCCGGCTCGGGATCGGCTTGGAGGGATTTCCGCAACCGTGGAGAAAGATAAATGAGATTGGCGTGAAGCCGCGAGGGGGGTGACCCACTCACGATGCCTGAGATCGCGTACGTCGACGGGGAGTTTATGGACCTGGCAGAGGCACGCGTCTCCGTGGAAGACCGCGGATTTCAATTCGGCGACGGTGTTTATGAAGTTGTCAGGTGTTACCGGGCCACACCTTTTGCCCTCGACGAGCACCTGAGCCGCCTCGAGAGAAGCGCGAGCGGCATCGAACTGTCATTACCCGAACGAAGGTCCACGCTCAGGGAGCTTATGCTCGAGGCGGTTCGCAGGAGCAACCTTCCTGAAGCGGTCCTTTACGTGCAGGTCACGCGAGGGTGGGCGCCTCGAGGGCACGCGTTTCCAGAAGCGGCGAAGCCTACCCTCGTCATCACGGTCCGGCCTGCAAAGCCTGCTCAGCCCGACCGGGTTGATCTAGGCGTTCCGGTGATAACCGTTCCGGATGAGCGGTGGCTACGGTGCGACATCAAGTGCACGGACCTCCTACCCAATGTCATTGCGAAGGAAAGGGCGAGGCGCGCGGGCGCCCTGGAGGCCATCATGATAAGAGATGGCGCGTATGTCACTGAAGGGGCCAGCGCCAACGTGTTCGCGGTGAAGGATGGGACGATATACACGGCTCCGGAGGGTCCGCGAATCCTTTCCGGGATAACGAGGTCCATTGTGTTGAGGCTTGCGCGTGAGAGCGGCATGCCTGTAGTCGAGGACTTCTTCGCGCCGAGCCTCTTGGTCCGGGCAGAAGAGGTGTTCATAACCAGCACCACGCTGGAAGTCGTGTCGTGTGTGAAGGTGGACGGCTTGCCGGTGGGAGACGGGAGACCGGGACCGGTGGCGCGTGCACTTGCGTCAGCATACTCCGCCGAGGTCGAAAGGCTTACGGGTGAGGTGCCCAAGCCTGCTTAGGGTCTGCGACCGGCGCCTAAAGCTCCCGGTAAAGGATCCACCTATGCCTGCTCCCGCCCCGGTCTAGGTAGAGTTCAAAGACCCTTCCCTCGACGGTCCGGACGCGATAGTAATTTCGGTGGCGGCGCAAGCGCCAGTTGCCGTGCCTGGGGCTCACGGTGCCAATGCCGTGGTCTTGCCACTGTGCCTCGATAGAGGCTATACGGTGTTTCTCGCCCCGCCAAATGAACGCTCGGGGCGGGCCTGGGTGCGAATCGAATATGACGTCGATGGGCTCGGAGTAGAAACAGGGCATGTCCCGCCTCTCCCTATGCAAGCCGAAGTGCGCCGGGGGTCGTCCCCGCGGCACATGAACCTGTGGGGCACGAAGGTATGTCCGCGCGCCTACACAAGAATTCGGCGAGGGCCCTTCGCGATCCTTCCGGGGCGGTTCAGCACACGCCAGTTCGTGACGGGCAGGGGGGCGGACGTGGCGGAACGCGCAAACGACGCCGAACGACTGCCGAAGGCGCCTCTTTGCCTTGCCGAGGATCCCGGGAAATCGTGTGAGGTGATAGGATGGTCCGCGCCATACTCTTTGATCTCGACGGCACTTTGGTTCATTATGATTTCGACGCATTCCTCAAAGAATACTTCGCCGCGCTCAGCACGAGATTGGCCGACATGGTTGAACCCGGGCGTCTGGTCACGCAGATCATTAGGTCCACCGACGCCATGGTGAGGAACCTCGACCCATCCAAGACCAACCAGCAAGTGTTTGCGGAGGACTTCTTCCCGCACATAGGGATACCCGAAGGTGTTCTCATGCCGGTGTTCGACGATTTCTACCGCCGCGATTTCCCGCTCATCAAGCACCGACTGGGTGTGCGCGCGCATCCCGCGGCGCGGCGGATGATCGAGACCTTGCTTTCAAGAGGTCTCGACGTGGTCATAGCGACGAACCCAGTGTTCCCGCTGATCGCCATCGAGGAACGCATGAGGTGGGGAGGTTTAGACGGGCTTCCTTACCGCTTGGTGACGTCGTACGAGACGATGCACTTCTGCAAGCCCAACCGCGAGTATTATGGAGAGGTCCTTGAGCTCATCGGGCGCGCGCCGCAAGAGTGCTTGATGGTGGGCAACGATGTGGAGGAAGATATCGTGGCAGGGACGCTCGGAATGCAAACCTATCTCGTAGAGGACTTCCTTCTCGACCGTGGCCGGGCGCAGAACCATCCTGATTTCCGCGGAACCTTCGAGGACCTCGTATGCTTCATGGAACGCGGACGATTCTGAGCCTCGGGGTCGTTTTGGGGACAGCCGCAGGGGTGCGTCGGTTCTCCCTCCATCGCCTCGGCTCGCGAGCCGCGGGCCCGTGCCTGGGGACGATGTTCCAAACCGGTCGCCCTTCATTAATGTCGCCGGCTCGCGCGTGAATATCGGGGCATGGCGATGACATCGCCATGGCCGTGGCCTGGGCAATTGCGACCCGCCCCATCTTGACGGGTCCAGCCGCTCACCTACCGCTTAATCAGCGCCTCCGCCTCCTCCCCCGACGCCTCCGCCGCCGCCGCCCGAGAACCTTCCGCCTCCGCCTGCCGCGGACGTGCTCTTGCTCGCCGCGGTGAGAACCGAGTGCTCGAGCGAAGTCGTCAGGTTTGTGAGGCACGAGGCAAGATCGCTGCCGGTCGAGGCCGTGATCCAGCCTTGCCCGATGGCGAAGCCGGGGCCTTAGGCGGAGAGCTCGGGAAACACGAGCTTGAGCTGATCGATGACCTGCCTTGCCACGCCAAGCGTGACGGCGTACACGAGGTAGTGCTCCCACAGCCGCAGGGAAGGCACGGGGGCGTCGTGCAGGGAGGAGAAATCCAAAAGGAACTTGCGGAACGCGCGCCACATGGCGAACTCCGTCTGGCCCCTTTTCGAACGCCTCTTGATGAGCGCGGACATTATCAGCCCCACAGCGGGCCGTGGGCCCACGCCCTTATGTCCTCCTTGCTGGCTCCCTTCGGCAAGGCGATGGTTACCTTGGCTTCGGAGGCGCCCACGACCCATTCGTCGCCGACGCACTTCCAATAGAGTTCGGTCACGTCGTTGTGAGACACGACCGCCCCCTTGATGCGGTAGGCTAAGGCGAACGTGCGGGACTCGTCCTCCGCCCTGAAATGCCACGCTACCTCTACCCCATCGGACGTTTCCTCCACTCTGTACGTGCCCGGCACGCGCTCGTCGGCGGGCCAGTCGTCAAGGAGTACGCTTTGCCGCCTTCGCTCACGGCAGTGTCCGTGATGCGCCCTCGATTCCCACCTTTGCCTGTCACCGCCCCCGCCATCGGAGGTGCCACCTTCTTCCCTGACCGACACAGCCGCCGTCGGTCAGCACCTGCCAGTGTCTAAAGATATATGATTCGCGAATCGTCTGTATTATCCTTGCGTTAAGGCGGCGGCTCCGTTACGCGCGGCGGACCTGCGCATCCGCCCTCACGCGAAAGCCTGAAGGACACTGTCACGTTGTTCGTGGGGGGAGGAGCGTACCGAGGCTGCACTGCGAGCGCGCGAAACCGAGGGGTACGGCCGAACGGCGCGTCGACCGCCGTTTTCGGTTGGCACGACAATCACACGGTTCCCCATGGACACGCCATGTCCACGGGGAACCGTGTGTCTGGCGACAAGGACCGCGTAGCATGTGGGTCCGCTGCCGAATCCGCCTACAGCATGGGAGAGGTAAACGTCACGAGCCTTAGGTTAGAATTTGAATCTCGCCACCAGATTCTCCAGGGCCGAGGCCATCTTTGCGAGGTCCTGAGCGGACGAAGCAATCTGCTCTATGGCGGAGCTCACCTGACCCGTAGAGGCCGACACCTGCTCTGCTGCGCTCGCCGTCTCTTCTGATACCGCAGCCATCGTCTGTATGGCCTTTTGGACTTCATCAGCGGACGCAGTCATCTCCTGGGTCGCCGCGGTGTTCTCCTCGGTGATGCTGGCCACGTTGTCCATGACTCTCACTACCTCGGCGCTGGACGACTCCAGCTCCTTGACGGCAGCGGCGATCTTCTCCACCTCTGCGTTCATGGTTTTCATGGTTGTGTCTATCTCGCGGAGGACCTGCCCGGCTTGACCCGCGAGCTCGGTTCCCTGTGACACCCGGTTCGCCTGGAGGTCTGTGGCGTTTCGTGCGGTTTCGATGCCCTTCTGCATGGTCCCGATGAGACCGGCGATCTCCTTGGTTGCCTTGCCTGAACGCTCGGCGAGCTTGCGCACCTCGTCGGCGACTACTGCAAACCCCTTGCCGTGCTCGCCTGCGCGGGCTGCCTCGATGGCAGCATTCAATGCAAGAAGGTTGGTCTGCTCGGCTATATCGTCGATGACCTCAATGATCTTGCCGATCTCGCTCGAATGCGCGCCGAGCTCCTTGATACTGCCGGCAACGGCCTCGGCCTGGTTTCGGATGTCATCCATGCCCACGATCACGTCTCTTACGGCGTTGGACCCGCTGTTTGCAGCGATGCGGCTTTTCTCGGCTGCTGAGATGAGAGAGCGGACCGTGCTCGAGACTCCCTCCATCAGCTTCGCCATGGATGCAACCACAGCATTTGCCTGGTTCACCGAGGCGGTCTGTTCCTGAGCACCTTTGGCTATCTGCTCTATCGCGGCGGAAAGCTGGTTCATCGCTTTCGACGTCGCCTGAGCGCTCGCGCTCTGCTCCGCTGCACCCTTGGCGACATGCTCTATCGTCTCCGCTACTTGCTCGGTGGCGGCTGCGGCCTCATCTGCGCTTGCAGCTACTTCCTGTCCCGTGGATGCCACTTGCTTCGCGTGACCCAGCAGCTCTTCAACGACCGTCCGGAGGCTTGCCACCATCTCGGAAAAAGCCCGGGCCGTGGCACCTACCTCATCGCCTCTCCCGGTGCCCGGCACCTCTATCTGAAGATGGCCGGTGGCGACCTGCTGAGCCACACGGGCAAGCGCCGCTGTTGGGCGGACGATGCTTGCCGCAAGCGAAAGCGCCAGGATCAACCCGAGCACAATGGAGGCTGCGAATGTGGCAAGGGTGCGCACCTGCACGGTCCCGGCTGTGGCTTTCGCCGCCTCGCCAGCGGCGGTTGTGCGGTCACGGAGGGCCGCGACCACGCTGGCAAGGTCATTTTGCACCTTCTCGACGACGGCATCACCCTCGTCGGTCATGTACGCCATGACTTCGCCCCGCTGTCCGTTGTCGAGATAGCCGAACACGCTGTTTCTGCACTTCTCCCAGGCGTCGCGTATCTCGACGAGGGCCTGACCGCTTTCGGTTTGGGTCTCCGACGCACTCGGTGCTCCAGTGACGGCACTGCTTGACTCCTGTGAACCTGTGTCTGAACCTGTGTCGCCGCACAGCGCGGTGAACAGCTCTTGGATCTCGGCGTCGGCGGACGTCAGCGTCTCACGCAGCTTGGGGTCGCCCATGAAAAGATACCCGCGGAGCGCGAGCGCGAATCTGTCTATCGCGCCGTTCAGGCGCTCGATCTGCAGCAGCTGTGGTACGTCACGGTCGAGCATGTTGTTGAGCACCGAGTTGACGCCAGAGACTCCTCGGAGACCGAAGAAACCAACCACAGCCATAAGGAGGAGAAGTAGGCCGTAACCTGCGATAATCCTAAAGCCCAAACGGAAGTGCATTTGAATCCGCATTGCGGAGCCCCCTCTTTGAGGTATGGTTTGTGTGTGGACATGGAAAATCCCCTTTCTTCATATCGGCACATTCTGCAAAACGTTTAGAGCCGTCTTGTTTGAACGGTGTAGGGGGGATTCGAGTGGAGGGGGATCTGGAGAAGCGTTCCGGGACATCGAGGACCGACGGGATGCCGGACGCCGCCGTGCTATATGGCCTGACGGAAATACGGGTCTTGATTGGAGGAATTCGAGGACGGGTGTAGAATAAAAACTCGCGAGGGGCGCGCTGAACAGCATCTTATCAGACCATCAGGCTGCTAGGCTAGCTGAAACAAACGACCTCACCCTATCCTGGGCGCTGTCGCTCGAGAGCGTTGCCCCGCTGGTGGGTGTGGGTGGTCTGCACATAGCGCGTGGGGTGTCTCAAACCAATGTGCGCCAGCATCACTCACTCTTTTGAACGACTTCGAACGATGTGCCGACCGTCTGCTGGGCGCGGAGACACCGGCTAAATGGCAGGAGAGTCGTTCGCTGAAGGGAGGTGACACGTCAAGTCATTCAACACATGAGACGTGGAGCGAGTGGTGACTGAGCCAGCTGTAGGTGTCGAAATCGCATACATGTACATGATCCAGGTACATCAGGAATCATCAGGAATGAAAGGAGAGTCGGGCCCAGATGAAGAGAGCGTTCGTACTCGTGTTGTCGATCGTGTGCCTCTTGGTAGTAAGCGTCGGCTCAGTAGCCTCTTCGGCAGCGCAACCCAAGGAGTTCAATCTGGGGATACTGCTTCCACTAACGGGCACGTTCGCTGCAGTGGCGAAAACCCAGCAAGAGGGCGTTTTGCTTGCGGTGGACGAGATCAATGCCGCCGGTGGCCTGAGCATGCCCTGGGGGAAAGTCCCGGTGAAGTACCAGGTAGCAGACGATGAGGCCAGCCTCGACGTAGGCGTGAGGAGGTTCATGTACATGGCTGGCGGCGGCGTGAACGCCGTGGTCGGGCAAACATGGGCACCCCTGGCCTATTCCCTCAATGAAATGGTCAAGCAGTACCCGCTTCCATATTTCCCCGTGGCTGTCATGGCCAAAGAGGCGTTCATCAAGGGTAAGCTGTCCAACTACACTTGGGCGGTGGCGTACAGCCCGTGGACCGTCGGATACATGGCTGGTTCTGCAGCCATCAACACCCTGGGCAAGAAGAAGATCTTCTTCCTGGCGCGCTCTGACAGCTGGGGTTGGGACATATGGGAAGGCGTCAAGGCGGCCGCGAAGCAGTACGGCGGCGAGATAGTGGGCTATGAGGAAGCGCCTCTCGGCACGAGCGACTTCGTGACCATCCTCCAGAAAGTGAGGGCGGCCAAGCCCGATGTGTTCATGTCCGCTCAATTCGCGGGGGACGCGATCGCGCTCCTGAAGCAGACGTACGACATGGGCCTCTACAAGGAAATGACCATTTTCAACAGCTTCCTCACGAACGTGGTTGCACAGGGCCTTCCTGCTGAAGCAGTGAACGGACTGTACGGTATGCATTACTTCTACTGGGACATGACGGGCTTCCCTGACAAGGAAGTAGCCAAGCTTGCATCCCAGTACGTCGAGGCGTACAAGAAGAAATACGGCTATCCGCCCGACAGCTATGCCACGATCGCTTACATCGCTGCTAAGCATCTCTTTGATGTGGTCCAGAAAGCAGGAACGTTCGACGCCGTGAAGGTTTCCGAGTACATGCAGAAGAACCCCGATTTCATGACGGTCAAGGGCCCGGCGAAGTGGCGCGAGGACCACTCTGCCGTGTTCAAGTATGCTGCGTTCCTCGTGAAGGGTAAGAGCCCTAAAGAACGGAAGAGTAATTGGGACCTGTTCACGATAGTGGGATCGCAGGGCGGAGACAGTGTGATGCCGCCTCTGAAGGACTTGGGTTACTAACCGCAAGTAACGTAACATCGCAGGCTGTAATGGTCCTGCTTACGATGGGCGGGAAAGTCGCCTAGATTGAGTGCGCGGCGCCATAGGCGCGCATGAAGGCGGACGTGGGGCTGCACCGGGGTGGGTCGCGATCCTCGATTGCACCGACGCTCCGGTGCACCCCCACGGCTGCGCTCGCTTGCAGCGCATGGGGTCGGGGCCCTGTGTCTGGATCTCTCGGAGGCGCGACGGCGGGCGCGCGAGAATGCACACTCTCACCGGGAAGGGGTCGGCTTGAGAAACGTTGGCGCGACGCGCTATTCGGTCTAGTACAGCTCACAAGTCGCCCTGGGAGGGGCTGGAGAAGGGGTCTAGTGAATGAGCACGAGCAACGCAGCGATAGAGACAAGAGGCATAACCAAGAGGTTTGGCGGGTTCACAGCCGTCAACAATGTGAGCTATAGGCTTGGGCAGAGGGAGACCGCAGCGATAATCGGGCCCAACGGGGCTGGGAAGACAACGTTCTTCAACCTTATCACCGGAGCCTACATTCCCGACCAAGGGTCGGTGTTTTACGGAGGCAAGGATGTGACCAAGCTTCCTCCGCAGAGCAGAGTGAGCCTCGGGGTAAGGAGGACGTTTCAACTCGCGTCCACGTTCGATAACCTCAGGGTGGTTGACAACCTCAAGGTTGCGTACTTTAGGACTCACAAGAGAAGTTCCATCGGAAACATGCTCTGCACGAAGATGGACTGCGTGTCCGACAAGGTTATCTGGGACCAACTAGAGAGGTTCGGCCTTGCAGGCGTGGCCGAGACGGAGACGAAGAACCTGTCACTCGGTGATAAACGCAAGCTTGAGATGGCAATGGCGCTCATTGGCAAGCCCGAGGTGTTGCTACTGGATGAGCCTTTTGCCGGGCTCAGCGAGAGAGAGATAGATGAGACCATTGACATCCTTAGGGAGTATGTTGACAAGATCTCGATTCTGATCGTGGAGCACAAGATCACAAAACTGAAAACGTTCGTCGAGCGAGTCACCGTCCTCGCCGAGGGCCAGATCATAGCTGACGGCGGTTTCGAAGAAGTGCTCCAAAGCCCGGCAGTGCGGAAGAGCTACTGGCAGATCGACTAAACCCAGCGATAAACCATTTGAGCGATATTACGATAAGGACGGAGAAAAACATGGCCGGTAATCCGATTCTGGAAGTCAAGAACCTTAACGTGTCGTACGGGCAGTCGAGAGTGCTCTTCGATGTCTCATTAAGGGCGGCCGAAAAAGAGGTCGTGGGTGTCGTCGGACGAAACGGCGCCGGCAAGACGACCCTGATGAAAACCATAGGCGGATTTCTCAAGCCGTCCAGCGGGTCAGTGGTCTTCAAAGGACAGGACATCGTCGGGCTTCGCTCATTCGAAATAGTGAGAAAGGGCCTCAAGTATATTCCTCAGGACAAGGGCGTCTTTTCGGACCTCACGGTCATGGAGAACCTTCAGCTTTCCAGCTATGCGATGAAGGATTACGACTGGGACAAGGTAATCCACTATTTTCCCAAGCTGAAACAGCTTATGAACCGCAAGGGAGCGTACTTAAGTGGCGGGGAACGCCAGATGCTTATGATCGGGCGGGCTATTCTGGGCAAGCCCGACGTGCTCCTTCTTGATGAGCCTACCGAGGGGCTCTCGCCGAGCGTGGTGCAGGACCTAGCACGAACCTTCAACGAACTGAAAGAGACCATGACCCTTGTGCTGGTTGAGCAGAACCTGTCGGTTGTGGCCGAAGTCGCGGACAGGCTGTATATCATAAGGGAAGGAAAGATCTGCGCCGAGGTCTCAGACACGAACGAGATCAAGACTCTGGCTTTTGAGAAGCATTTGCTCTAGATTCATGCCGTGAAACGAAGGGGATAGGTGGAATGACGAAGCTGCTCAAGGAATACGGGGGCATCGTGCTGATTTTCGTGGCCGTGCTGGTACTGCGGTTTATCCTCCCGCGACCGTTCATCATGGACGTGTTGATCTTCGGAGTGTACGCCATGGCGTTCAATTTCCTCATGGGGCACCTCGGGCTGGTTTCTTTCGGTCAGCCTGCGTATCTCGGGTTGGGGGCGTACGGCACCGCCTTATACCTGAGCTACGTCGGGA
Organism: Betaproteobacteria bacterium; assembly: GCA_050260395.1. Lineage (GTDB taxonomy): Bacteria > Bacillota > SHA-98 > UBA4971 > UBA4971 > UBA6256. The sequence goes on from JBLNCC010000112.1 coordinate 14,068, forward strand.
CCAACCCGTACGCAGGAATCCTCGCCGGCGTCTTGGTCGGGATAGTCGTGAGCATGCTCGTGGGGCTCTTTCTGGTGAGGCTGAGCAGCAGCTACTTTACCCTGGCCAATCTCGCGTTCTGCGCTATCGTGTTCTTTCTCTTCCAGAAGGGGCTTGTCTCGATCACCCGCGGTGACACTGGCCTATGGTATCTCGCCAGGATGACGAAGGGGGTCCTGCTTGACCTGAAGAATCCCAATGACTTGTTCATTTTCGTTTTTGCCGTGACGGTCCTGGTGTGGGTTTTCTTCAGGTACATAGACACGACAGTGTACGGCGCGTGCTGCCTCGCTGGCAAGGTGAACGAGCCGAAACTCCAGTTCCTTGGATACAACACTTTCAGGATCAAGTGGTTGGGGTTTGTGATCGCGAATGCCGTGGCGGCTCTTGCGGGGTCACTTTATGCGGTCTATTTCGGCTTCGTCTCACCAGGCCTAACTGAGCTGACGCGAGCGGCGGAGGTCGTCATCGTTGGATTGCTCGGTGGCGTCGGCACCCTGTTGGGGCCGCTCGTTGGGGCGTTCGTTTATATCGGGATGAAGGACCTCATCAGCAAGTTCATAATGTACTGGGAACTCGTAGTCGGACTCCTCCTGGTACTCGTGATGCTGGCAGGCGAGAGGGGAATCGTGGGCACGCTGGGTCCGTTGGTGAACCGACTCACGCGAAGACGCGCACCTGGGGTGGCTGGCGCGGAGGGGCAGAGGCCGTAGCAGAAACGCAGGTGGGAATCGGAGTTCGTGGGTGCTGGGAATGGGGGGCGACGTCGTGCGGACGTGCCTTCCGAGGAACGATTTCCCCCACGATTATCATGTGAACCTAGACCTGTAGCAGAGCGGTTGGGCGTCACGGGATAGCGTGACGCCGGCGGACCGTGGCGTGGCAGAGAGGGTGGATGAGTAATGGATGTCAGTCAGGTAATATCTGCAGTTGTGTTCGGGCTTAGCATGGCTAGCATCTACTTCCTTCTTTCGATAGGTTTGTCGCTATGCTACGGCCTCATGAGGATCATCAGCATCGACCAGTTTCTGTACTACACTGTCGGGGCGTACCTGACGTTCACTGTATGCTCGCTGTCCGGCAACTTCTGGCTTGGGGCCCTCGCTGGCATCGGGATCAGCTGCGTGGTGGCTCTCATAGTTGAGAAGGGCGTGTTTAGGCGTATATACGAGAAGGGCATCATGTTCAGTATGATCACATCGTTTGGGATTCTCCTGACCGGCATAGGCATCACCAAGTATATCTGGGGCCTAGTGCCGCGTCCGGTTGCTACGCCCATTCCCGGGCAGATAAACATCTTCGGGGCTGAGGTGCCGAGTTACCGGCTGTTCGTAGTCGGTCTCGTGATCGTCCTGTACGTGTGCCTATGGCTGTTCCTCGAAAAAACCATCATAGGGAAGGCAATTCGGGCCGGGATCGAGGATGCGGAGAAGACGGAAGGGCTCGGCGTAGACATATACAAGATGTTCACCGTCATGTTCCTCATAGCGGCTGGACTTTCAGCGCTTGCGGGAGGGCTCCACGCGCCGCTCATCATGGTTGACCCACACATGGGCCTGAGGCTGATGTCAACGGCGTTCATGATAGTGATTATCGGGGGGCTGGGAAGCATCAAGGGCACCCTGATATCGTCGCTCATCATAGGACAGGTTGTGTCGCTGGGCTTTCTGATTTGGGCCCCAATTGCTGACATGGCGCCGTTTGTCATCATGCTTCTCGTGTTCCTCGTCAAACCCACAGGTTTGTACGGGAGTGAACTGATGAAACGGTGATCGGAAATGCCCGTGAGCGGCACCCGGGCGGCATGCTGGCGGGCGGCGTGCATCCGCGCGAGCGGACCGTGCGCCCGGAAGCGGAAGCACGGCAGGTCGGAGACGGGACCCGCCTAACGCCGGACCGGCGGCTGGGCGCGGGCCGGTGTTGCAGGTCGGGGCAGCGGGTAGCGGGGCCGAGCGGGCGGGAAGCGCCTGGCAAGAGATGACAAGGGATGCGGGGTTGGTTGAAATGCCCGAGGTTGCTGTAGTCCATCGCGATACGATACCTGGTTCGCCGACGCAGTACGGGGAAGACGCCGTCAGCGCTGTGTACGAGATGCTGGAGGAGAGCTTGCGGCTCATAGGCGGCATCGACTCGATCATCAAGCCTGGCGACAGGGTGCTCCTGAAAGTGAACGCGTGCTGGCCCGTTTCAGCGGACTCAGGTATTACCAGCGACCCGCGGGTCGTCGCGGCGGTGGTTAGGTACCTCAAGAACGCAGCAAAGGCCAGGAGCGTCACGCTGGTTGAAAGGTCGAGTATCAGGGCAGACTCGTTCGAATCCCTCAAGCGGTCGGGAGTCTATGACGCCGCCGTGAGGGAAGGGGTGGACGAGGTCGTCCCCCTCGAGAAAGATGTCAGGCTGGGCGTAATGATACCCGGCGCCAGCGTGTTGCGCGGCGAGGTTCACTTGCCGCAGTGCGTGGTTCAGGCGGACAAGATCGTTTACCTGGCCAAGATGAAGACTCACAAGGTGTGCGGCATGACCGCGACCATGAAGCTGAGCCAGGGCATGCTTCCTTGGAGCGAACAAATCAAGTACCACAGAAACGATATAGACCAGAAGATAGTTGACCTCCTGAGGTTGGTGAGGCCCGACCTCTCCATTGTCGACGCTCTCTGGCCGATGCAGGGTCAGGGGCCGGGGTCGCCGTACAAACAGGACCTGATAAAGGATTTCAACACAGTTGTTGCGGGCCGAGATCCGGTGGCGGTTGACTCCGTTTGCGCGAGGCTTATGGGCTTCGACCCGATGTTCGAGGTGGCCTACATCCGCGAGGCGACTGTCGCAGGGCTCGGGGAAGGTAGACCCGAAAGGATTCATGTAAAGGGCGAAAAAGTGGAGCGTCTGAGCAGGAATTTCCGCAGAGGCGACATCAGTCTCATCGGGTTGCATCCAAAGATCGACGTGTACATGAGTGGAAGCTGCAAAGGGTGTTGCCACTTCACACGGACTGGTCTTGACCCTTGGCTTGCTGATGAGGAAAAGGTCAAAGAGTTTGACGCTGTTGAGAGGATCACACTCATACTTGGCAAGGATAATCCTTCGGATATCCGGGCTGATCACAACCCTCCGAAGTCGTACACTTTTGTCATAGGGGACTGCGCTAGAGGTCACAAGGACAAGGGAATCTTTCTTCCGGGGTGTCCATCCCTCAGCCTCCACGGGCTCATGCCGTTCATCGGGCTGAGCGACGAGGAGATAATCGCCAAGTACAAGAGGCGGCTTCCAGAGGGTTTCGTTCCGTGAGCGGAGGCGCGTTCTAACGCGTGACGGTACGTGTGGCTGGTGCAGGGAGTCGCCGGTGCAGGGACGTTCTGCCCCGTTTCGGCGCATGGGCGCGCGGCGCAGACACCTGAGCAGCCGCCGGTTGAAAGGTCTTCGCCAGTGTATGGCTGACGTGTGGCATTTAGTGAAAGGCCTGTGGAGCTTGAGAGAGGCGAAGCGCTCGCTGGGATTCCCGTGCCGTGGCGAGCTGGGCGTTTGTCCTGTCGGGACTGTCGTTGAATGTAACACACTCACGGCCTCCTGGTGTTAGGAAGCCTTGTGGGCAGTCGAGCGAAGGCATGAGTCGTTCATCTAGTTTGAGCTGCAACAGAGAAGCGTGAGCATGAAGGGTCGGTTGCGTGCGTGTCCGTTGCGACGAGAGCGGCGCGCTCGTTGCCCAAAGGCGAGAGCCGTGTGAGTAGGGGGAGAATGATGAAGCCGGTCCAGAAACATCGTACTGCGTCCCTTGTGGCTGAGCAAATCAGGCAGTTCATGGAAGAACGCCAGCTAAAGCCGGGTGACAGGCTCCCTACTGAGCGTGAGCTGACGGAGATGCTGAAAGTCGGGAGGACCTCCTTGCGCGAGGGACTGAGGCTCCTGGAGGCGGACGGTCTCATCGAGGTTAGGGCTGGTGAAGGGATCTTCGCGGGGGAGCTGTCGGTGGACTACTTCCTAAGGCCGGTTGCCGTGACCAGCCTGCTGCGCATCAGCGCGCGCGAGACACGGGAGCTTCTGCACGTCCGAAAGATTCTCGAAGCCGAGGCAGCGTCGCTCGCTGCAAGGCACGCAAAAGACAGCGAGTGCGAGACGCTGGAGAGGATAGCCAAACGGATCGGTGAGTCGCTTGACGATCCTTCGAAGTTCATCCCCAACGATATGACGTTTCACATCACTTTGGTGAAGTCGTCCGGCAGCACGGTCCTATCCAGGCTCTACTTGGCGGTCATCGACATGCTCGTTGCTCAGGAGCGCCTCACCGTGCGTTTGCCCGGAGTCATGCAGAAGGCCTTCGAGGATCACCTCGCCATAGTCAGGGCCATTGCCAAGCGGGACCCCAGTCTTGCCTACGAAGAGGTGGTCCGGCATCTGGATGGCGTCACGGAGGCATACGAGAGGGCCCTCGCCTCCGCTGCTGAACTCGGCGACGTGGATGTGTCCAACGCTTAGTGCTTGTGAGTGGCTCCTAGGTTGTTCCAGGACTCTTCCGGAGCGGGCTCCTCATACGTCGAGGTCGGTTCGAGGGCGGGCGGTGGGGAGCAGCAGTCGGGGCGACCAGGAGTGGGGGCCCGCCAACCGATGCTCAGGCGGGACGCTCCGGGCGAGAGGTCACAACTTGGTCGGTGACGGAGATGAGGTGAGACTACGATGAGAGCGATGCGCTTGAAGGAGATAGGACAGCCCCTCTGCCTGGAGGAGGTGAAGAGGCCTGAATGTGGGCCTGACGAGGTCTTGGTCGCGGTCCGAGCGGCGGGAGTGTGCGGGACCGATCTGAAGATCCAGGCAGGGAAAATACCGGTGAAGCGGCTACCCTTGACTCTGGGTCACGAGTTCTCAGGTGTCCTCGTGGACAAGGGCCCGAGAGTGCAGGATTTCAAGGTGGGGGACGAGGTCCTCGTGTCATTCTATGTCCCGTGTAACCACTGCAAGTGGTGCCTGAGCGGCAGGCATACCATCTGCGAGAATCTCAAGGGAAGACTGGGGTTCGAGACGGATGGCGGGCTCGCAGACTTCGTCGCTGTGCCCGAAGGCTGTCTCATTCGGAAGCCTTCGTCGCTCTCGTTTGCCGAGGCTGCGATAATCTCGGACGCTGTTGCAACTCCGTATCATGCCTTGCGGAAAAGAGCAGCTGTCGCCGAGGGCGATCGTACGGTCGTGGTCGGCGGCGGCGGCGGCCTTGGCTTGCATGCGATACAGATCGCTAAGGCCCTCAGAAACGTTGTCATCGGGGTGGACACGAAACCCGAGAAACTTGGGCTGATGAAGCAGTATGGAGCTGACGAGGTCATAGACGCGCGTGAAGAGAGGGAGTGGGGCGCGAAGGTCGTCCAGATGACGGGAGGAATAGGTGCGGACAACGTGATTGAGTTCGTGAGCAGCGTGGAGACGGTTACAAATAGCATCAACGCTCTCCGGAAGGGAGGCAAGCTGGTGCTGGTTGCGTACTCCGCGGAGCTCCGCGTTGACAGCTTGAAGGCGGTACTGGGGGAACTCGACATCATCGGGTCCAGGGCTGCGCCGAAGAGAGATATAGAGGAGTGTCTCGAGTTGGTTACCAGAGGCAGCGTCAAGCCGGTCGTTGGCGAGATCCTTCGGTTCGAGGACGCGAACAGGGCCTTGTCCATGCTGCGCGAGGGGACCGTAAACGGCAGAGTGGTCCTGGAGGTATCTCGCTGATTTCGACCGGTTGTCCTTTCTTTAAGTGCGGCGGCAAGCAGGAATTCGAAAGAGGGCGTCGAAGCGTGTTTAGGCGAAAGCGGTCAGATCATCAGACTAGCGTATCATCAGCTCTGCACGGCCTGGACGGGGGGGTTGTAGGTGGAACGCAGGTATAAAGTGGCGATTACTGATTACGTGTTTCCCAACCTGGAGGAAGAGCATCGCGTGCTTTCGGGGATCGACGCTCATATCGTATCGGGGCAGTGTCATACCGAGGACGAGGTGATTGAGTTATGCAAGGGAGCCGACGCTGTTCTGGTGTGCTATGCGCCGGTCACTGCGAGGGTTATAGACACTCTGGATCGATGCAGGATCATCGCGCGGTACGGAATCGGCGTGAACAACGTAGATGTCCGCAGAGCCACTGAGAAGGGGATCCTCGTCACGAATGTCCCTGATTACTGCATAGATGAGGTGTCAGACCACGCGCTCGGTCTCTTACTGGCGCTTGCCCGAAAGATTCCTCATCTCGACCGGACAGTCAAGAGCGGGTTGTTCGATTTCAAAGCGTGGCGGCCAATGTTCAGACTCAGAGGCAAGGTATTAGGGCTGATGGCTTTGGGCAAGATCGGCCAGGCTCTGACGCCGAAGGCGCAGAGCCTAGGCTTGCAGGTGATCGCGTATGACCCGTTCGTGCCTCCGGCGGTTGCGGCTTCGCTCGGCGTCAGGCTCGTCACTTGGGACCAACTTCTTTCCGAATCGGACTTCATTTCGATTCACTCTCCTCTGACGCCTGAAACGCGTCACGCCTTCAGCACGGAGGCGTTTCGGAAGATGAAGCGCACTGCATACCTGATCAACACGGCACGCGGGGAGATAATCGATGAGGAAGCTCTTGCGCAAGCCCTCGAGACAGGGCAAATCGCGGGTGCGGCCCTCGATGTGCTCACCGACGAAACCACGGTTTCCCGGAACAAACTGCTGCGGTTCGATAACATCATCATCACACCGCACGCGGCTTTTTATTCGGAGGAGTCCACGGTCGAGCTTCAACGAAAGGCCGCGGAGCAGGTGCTTGCAGCTTTGAAAGGGGTGCGTCCCAGATACTTGCTAAATAAGGAGGTATGGGTAGAATGAGTGAGACGCCGTGGAAAAGCGACAAGTGGTTCGTGAGTCCGTGGAATTTCGAGCCCGAAGTTCGTCAGGGAATGGAGTTCAAAAGGCAAATACAATTCCACGATGTATCGCTCCGTGATGGCGAGCAGCAAGCGGGCATCACGTTCAGCAAGGATGACAAGGTACGCATAGCGGAGAAGCTTGCTGAGGCTGGTATTCATCGTATCGAAGCGGGGATGCCAGCCGTGTCCAAACAGGATGAGGAGGCCATCAAAGAGATCGCCCGTAGGAAACTGGGCCCCAAGATCTTCGCGTTTGCGCGCTGCATGGTTGACGATGTGAAGCGTGCCCGCGACTGCGGTGTTGACGGCGTAGTCGTCGAGATCCCGTCGAGCACTCACATCATCCAGTATGCGTACAAGTGGCCTCTGCAGAAAGCTATCGACCTATCGGTGGAGGCTACCCGATACGCACGGGAACAGGGCCTTTACACAGTGTTCTTTCCCATCGATGGCACTCGGGCGGAATTCTCATGGTTCCTGAACCTCATAGAGACCGTGGCCAGGGATGGACACATGGACGCTCTGGGGATCGTGGATACGTTCGGAGGCATTTCCCCACACGCTGTCGGCTACCTCGTCAAGAGAGTCAAGGAAAGGGTAAAGAAACCTCTTGAGGTCCACTTCCACGACGACTTCGGCCTTGGCGCGGCGAACACCATCATTGCGCTCGCAGCCGGCGCCGACGTGGCACATACGACTGTTACTGCCATCGGCGAAAGGGCGGGCAACACGCCTTACGAGGATGTCGCTCTCGGGCTCAAGGTGCTCTACGGGGTAGATACGGGAATCAAGACTGAGAAGATGTATGAGCTGTCCAAACTCGTTCGAAAGCTGGCAGGAATCGAAGTCCGACCCAATAGACCGATTGTCGGTGACATGATATTCAAGATCGAATCGGGCATCATTTCGAGTTGGTTCAAGAATTGCGGGCTCGAGAACGCCGTTGAGCTCATGCCGTTCAGATGGGATGTCGTGGGACAGGAGCCTGTCGAAGTGGTTCTCGGCAAGAACAGCGGGGCGGATTCGATAAGGATGTGGCTCGACCGCATCGGTGTTGACGCCACAGACGAGCAGGTGAACACCATCCTCTGGCAGGTCAAGGACTTCGCCTACGAGCACAAACGACTCATGACCCAGGCGGAGTTTGAGGCGCTTGTGGCAAAGGTCGTGAAGTGAGGTCTTGCAAATGAAGGCGGCGGTGTTGAGAGACGTGCGAGATCTGTCCATAAAGGACATCGAGGCTCCTGAGCCGGGGCCAGGGCAGGTCCTGGTCCGGGTCAAGGCCACTGCGATTTGCGGCACGGATCTTGGGATATACACAGGCAAGTCCCGGGCCAACCTCCCTCTCGTTCCCGGTCACGAATCCAGCGGCACTGTAGTCGCACTCGGGCCAGGAGCTCGTGGAGTGTCGGTCGGGGACCGAGTCGTGCTAAACCCACTTCTGTTCTGCCTGCGGTGCCCATACTGCCTGGCCGGAAAGCCCAATCTGTGCCTCAATGGGGGGCTCATGGGCCGCGAGGCGCCGGGTACTTTCGCCGAATTCGTGGCCGTCGAGGATTACCGGTGCCACCGTCTACCTGAAACGGTTGGGTTCAACGACGCGACGAGTTTGGTAGTCCTCAGCACTGTGCTCGCGGGGCACAGGCAGATCACCATCAGGCCTGGGACGAGCGTCGCGGTGGTCGGGCTTGGCTCGGCGGGTATACTTCATACTCAGCTTGCCAAGGCCTCGGGCGCATACCCCGTGTTCGGTGTATCCCGCAGCGCCTGGAAGCTTGAGCTCGCGCGTCGTCGAGGAGCTGACGTGACAATTGGCGGGGGTGATGTCGTGAGAGAAGTCCTCAAGCACACGGACGGGCTCGGCGTGGACGTTGCTATTGAATGTGCCGGTAAAGCTGAGACCCTTCGGCAGGCTATGGAGATGACGCGGCCGGGCGGTACAGTCTTGGCTTTCGGCATTCTGCCGTCACACCTTGGGGACTTCGATGGTTTCGACCTCTACTACAAGGAACTGACTGTAGTTGGAACTCGTGCGATGCTACCGGAAGATTTCGAAGGGGCCATCCGGGCCACCGAGAGAGGGCTCATAGACCTCGACTCCATCGTGACCCACACATACTCGCTGGACGAGTTGAAAGCGGCTTTCGACAAGGTGGAGACCAGCCCAGGCGATGTGTTGAGAGTAGTTGTCGAGATCTAGAATAGAGACTCTATACTATACTGAGAGGAGAGGTGCGTAATGGAACTATCGTTCATCAAGAGGCCTCATGAGTACTTACCCAGGCGCGTTTACAGCACGACATCAACCGACTGGCAGGAGCGCGTCAACTTCGACCGCATGAGGCAGGAGCGGTTGGCACGCGCGAAGCAGATGATGGAGAAGCACGACCTCGGGGCGCTGGTCTGCTTCGTCGGAGAGAACGTGCGGTACATCACAGGCGTCTGGCAAGGCAACTGGAAGAACAACATCTTCATTCGGTACTGCGTTCTTCCCCGCGGTGGTGAGCCGATCCTGTTTGAGACTGTGGGCTCGGACCTTGAGTGTGCGAAAATCGATGCCCCTTGGATGGAGGGGCGGATTCGTCCCGCCATTACTTGGAAATGGGCGGAGTCGGCTGAGGAGATGATGGCCGACAGAATGGCCGAGAGCGTCTACCAAGCCCTCAAGGAGAGCGGCGTGGAGAAGGAGAGAATCGGAATTGACATCATGGACATGAGGGCGTACCACGCATTGTCTCGGAAGGGGCTCAACATCGTGAACGGTTGGCCTGCGCTCTCCGAGGCACGTGTGGTCAAGACGCGTGACGAGATTGAGTGCCTCAAGATCTCGTCTGCGTTTGGAGACGCGGCGATGTGGAAGATCAAGTACGAGTGGCTCAAGCCCGGAGTCAAGGAGTCATATATAACAGCCAAGGTCAACGAGTTCCTGTATGAAGAGGGATTTGACTTCGTGTACGACATCATAGTAGCGTCAGGCGGGAACACGAGCCCGTACCGGCGATGGCATACCGACAAGTTGATCCGTCAAGGGGACCTCGTTATAGTGGACATCAATGCCATCGGCCCGGGCGGGTACTTCGTTGACTTCGTTCGCTGCTTCAAGGTTGACACGAAGCCGACGAAGGAGGAGAAAGACCTCTACAGAGAGTGCTACGATTCGTTGTACTCCGCGCTGGCCGAACTTAAGCCGGGGAACACCACACGTGATGTCGCGGAGAAGTTCCCCGTGTACGATGATGACAAGTTCGGAAGCGTGAGCCTCCAGCAATTCGCTCACTCGATCGGTCTGTCTCTGTATGAAGGCATGTGGATCTCCCGTGCGTACTCGCTGGATTATCCGGCCGAGATCAAGCAGAACATGTGCTTCGCAATTGAGACATTCGCCGGGCACCCTGGTCTGCCGCAAACGGTGCGCTTGGAAGAGGACGTCGTTGTGACGGACAAGGGCCCCGAGCGGCTCACCATGTTCGAACACTGGGCCGAATTCTAGGAGTAAACACGCGTTTTGTTGGAGGCGGCGGGCACGGCGCGGCCGGTACCCGTCCGCCTCCAACTCCTCATAAAGGGTTCGCGCGCTGCGTCCGGGCACTGCAGCCAGACTAGGGAGGTTTGAGGCATGACCAAGGCGAATCTCAGGGTGTGTTGTGTGCAGCTCAACGCATATCCATTGGAACGTGCGGAGGAAGGGTTGACCCACGCCCTGGATATGATCGATCAAGCAGCACGTGACAACCCCGACCTTGTGGTTCTGCCTGAGTGCGCTTATCCAGCTTACTACCTTTCAGGCTGGCCATCGAGGCGCCCACACTTGAGACCAACCGCAGAGGTGCTGGCGCTGTTCGCGGACAAGGCGAAAGAACATGGCTTTTATTTGGCGGTGGGTATAGCTGAAGAGTCCGCGAACGGAGGGGCGTACAATGCGGCCTTCCTGCTCGATCCCGAAGGCAGACGTGCGGGAATCGCGCGGAAGCAGTTTCTATGGCATTTCGACTCCCGTTGGTTCACTCCCGGGAATGCGGGCGACACGATTGAAACGCCCTGGGGCCGCATAGGCATGTTCATCTGTGCTGACGGACGCCTCCCCGAGATTCCACGTGTGCTTGCATTGAAAGGCGCGCGCCTCTTCATAGACCTCACGAACCTGGTCGCGACCGGGAAGGATGAAACGCGTTTGACCAGCCCCCAAGTGGAGTACATGTTGAAATCCAGGGCCATCGAAAACCAAGCGTGGGTGGTGATGGCCAACAAGGTCGGGACGGAAGCCGACAGCATTGTGTACTGTGGTCGAAGCCTCGTCGTATCGCCCCAAGGTGACGTGGTTGCGCAGGGAGCTGCGCACCTGCCTGAGCTCGTGAAGGCGGACATTCCGTTGCCGTTCGACCATCCCGGGCCGGTCGACGGCGTCTTCGCGCCCACAGAGGATCGGCGTCCCGAGACTTACGGTGACCTCGTGCGCCCGTTCCAAGAGGTCCCGCTAGCCCGGATTATGGGGGAGAACGTGGTTCCTGAAGAAATGGTCCCAGTAGTGGCCACACTGCAGCTAGATATGGGTCAGGCTGTTCCGGACCTGGCCCTCAAGCTCGAGCGATATCTAGGCGACCTTGCCGTGCAGGGGGTCGACGTGGTCGTCCTTCCAGAGCCTGTCGCGCCGAGCTGGGTTGTCACCCATGATCAGGAAGTAGTGCGTGTCGTCGAGAAGGCCACGGCAGAACGAGGCATTGCGGTGGTTCTCACAGGGGACGAACTGGACGGCGGCAGACGCTATCGCACGGCCTTTTTCGTTGAGGGCGGGAGGGTAGTGGCGTCATATCGCAAGCTGCACCTAGATACGAACGAAAGGGCCCGCTACACCGCCGGGCACGGAGATTACTGCGTGGTCCGGGGCAGGCGTGGCAATTTCGGGATCATGCTTGGGTACGAGGGTTTTCTGCCTGAAGTAGCCAGAATCCTTACACTTGGAGGGGCTGACGTCATTCTCTGGCCATGCTGCCTCGGGACTGATCGTCACGAATTGTTTGCACGTACGCGCGCCGCAGAGAACCGCGTTTTCGTGGCGGCAGCGAATGCTGTCGGCCGACACGGTGCTGGCGGGAGCTTAATCGTCAACCCCGCGGGGGCGGTGCTCGCCCAAGCTTTCACCGACCGGGAGCAAGCTGTCTCTGCAATGCTGCCTACGGTTGATGCTCGCTGCAAAGCGATCGTTCCGGGCACGGACGCCGTTCGCGGTCGCGAGCCCGCATCGTACCGGCAGCTTATCCAGCAGGCTGGGGCCTGAAACGACCGGTGTCGGAGCGGGGCGGGTTCGGCATTCCGGGAGGGAGGCATACTCGCTGGGCGGCCGTGAGATGTCTGCTCGCCCGGCGGAACGTGAACTACAGGTGTCACAGACGACATTGTGGTGGCGAGTCTCAGAATTCGGTGTCCGGCAGGAGGGGACTCTGTGATGACCCGTGCTGACCTGGTCATTAGAGGCGGCAAGGTTGCGTTGCTCGACGGCTCGCTCGTTGAAGCTGACATCGCTATCACGGGAGAGACCATATCGGGCCTTGGAACAGGCTTTGAAGCAGACGAAGCCATCGATGCAAAGGGCCTCGTGGTCTTGCCGGGGGTAGTCGACGGCCACGTACATATGATGGACCCCGGTTATACGTCCCGAGAGGACTTCATCACCGGGACTACCGCAGCGGCCTACGGCGGCACGACCACCGTGATTGAACACCATCGCACCAACCCTCAAGTTTTCGACTGGAAGGAGCTTGAGCGCAAGCGACAGTATCTCGAGGGTAGAAGCCTAGTGGATTTCGCGCTGAAGGGAGGGATCTCCCAGGGTAACCTCAAAGAACTGAAGCAAATGTGGGACCATGGAATCACGGCATTCAAAATGTTCACGTGCCATCTTCACAATGCAGACGCAATTCACGTGGGATTGCAGCAATACGTCTTCGCGGAAATCGCGGCCATGAATGGGACCGTCTTGATCCATGCGGAGGACGACGCGATCGTCTCTGCCAATGAAGAGGCGTTGAAGGCCGCGGGCCGCAAGGATTACATGACCCACTACGAAGCCAGGAGCGAGCTTGCTGAGACAGTGGCTATCCAGCAAGCTCTGCTTATGGCGGAAAGGACGGGAGCTCGAGTGGTGTTCGCTCACGTGACCACGCCAGAGAACCTGTCGACTATCAGGCAGGCCAGGGCGAGGGGCGTGAAAGCGTACGCTGAAACGTGTCCGCATTACTTCTACCTAAGCACTGAGACTCTCCGGGAGAAAGGGCCGTGGGTGAAGTTCGCTCCTCCCGTGAAGCCGCCGGGCACCCAGGAGCGAATGTGGGATGCCATGGCACGCGGCCTCGTGGACATTATCTCTTCGGACCACTGTCCTTTTGAAAAAGAGAACAAGGAAAAGGGCCTCGATGACATGTGGGCGGGGGCGATGGGCATTCCCGGGGTGGAGACATCCTTGAGACTCATGTTGACCGGTGTGGCCAAAGGTAAGATCCACATGGGAACGCTCGTTTCATGCATGAGCACGAATCCTGCCAGGCTATACGGGCTCTATCCAAGGAAAGGCAGCCTTGCTGTGGGCTCTGATGCTGACCTCGTCCTTGTGGACATGAATGCCTCGGAGACTCTCGTAAACGAGGACGTGAAATCGAAATGCGGATGGACTCCTTACGAAGGCACTGTTGTACAGGGAATCCCGCTCACCACGATAGTCAGGGGGAAAATCGTAGTTCGGGATCGGGAGATCGTGGGTAAACCTGGCTTCGGCCGGTTTGTGCCGCGCGGCGAGAGGTGGGGCACCATTGTGTGATTCCCGGACGGCTCCGGTAAGGAGTCCGGGTCGGAGAGTGCGTGGACAGCACGCGGGTGCCGGGAATTCAGCAGCGGGTACACAGACCATATAGTCCTTTTAGTCCTTGGGTGCGGCACCGGCGGCTATGACTACTGAAATTACTGTGAAGATCGATCTTCACAGTAATTTGTTTTTCTCGCCTTCCCATCTCGCGAGGGGGCCCTTCGGGCCGTGGGCTGCTGGGACTGGTCGGGGTCGAGGGCCGTTGTGCACCTGCAGGCAGGCGATTTCACGCTTGGTGGATGCATATGCATCGGAGGCTGGGACGGACGTCAAGTCTGTAAGAGAAGCGAATTGCGAGAAGGAAATGCTGGCTCACATTGCGAATTCATACAAAAAGAAAAGAACGTTCATCTGACGGGCGCGAACGAGAAGTAGCGGCTTGGGGGGATGAGGCCGGTGGCGAGACGGCTGTATCGCTCGAAAAGCGAGTGCGTGATCGGGGGCGTTGCGGGAGGGATCGCGGAGTATTTCGACATCGATCCCACGATAGTGCGGATGCTGTGGGTGCTCTTTGCACTAGCCGACGGCATAGGGATCCTGGCGTACATTATTGCGTGGATCGTGATCCCAGCGAATCCGCAGGCGGAACCGAGCGAGAGGTTCGAGAAGACTGAAGGCATCCGGCAGGAAGTAATAGACAAAGCCAAAGAAGTCGAGGCGAGACTCAAAGGGGAGACGCCGCCTCCTGCCGCTGCACCGGTGGAACGGGCACCCGCCGAAGGGGGCCGGGTGCGCCGTGACAACAGCGGTGCAAAGGTGTTAGGTATCGCTCTCGTATGCGTGGGCGGGGTGCTGCTTGCGCGCAATTTCTGTCCGTGGTTTGACTTCGGCGCGCTGTGGCCGGTTGTGCTCATCATCGCAGGCGCAATTTTGCTCGCAAGTGGGCTCGGCGGGCGAGGGAGGTAGACTGCGCGGCGAGCAGCGCGTTCTCCCAGCGCTCAACCATTGCGGAGGCGGTCTAGACATGTCAGCACTCGAGTTGGGTCCCGACGAGCCCCGCGTGGATCGGGAATTGGACGCCCACTGGTTCGGACCAGCACGGGCCGAATCCTCCGGCGGGTCAGACTTGATCACCGCTTCCTGGGAACGTTGCCGGGCGCTCGGCGTTGATCCGGAAGGCGGCATAAGCACCGTCATACTGTCGCTGGACGAGCTTGAGAAGAGGAGGGCCGCGAGTTCGCGACTTCTCAGGGTGGCCGAGCC